>NZ_JBDJNL010000004.1:0-224830 GCF_039674445.1 Brucella sp. TWI432 | reverse complement strand
GCTTCAGATACAGAAGCCAGGCACGACTACGCCTGTTGATATGGGGCAGCAGACTTTTGACGGTCTGGATCGGCTCAAAACTGTTACAAATGGTGGTCGGCAGTGGAGATATTCATACAGTGACAGCGATCAATGCATCTCACAGAAACCATCGCAGGTCTACTCTCCAGATGGTTTCCATCTTACGTATAAATATAACGTCTACCTCGGGGAAGTTATTACACAGATAGACGCTTCAAACTCTTCCAAGAAGTATTATTACAGCTCTATTGGACGTTTGTCTGCCGCAAGCGAAACAGGTGGCCTTGTTACTACTTATGCTTACGACAGTCTTGGGCGTGTGAATGAAAAGACGCATATAAGAGCGGCAAAATTCCTATTGGAAGAAACGAAATGGTCTGTTCTTGGTAGAAGACTGAGCCAAACAGATGTGGATGGTACAGTCACAAAGTTCACTTATAATAAGAACGATGGCAGCCTGAATTCGGTGAGCGGGACGGACGTTCAGGCAGATTTTAGCTACAATAATGGACACATATCTGGCTGGAGCGTACTGAATTCGTCAGATGCGTTCACGCTGAATGCGACGATCACACGCGATGCGTTTCTCAGAGAGACCGCAAGAACATATACCAGTACCAAAATGCCAAAGGCCCTCACTGTGGGTCAGGCATTTGATCCGCTGCTTGGCCTTGTGTCGTCGCGCAGCATTCAGGAAGCTGGAAGCTCTGTTGCCACTCAGAAATATTCTTATGAATACGATAATCGTAACCGCCTCTCGAACTGGAAAAGCACAGGGGTAAACCATCCGCAGGATCCGCTGGGCTTCCCTCTCACTGATCAGGTGTTCACCTATGATGCGTTCAGCAACATCACCCAGGCACAGAACACCTATGCCGATGGCAGCACAAAGCAGTTTACATACGGCTTCAGCGCTACTGACAACGCGCAGTTGCTGAGCGTGCATTGCAGCGACAGTTCCGTTGCAGACATTGCACTCGAATATGACAGCTGTGGGCGCATGGTAAAAGACGAAGCGGGCAGAAAACTCACTTATGACCGCTTCGGACGTCTGTACTCCGTGCAGGATGCTACGAATACACTAACCTATGCTTATGATGCGTTTGACAAGCTTAGTAGTCAGACACTTTCTGATGGCAAGCAAACCAACTTTTACTATCGCGACAACGCCTTAAGCTACGCCATTGATACCAACAATGGCACGCAGACAATCAACAGATGGGTGCGGGCCAATGGTGAGTATCTCGCCCATCAAACCCCGCAAGGCATCTCAGCGGCAATTACCACCGCTATGGGCTCCACCCTGGCTCAACTCGACAAGACGGGCGTGAGCGCATTGAGAGCATACACCGCCTATGGCTATCTGCATGCAGACCCGGATCCAACGGCCGACCTTGATTTTAATGGACAAATCAGGGACCCCATCACAGGCCACTATCACCTGGGAAATGGATACCGCGCCTTCAATCCAATCCTTATGCGATTCAATGCCCCAGACTCCCTGTCGCCTTTCGGGCAAGGCGGTGTCAATCCATACGCTTATTGCCAAGGCGATCCTATAAACTTCGCAGACCCTTCAGGGCATTTCAAGATGAATTGGGTGTTGGCCGGGGCAATGCTCATGACATTGGCAGTGGTGGTTGTGCCAGGTGCTGGAGCCATAGCTGATACAGCGGAGATGGGCATTGCCGCGTATAGAGTAGCAACGGAGGGTGCAGAAGCAACTGAGGCAGCTGCGGTTTTGGCTGAAAAATGCACGGTGGCAAACATAGCTTCAACCGGTGTAAAGCTCGTGGCAGTGGCTGCAACAGCGACGCAGATAGGAACAGGTATTGCTTCCATGTGTGACTATCAAGCTCCCAAAACAGTGATCATACCTACAAAAAATGGCAGCATTACAAAAACCGTTGACGATAATTCAAAAAGTGAAAATCTAGAGGCCTGGAGTATAGGCGCAGGCGCTGTAGCATGGGGCGCTACGATGCTGGCCGAAACTGTAAATAAAGGCATCAATAAAATTGCAGAGCGCTTTAATAGAACCGAGAGTACTTCAGGCAACACCGGTGAGCAGGTAGAAAATGAGATATCCTCAACAGCCCGAAATAGGTCCGTATCGACACAGACTCCCGGATCGTTTTCGTTGCATTCGGAAGCTCGTAGCCCCTCTTCAGCAAACCTTGATACTTTAATACCTATGCCTCCAGACCGTACACCAGACCTGCCCCCCGCCCGCGAAACCGTCAGACCCCCTTTGAGAGCACCATCAGGGCAGATGTCCAACGTGTTAGGGATGCCTTTCTTGGGGAATGATGACTGAATGTAAAGGCTTTTTTTGAAAGAATACTGTGTTTTCAGCGTTTTATGACTATGTCGAATTGTAGTCATATTATGACAACCACAACGCTAAGGGCTGAAATACCTAGAGTATTTCCTGTTTTGATTGAACCATTGGAAATGCTCTAGCGGCAGTAGATGCAGCATAGTCTGAGTCGGCAAATGAAGTGATGTAGAGTGGTATTTGATTGCAACTTTTTTGCTTTCAATGGATGCCTTGGTTGTTCTATTATACTCGTTAAATGAATAAAAATCACTTTTTTAGATAAAAATATGACGCATAATTATGTATTATTTTTTTTCTAAAGTGATTTTTTTGAATTTTATTTAAACATAAAAGGATATTAGTTATGGGTGATGCAAAAAGCCTTAAGATTTCTATCAAGAACAGCCCTGCCAAACCATGGACAGGCGCAGGCAATAAGCCTGATGATGCCTCTATAATTATTGCTGAAGTCAGCGTTGCTGATGGAGTGGATGGCACAAGCTATATGGCAAAACTGCAGTTCACCGGTGTAAATGAAAGTGAAGTATATTTCCTTGATGATAATGGCGCAATCACTGGCCTAAAAACAAAGGACCTTATACTAAAAGGTTCTGCGGTTACTATTGTTAAATTCACCGCCGAAAAATCGCTGAGTGCGAGTATAACCGGCGCTTTGTACGAAAACACATTTATGGTTCCGAAGTCCAGTGATACGCAGAAATTCACATTTTCGGCTCCGTTAGATAAAATTAAGCTAGATATATCTCCAACAGAGAGTGCTTTTGATGGTAAAATATATGCTACAGTATCTGTAACCGCTGGTGGTGTTGCAGTTGAGGGACAACAGGTATCATTAGACTTAAATAAGTTAGGTCCAGCGGTATTTGTTGAAAATCCAGAGAAATATACAATTTCTCAAGGGGGGTACTCTGCTTCTGGGAATACTGATAACCTTGGGAATTTTGAAGCAAAAATAACGCCGCTTCTCTGGGGAGGTGATTACTTGATTGCCAGCATAAGTGATCGGTCTGGAAATGAAATTGACCATGATACAAAAGATTTTACTATAATGGCGCCAGAAGATTTGTTTATGGACTTGATTGTACTGTCAAGTTCAAATGATGATAATGAATTATTAGCTTGTGGGGAACTTAGTACAGATGGTGTATTTTGCTATCATGGTTACGCAGCGGCCGATGGAAAGTCGTTTATTACAATATATGGCTTTTTAGGCCGAAAGACAAAATCGGGAGATGGATTTGGCGGTGAGATATTGAATATAGCAATAAGTGGTGGCGTCGAATTTGATCAAAAAACATTTGAAGACCCCAATGACAACTATCTCTATAATTCCTCTAAAGAAGCTCACTTAAAGACGCAGGCGAGTGGAAAAACGCAAACTTTAACAATTAGAAGTACACAGCCATGCAGAGGTAGCATAACTATCACTCGCGGTTCGGGATTTCCATCTGTCGTAGTCGATTTCGAGTTTTTTGATCCTTGGACAGACGTTAGCTCTGTTAGCTCAACGTTCATGTCATCGCCGAATTTCTCGAGAAGATTACTTTTTGCAAACGGGAACCATTTCGCGGGTTTGAAGGTTATGTTAAACCCCAGATCTCCAAGGGTTAATTTGTCGCTCAGCTCCGACACAATTCGCCAGCATATTAGACTTATCGATAATGTTACCCAAGAGTACTTAGGAATGGGTGATTTTTATCAATGGAGAGCTTATGATACGCCGCCTAATGATAGCTATGGCACGGCCCTGTTTGACTCAGGTGGACCAATGCTTGAAGAAGAGCAGCCTTCTGAAGCGATTAATTTAAGAGTAGTCAATTACTACATTACATCTACCGCATATGCTGGCGAGAAAGGTGAAACCGACTCGTATACATTTGGTCTGGAAATCAAACTTCCCGGAATGAGGATAGAACCGACGGATCCACCTCAGAGGGATCGCTATGGAAATGTCCTTGGTGAGGCTCATTCTATTGCTCCCATTACATATTGCACGAACGGAACGGAACCTCTCGATTTAAGTAGGTGCCCCTCTATCAGAACGCTGGAGAAGCGAACGATTACCGGCAGTGACTTAAAAGTGGACGCATTTTTCGATAAAAAAGATATTAATGACTTTGGCCCTGTGAATAAGGATGCGATAGATACGGCAGATAATTTCTACAGAGTTTGGTACTTCGAGGCTTACATTGATAATACGAAATTTGCTATACCAAGTGATATTGCTACATTGAGTGCTAATACAGCAATTAATTGGCCTTACGGTTTGAGACAAGTCACTAAAGATCTTTACAGTTACCAAGTTTATTTATGGCCGTTTAATGTAGATCCAAAATACCCTCCGAAGAAATTGCCGTCTCCAAATGAAATGACTGTAGAGGGTCAGATGGATTCACCAAAAACAAAACTCTATCATCCTGAGAAAGCGAAAATATATTTTGCTTGGTATGCTAATTTTTCATGTTTCCCTGAAAAAAGCACTCCTAATAAATTCATTTCTATAACGGGTTTCGATCAGTATGGAAACGACCTAGCATTTACATTTGATACAGCAGGTATGCCGACCAATTACAAAAATTCGGGAAAAGATGTCAGCGAATGGAACCCGTTCATCTCTGGATTTAACGAAAGGGCCGAGAAAATACAAAATCGATATAATACATCTATCGATACTGAAAGCAATAAATTGTTAACGCCTGGTGTTCCTTTTGGTGCTATTGCATTCGGAACTTATACTTTAGGTATAGATATTGAATATAACGGAGTGCGTACGAGTCAATTCTTGGGTGCGGAGAAGTATAGTTCAAGTTCTAGCTGGAGTTATTTGAAGAGTCAAACGGCGCGACCGGATCCGAGTCAAGTGGCGTGGACTATCTCAGCAAATCCCAATACATTCGATTCCATTTTAAATCATAAATTATATATGACTTTTTTTTACGATAATGTAAATAATTTTATTATCCCGGCAAAGTATTCCCCGAATACATCAGCTGATGCAATGTGGTTAACAACGAGTTCATTAAAAGGCACTACACCATACGATAATTTGTCAAAGTGTTCTTTGATGCTGTCACCCGTATGGAATACGGGAAATTTCGTTATATTCTGCACTGAAGGGGCAGGATATATATATGCTTATGCAGTAGATCACGGCATGTCTTTTAAAAATTTTGAAGAGGGCAGTTATAACTTTGAATTCTACATAACTTAGAGCAGCGCTCATAAATAGGCTTTTGATTTGAATGAATTGGTGATCCAAAGACCTTGAAGTGCGAGGTCTTTGGACTTTACCGCCTTGTTTTGGCTGGCGAGAATTGCCAAGTGGTTATGATTTTTTACTGTGTCTGTTTTCATTTTCAAGTCAGGCGCGTTATCTTTGCGGTGTAATTTGGCCCAATCGCTTCGAGGCTTCTATTTTGGATAAGTTGAGAATATGCATGGGCTGCTGTTTGCGGTATGACACGATCGGGATGTAATCATGAGAGGTGAGTCTTCGATTGGGTGGGGCGAGCGCAGAGCGTAAATCATTGCTGCTATTGCTGTTACAGTTCACTATCTCGCGCTTGAAGTCGCTGCCCCTATATTGTTGCACGCTTATCGTGCATCCCCAGTCTGGAAAAGTTGCAAGCTAAAAAATAGAAACTCATAACTTTATCAGTTGCGAGATGAGCAGGAGTCTGATCATCTTCTAAAAAAGCGATGACTTAAAGCATGCCTCTCTCAAATTGGCAGGTTTTGGGATAAGTCTGCGTCAAAACAACAAAATGAGATACATCGCTCTGATGGGATCAGATCGAAACGTGCTCTGAGAAGGGAATGCCTGAATGTCTGTAATGCCCGGTTTGCGTGCTGATACCATACTTCATAATGGTACGATCTGGTGTGGGTATGAGGAGGGCACAGCAGAAGCTCTGGCGATCTGGCAGGGCAAAGTGCTTGCAACGGGCACCAAAGATGAGATCTGGTCGCTCAAAGGCGACAATACGCATGTGATTGATCTGGAGGGGCAGTTTGCGACGCCGGGTTTAAACGATGCACATCTGCATCTCATATCAGTGGGGCTCACGCTCAACTGGATTGATGCGACATCGCAAGCGGCACCGACATTGGAAAGCTTGCTCGATGCAATACGCGAACAAGCCGCTTCCACACCTGCCGGAACCTGGATCAGGGCGCGTGGCTATGATCAAACCAAGCTTGATGTTGGCCGTCATCCGTATAAATCAGAGCTTGATGCTGTGGCGCCGCATCATCCGGTCATGCTCGTGCGTGCCTGCGGCCATGTATCGATTTTCAACTCGAAGGCTTTTGAGCTTGCGGGAATTGATGAAAATTCACCGGTGCCGGATGGTGGTCTGATTGAACAGCAAAATGGCGTGCTGACGGGCATGGTCGCAGAAAATGCGCAAGGCGTTGTGCGGAAGGCTATCCCAAAGGCAACCACAGAAGAGATGATCGACGCCATTGAGGCTGCGGGCAATCTTCTGCTTTCTTACGGTATCACCAGCGTCATGGATGCAGCCGTTGGTCAGGTTGCAGGCTTTGATGAAATTCGGGCCTACAATTTCGCCAAGCTTAACAAACGATTGCCGGTCCGCACCTGGCTTGTGCTTCTGGGCGATCCTGGAGCGTCGATTGTCGAAAAATGCTATGAAGCCGGTCTTGTGTCCGGCGTTGGCGATGACATGTTGACGGTGGGTGCGGTCAAGATTTTCCTTGATGGCTCCGCAGGCGGTCGCACAGCCTGGATGAGCAAGCCTTATCTTGGTGATGATAACAATATTGGTGTGCAGATTTTACCCGATGCAGAGCTTGAAGCGCTGGTGCTTGACGCGCATAAAAAAGGCTATCAGCTTGCCTGCCATGCCATTGGAGACGCTGCCATCGGGCAGCTGATTACCGCTTATGAAAAGGCGCTTGCAGCTTACCCCGATGCGGACCGTCGCCATCGTATTGAACATTGTGGCTTCTCCACACCACAGCAGCACGAGCGGATGAAAAAGGCGGGGATTTATCCATGCCCACAGCAAGTGTTTATTTATGATTTTGGCGACGCCTATATTTCGGTTCTTGGTGAAGAAAAAGCACTGTCGAGCTATCCGCTCAAGACATGGAAAGATCTTGGTTTCAAGCCCGCAACGGGCAGCGATGCGCCTGTCTGTCACCCCAATCCCTATCCGAACATCTATTCGATGCTGACGCGTGAGACCGGCAAAGGGACAGTCATGGATGCGCGTGAGCGGGTGAGTATTGAAGAAGCGCTTCAGGTCTATACCGAGTATGGTGCTTTCTCGCAGAAGCTCGAACATGTGAAAGGCAAGCTGATCCCCGGTCAGGTGGCCGATATCGCTGTGTTCTCCCGCAATATGCTCAATGCGAAGCCGGATGAAATCCTTAACGATACGCGTTGTGTGCTCACCCTTCGCGATGGCGAAGTGGTGTTCAGAGCACCGAACGGATCATAAGAAATCAAGTGAGAGGATAAGATGGGGAAGAATATGAGAAAATTTGCGTTGCTTGCAGCATTGTCCGCAGTTTTGATGGCGGGCACTGCCGCTTACGCTGCCGACGCGCCTCGTTCCGGAGGCGTTATTAATTTCGTAGCCCCTTATGGGGATAGTTTTTCGACGCTTGATATTCAGGCATCTCCGGCCACGCAGGATGAGTTTTATGCAAAGGCTATTCACCGCACGCTTTATGATTGGGATGCCGATCAGAATAAGCCGGTATTGGGTCTTGCAACAGATGTAACGGTCTCGGATGACAAGCTTGTCTATACATATAAGCTACGGGAAGACGCATTTTTTCACGATGGTAAGCCATTGACGGCGGATGATATTATCTGGAGCTATACCCGGATAATGGACCCGAAGAAGGCATTTCCTCCGGCACGCTATATTTCCGAAATAAAGGGCGCGGAAGACTATACCCAAGGCAAAGCAACGGAAATTTCCGGCCTGAAAAAGATTGATGATCACACGCTCGAAATCACCCTTAAACAGCCGATAGATCCCGGTTACCAGTTCATGCGCAACAATACGGCCATTTATCCGGCCGGAGAGGGCGACAGCGATGTCTTTCAACGTCACCCGATTGGTCTTGGCCCTTACAAGTTTGCGGAATACATTCCCGGCTCCCGTCTGACGGTTGAAAAGTGGGATAAATATTACGAAAAGGGAAAGCCTTACGCGGACAAGATCAATATCATGATCATGGGGGATGCCTCTGCACGTGATGTGGCCTTCCGCAACAAGGAGATTGATGTCGCGGTTCTTGGGCCTGCACAATATACCGCCTATCTTGCAGATCCTGAGCTTGCGAAGAACATGGTGGAAGTCGCGGAAGTTTACACGCGTGCTGTTGGTTTTAACCCGGATTTCAAGCCGTTTCAGGACAAGCGTGTTCGTCAGGCGATCAATTATGCCATCGACAGTGATCTGATCATCAAGCGTCTTGTGAAAGACAAGGCATATCGTGCGGTCGGCTGGCTGCCAAATTCTTCGCCAGCTTTCGATAAGGATGCGAAGCCTTATCCCTATGATCCTGAAAAGGCGAAGGCGCTGCTTGCCGAAGCCGGTTACCCGGATGGCTTTGAGTTTGAATTGACCGCGACGCAGAATGAAAGCTGGGGCCTGACGATTGTTCAGGCCATCATTCCGATGCTGGATAAGGTTGGGATCAAGGTGAAGGCAAAGCCGGTTGAGGCCTCTGTTCTCGCCGATGTGGTTCCAGCGGGCAATTTTCAGGCTTATATGTGGTCGCTGGAAAGTGGACCTGATGCGCTGACTGCGATGCAATGCTTCTATTCAACGACGCCGCAATCTGCTTGCAACTATCAGAAATTTGCCAATGCGGACTTCGACAAGCTGGTCGATGAGGCCAAGCTGGCTAAAACCGAAGAAGAAAAAAACGAGATTCTGAAGAAGGCCAACAATCTGTTGCAGGAGGAAGCGCCGGTCTGGTTCTTCAATTACAACAAGGCTGTCATGGCGCATCAGCCATGGCTGCATGGTCTTCAGCCGAACTCGGCAGAGCTCGCGGTTCAGTCCTATGAAAAGCTCTGGGTTGACGACACGGTTCCATCGGGGCGTTAAATCGAGCCTATCTGGATCGGCTCGCCTTTTGGGGGCGGGCTGGTTTCTCTTCGATCTGAAAAGAGGACTGTGTGCTCTATTTTATTGTCCGCCGCGTCTTGCAGATGATACCGACGGTCATTGCTGTATCCCTGCTGATCTTTATCATTTTTAGCGTGGTCCCCGGTAGTATTGCCTCGGGACTGATTGCGAATGGCAAGGGCATGAGCGATCCCAAAATAGTCGAAAAGATCACGCAGGAGTTTGGCCTCGACAAGCCTGTTCATGTCCGGTTCGGCAATTATATGGTGCAGCTTGCGCAGTTAGATCTTGGCATTTCCTACAGATCAAGGCAGCCCGTCATCTCGCTTATTCACGAGCGTATGGGGCCGACGCTGAAGCTCGCATTTGCAGCCATGGCTTTTGCGATCCTTGTTGGTGTGCCGCTTGGTTTTCTGGCAGCCCTCCGGCCCGGCAGTATTCTGGATAGTGTTACCATGATTGGTGCAGTATCCGGTCTTTCGTTGCCGCAATTCTGGCTTGGTCTGCTTCTGATGTATTTCTTTGCGCTGACGCTTGGCTGGTTACCGAGTTTTGGCTATGGCGATGGCGGTATAAGGCATGTGATCCTGCCTGCACTCACCTTGGGCGTTGCGCCACTTGCCCTTCTGGCGAGAACCACGCGCGCAGCCGTTCTTGAAGTGATGGGTGCTGATTTTATCCGCACCGCGCGCTCCAAAGGCATGAGCAGCTTCCGCCTTGTCAAATGGCATGTCATGCGCAACGCGCTGGTGCTCATTATAACGACGATCGGATTGCAGTTTGGCTCGATGATGGGGCAGGCTGTTGTGGTGGAAAAACTTTTTTCATGGCCGGGGCTTGGCTCCTTGCTGATCGACAGCGTGTCGATGCGTGATATTCCGGTCGTGCAAGGCGCCATTCTTGTGATCGTATTGTGGTTTCTGATCATCAATACGATTGTTGATATTCTCTATGCGGTCATTGATCCGCGTATAAGCCACGAGTAGGCCGATGAAATTGCGTTTCAATCTCGTCTTTGGCGGCCTCATCTGCGCTATCATGGTGACGGGCGCGGTTTTTGCGCCATGGATCGCGCCTTATCATCCAGTGATGGATGCGGATCTCATGAATGCCGAGCTGCCGCCGGACGCCCAGTTCTGGTTTGGGACCGATGCGCAGGGGCGTGATGTGTTTTCTCGCCTGCTTTATGGCGCGCAGGTCTCCCTGACTGTTGGTGTTGTATCGCAGTGTATCAATACGGTCATCGGCCTTAGCCTTGGTATTTCGGCAGGTTATTTCGGCGGCTGGTGGGACGATCTTGTCAGTGGTCTCACCAATCTGATGCTGGCAATCCCTTCGTTAATCTTTGCGCTTGCGATCATGGCCGTGCTTGGGCCCGGTTTGGCAAGCCTGCTGCTTGCGCTGGGCCTGACGAACTGGTCGTGGACCTGCCGTATTGCGCGAAGTTCGACATTGTCTCTTAAAAAGCAGGGCTATATTCAGGCGGCTAAAATGCTTGGTTATAGTGATGTGCGCATCATGATCACACAGATTGTACCCAATATGATTGGGCCAATCCTTGTCATTGGTACGCTTGGCATGGGGGACGCTATTCTTGCGGAAGCAGCGCTTTCTTATCTTGGGCTTGGCATCAGTCCGCCAGAGCCGAGCTGGGGCAATATGCTCACCGATGCGCGGGAACTGATTGTCAATGCGCCTTGGGCAGCCGTCTTTCCCGGGCTGGCAATCTTTTTCACTGTGCTTGGGCTTAATCTTTTCGGTGATGGTCTGCGAGATTGGCTCGATCCGCATATGAGGACGCGCAAGGTATGAGCGAACAAGCACTTCTTGAGGTGGAAAACCTGCGCATCGACATTGCTTCGGGTGCAACACAGCACAATGTGGTCGAAGATGTGTCTTTTACAATTGGCGCTGGCGAAACATTCGGTTTGGTCGGCGAGTCTGGCTGTGGCAAGAGCATAACCGCGCTGTCGATGATTGGGTTGCTGCGTAAACCGCTCTCGGTGACAGGGGGGGCAATCCGTTTCAAAGGGCAGGATTTACGCGCAATGTCATCGCGTGACATGCGCAAATTGCGCGGCAATCGCATCGCCATGATTTTTCAGGAGCCGATGACAGCACTTAATCCTGTCTCACCCGTGGGTCGACAGATTGCGGAGATGTTCGTGCTGCACGCGGGCGCAATATGGCATGAAGCAGAGCGTAAGGCTGTTGAGGCGCTGGCAAATGTGCAGGTGCCTGCACCTGATCAGCGTGTGAAGAACTATCCGCATCAGATGTCTGGCGGTATGCGACAACGCGTGATGATAGCCATTGCCCTTGCCTGTAACCCCGATTTGCTGATTGCAGATGAGCCCACCACGGCCCTTGATGTCACAGTACAGGCGGAAATCCTGCGTCTCATGCAGGAGCTTTGCACAGCGCGCGGAACGTCTGTGCTGATGATCAGCCATGATCTGGGTGTGATTGCCAAAATGTGCCGCCGGGTCGGCGTTATGTATGCCGGGCATCTGGTCGAGGAGAGAGCGACGGCAAGCCTTTTTCAGCATCCATCGCATCCTTATGCGCAGGGTCTTCTGGCCTCCCTTCCTCTGCTTGGCTCCCGTCAAAAACAAGGGCAGCGCCCCTTGCAGGAAATTGCCGGCGTGGTGCCGTCGATTTCTGCCTTTCCTGCGGGGTGCAGGTTTGAACCGCGCTGCACGCGTGCAACGGATATTTGTCGGGCTGAAAAGCCGGGATGGACGCCTTTGCAGGATGCAGGCTTGGTGAGGTGTTTCCATCATGAATGAGATGCGTTCAACTCAGCCCATGGAGCCGCTTGTTCGCATAGACGATCTCTGTGTTCGATTTCCGGTGAGTGGCGGCATTTTCAGCCGTTCAAAGCAGTTGCTGCATGCAGTCAATCATATGAGCCTCGAGCTGATTAAAGGTGAGTGCCTGTCGATTGTTGGTGAATCCGGTTGCGGTAAATCCACGCTTGCGCTCTCAATCGTCGGATTGCAAAAACCCACGAGCGGAGAGATTTATTTCGAGGGCAGGCCAATTACAGGCGTAAACGAGCCGTCGCGGCTAGAACGTGCAAAAATGGCGCAGATGGTTTTTCAGGACCCGTTTGCTTCGCTCAATCCTCGCCAGACAGTTTATACGTCGCTTGCGGCACCCTTAAAACTTCATGGTGTAAAATCACGCTCCGAAATAGACGGTCGCGTGGAGGAAATTTTACGTCTTGTCGGCTTAAAACCGGAGCAAGCCAAGCGCTTTCCGCATGAATTCTCCGGGGGGCAGCGTCAGCGTATCGGGATCGCACGCGCATTGTTGCTCAATCCCAAGGTTATTGTTCTCGATGAACCAGTGTCTGCACTTGACGTTTCCATCCGCGCGCAGATCATCAATCTGCTGCTGGAACTCAAAGAGCGGTTGGAGCTGTCCTATATCATGATCAGCCATGATCTAAGCGTCGTTGAACATATGAGCGACCGCGTGGCTGTGATGTATTTTGGACAGATTGTCGAAAGTGGGCCATGGGACCGGGTATTTTCAAATCCAACGCATCCCTATACGCGTCGCCTGATTTCAGCCATTCCCGATCCAGTGGCCGAACTGACGGGCACGCGTCTCATTGACGATAGAAGTGCCCCTCAAGCACCGCAAGGCTATGCATTTTATCCAACGCGCTTTGGCTCTCATGATGTGCATCAGCCGCCGCCATTGACGCAACTGACTGACATCGGCGGTGGACAGTATGTTCGGGTGATTGAGGCGAACTGAGCAGCCTATTGATGTAAGTGTCTGAAAATCAGTTCGCCAATCGGGATGGCTGAGGTTGCCGCAGGCGAGGGCGCATTGCAGACATGCAGCACGCGCTTTGAGCGTAAAAATTTGAAGTCGTGTATTAACGTGCCATCTTTCGAGACAGCCTGCGCACGGATCCCGGCACGATAAGGCAGAAGGTCATCAGCGCGAAGCGACGGGCAATATTTGCGGCATTTTTCCAGATAACTGGATTTAAATACGCTGTCCTTCATTTCGTTCAAGCCGGAGCGAAGATGGTTTGAAATGACCTTCCAGAAGCCGGGGAATTTTGCGTATGTGGCGATGTCCTCAAGGCTCACCGAGAATTTGTGATAGCCTTCGCGCGACATTCCAAGAACTGCATTTGGCCCCACCGTTAATCTGCCATCCATCATCGGGGTTAGGTGAATGCCGAGAAACGGCATAGATGGATCAGGCACCGGGTAGATCATGCGTTCGACCAGATTGCTAAGTTCCGGCTTTAGCGCGTAATATTCACCACGAAATGGCACGATTTGGAAGTCTACGGCCTTTCCTGAACGTTGTGCGAGGCGGTCTGCCTGTAGTCCGGCGCAGGCAATAACCGAACGGCTTTCCCACACATCCTTATCTGTATGGACACGGACGCTGTCGGAACGCTCTTCGATGCGATCAACCTCAATGTTGAATAGGATGGTGCCACCAGCAGCTCTGATAATATCGCCCATGACCTGAGAGACTGCGCGATAATCAACGATCCCGGTTTGCTCAACGAGCAATGCACCAAGCCCCGTCACAGACGGTTCGATCTCGATTAGCTCCGCATTATTCAATCGACGGCAATTGATGCCGTTCGTCGCAGCATTTGTTTCGAGATTGTCTAAGCGCTGCAATTCGATCTGGTTGGTGGCAACCACCAGCTTTCCGGGTGTGCGGTAGGGAATAGCATTTTCATCGCAAAATTGCTTCGTGATGCGCTCACCTGCGCGGCAAAGCTCGGCTTTCAGACTGCCGGGCTTATAATAAATCCCAGCATGAATAACTCCGCTGTTATGTCCGGTCTGGTGCGCGGCCAGCGTGCTTTCTTTTTCCAACAAAAGAAGGCGAGAATCCGGCTCGCTTTTGACTATTTTCAAAGCGGTCGCCAAGCCGACGATGCCGCCACCTACGATACAATAGTCGAACATGGTTTGCGCTCGATGTTTGATGCCTGATGCAGGATAATCTTGTCACCAGTGATGCCAATGGGCTTTATCACTCATGATGCCGCAATCGGCTGATTAATTGCAACAACAACTCGCGCTTGTTAAAGATACGCACCATTGCAGTGGGCTTTGACGAAGCTGGCCCAGCTTATCGTCTGCAAATCAATTAAACACTGCTCAGCAGAATGCTGGTTTCACTGTTCAGGACGCCTTCGATTGTTCGCACTTCACGCAAAACGCGGTCAAATTCGTGAAGGCTTTCCGCATGTATTTCTGCCACCAGATCCCATGACCCATTGGTCGTGTGCAGCGTGCGTATCTGTGGCAAACCTCTTAAAAGTTTTATGACCTTGGTTGTTGAGCGACCTTGCACTTCGATCAGCATGATCGCGTGCACAACTCCATCGCTGGAATCTTGCCGGACGCGTATGGTGAAGCCCAGCGCTGCACCTGTCTCAAGCAATCGGTCGAGACGCGCCTGCACGGTCCCGCGTGAAACGCCGAGGATTGTCGCCAGCTTCGAGAGTGGTGCACGTCCATCCTCTCTTAAAATGGCAATGAGCTTGTGATCCAGTTCGTCAAAAATATGCATAGCGTTTTTTATATTTTGACTGTGCAAATTGCTATAATTTTTACAATTCACCCAGCACTTTTATAATTTTAACTGACTTTATGCTCTCCTAATCTGCTTCTCAGAGTTCTGATGGAGGTGAGGGTAAGGATGTTCAGCGGATGACAAAAAGTCTGATTATACAGCCGAGGTCCACGTCGACATCGTTTGAGCTGGCGTGGTGGTGAGCCAGAAATGTCAACTGTCTCCTGAAACGCCATATGTTTTAACCCCTTGTTTTCATGCATGTCCCTTGTGGAAACCCGCTAATTTTTCCGCGACATGTTTTAGCAGTGAGAAAAGTCTGAGAATGAGCAGACCCTCTGTCCAGAGTCCGAAATCGGTCGTTATGATCCGGCCGCACCATTTTACGCCCAATGCGCAAACCGCAAAGGACAATGCGTTTCAGTCTATCGACGAGCAACGCTCTGCTGAAGTTCTTGCGAAAGCAGCCTTCGACGAAGTCACAGCCATGGCAGAAGGTTTGGCCGATGCGGGGGTAACGGTGCATTTGTTTGAAGACGAAACCCAAGCGCTGCCGGATTCCGTTTTTCCAAACAACTGGTTTTCGACCCATTCGGGCGGGCATGTTGCCATTTATCCGATGTTTTCGGAAAGCCGCCAGAAAGAACGCCGCCCTGATGTTATCGAAATGCTCAAACGCGACTATCGCGTTCAGGATGTTATCGATTACTCCGGTTTGGAGCGCGATCACTTCTATCTCGAAGGCACCGGCGCCATGGTTCTTGACCATATTGGACGTGTAGCCTATGCAGCCCGTTCCAACCGCACCAATGAAGTGGCGCTCGAGCGTTTCTGTACACATTTCAACTTTGAACCGATGGTGTTCGATGCGGTCGATTCGTCGGGAAGGCCCATTTATCATACCAATGTGCTGATGTGCATTGGTACGGATTACGCGCTGGTGGGTACCGATCTGATCACAGATCCGGTCCGTCGTCAGGACATTGTTGATCGGTTGCAGGAAACCGGTCGCACGCTCATTCATCTCTCTGCTGAGCAGATTGGTGAATTTGCAGGAAATGCCATTGAACTGGAAGGTCGTGATGGCCGGGTTCTGGCGCTTTCTGCACGCGCCTATGCCGCATTGAGCAAGATCCAGATCGAGACAATCGAACAGACCGCGAAGCTGATGCCTTTCGCAGTCCCGACGATCGAACTTGCGGGCGGATCGGTTCGGTGCATGTTGGCTGGCATTCATCTCTCGCGCCGCACAACAAACGGCACACATTTGCTTTACGCAACATCAAGAGCCGGTTAGATAGGCTCCAGCTTAAATAAGGGAAACCTTCAATGTCTTCCAACAGACCTGTTTATGAGTTCAATTCGATCATCGTCCGTGAGCCTTCGCACTCTGTGGTGAATGGTCTTCGCGCGCTGGATAGCGGCAATCCCACCTATGAAGGTGTGAAGGCTGAGCACGATGCCTATATTGCTGCCATGCGTGCTGCAGGCGTCGAGGTCACCATTCTTCCGGCACTCGAAGAATTCCCCGATTCTATTTTTGTTGAAGATCCTGCACTCGTCTTTACTGAAGGTGCAATTTTGCTTCGTCCGGGCGCACTGACCCGTGTTGGCGAAACGGCTGAGATCGAACCGACGCTTCGCAAGATGTTTGATACGGTTGTGGAACTGCCGGAACCGGGCTTTGCCGATGGCGGCGATGTTCTGACGACACAGAAAACTGTGATGATCGGCCTTTCTGCCCGTACCGACAAAGCAGGTGCAGCCGCACTGATCGCCAGCCTTGAAAAGATTGGGCGCAAGGGTGAGGTTGTCTCAACCCCTGAAGGTGTACTTCATTTCAAAACTGATTGCTCACTGGTTGATGAAGAAACCGTTCTTTCCACGAGCCGCCTTGCAAAGTCCGGTGTCTTTTCGGGCCTTCGTCAGTTGATCGTGCCCGAAGGTGAAGAGGCAGCTGCAAATGCATTGCGCGTCAATGACGTGGTGATGGTAGGCTCCGACTTCCCACGCACCATCGAGTTGCTGGAAAAGAGTGGCTATAACGTGGTTCCGCTCAAGACAACGCAAATCGGCAAGATCGACGCCGGCCTTTCGTGCATGTCGCTTCGCTGGTATCGCAAATAATTCTGATGGCTCGGGGGCATTTGCTCCTGGGCCGTTTTCTCTCTGCATTCCCTGTGCCTGCTCTCATCCAAAGGCAGGCCGCTACAAAAATATAAGGAGAACGGGAACATGGTTGGTTTTAAAGGGAAAATTGCAGGTGCGATTGCGCTTGTTGCATTGGCTGGTGGTGCCGCTCAGGCGGAAGGAAAGCTTCGTCTCGGTATGACGCCGGAGCCGTATATGCCTTTCACACAGGTTAATGCGGCAGGAGAGTGGGAAGGGCTGGAGGCAGACCTTTCACGCGCACTTTGCGAGAAGCTCGCAGACAAGTGCGAATTCAAGTCCATGGCATGGGATGGTCTCATTCCTTCGCTGACTGAAAACAAGGTGGACTTCATTATCGGTGCGTTTTCCGTCACAGATGAGCGTCGCAAGGTCGTTGATTTCAGCACGCCTTATTATACGGAAGGTACTGTTGTCGTCGGTGCGAAGTCGGATACAGACACGGTTGGCACGGTTGCTGCAAGCGACGGTTCAGGCGAAGTTGTCGATCAGGCATCATTGGCTGACAAGATCGTTGGTGTTCAGACATCGAGCGTACAGTCGGCCTATATGACCAAGTATCTGCCGGATGTTTCTTTGAAGAGCTACGACACCGCAGACAATTCGGTTGCTGATCTGGTTGCAGGCCGCGTTGATTATGTTCTCGCACCGGATTTGTTCGTGCAGAACTTCCTCAAAACGCCGCAGGGCGCTGATTACGAAATCAAGCTTGTTGCGCCCAAGAGTGTGGTTTTGGGTGAAGGTGTTGCCTATGCAGTACGCAAAGGCGATACGGCGACGCTTGAAAAAGTCGATGCGGCGCTTGCCGAGCTCGACAACGACGGCACCCTGAATGGGCTCGTCGACAAGTGGATTTTCGAACAGAAATAATCCTGATGAGGGGCGAACGCCGGTAGCGGCGTTCGCCCTGCAGCGTCGATCCAAAAAACTGAATTTGTTTTTTGGAAATTGCGATGCGTCGTTTCAAAACTTCGGATTGTTTTCTGCGCTTTGGTCCAAGGGAGCAATGCTCTGAATGATTTCCTGTCTGATCGGATGAATCGTTATGGATTCTTATTGGCAACTGCTCGCTTGGGGAAGTGAGGGCTGGGGAGACGAGTTTGCGCACGGACTTATGATGACCTTGCAGGTCTCAGCCGTGGCATTTGCAGTCTCGTTTGTTTTTGGTCTTGCTGGCGCCTCCGGGAAGCTCTCGCGCAATCGCTTCATAAAAGCTATCGCCGAATTATATACGACAGTGGTTCGGGCTTTGCCGGAGCTGCTTGTTATCCTGTTGCTTTATTTTTCTGTCGCCACAGGCGCCGAGAAGCTGCTCAAAGCGAGCGGTCTTGTCGGAAACGATTTCCAGTTCAGTGCCTTCTGGGCGGCAATTATCGCGCTGGCTTTTGTCAACGGCGCGTTCATGACGGAAGTGCTGCGGTCTTCTTATCTGGCTATTCCGCGCGGGCAAATAGAAGCTGCGCTGTCCATCGGTATGCGCCGCCGCCAGATATTCACGCGTGTCACTTTCCCGCAAATGATGCGTCATGCGGTTCCCGGTATCGGTAATCTTTGGCTCTCAATCACCAAGGAAAGCGCCATTATTTCGGTTCTCGGTTCATTCCATGAATTGCTTTATACGGGTTATCGTGCAGCCGCATCGACCAAGCAATACGTCTTCTTTTATGGCCTCACAGCATTTCTCTTTCTGTGCATCACGCTGGTTTCGGTTCTGATCATTATACAACTCGAAAAGCGCCTGAGCCGGGGGCACGGATAATGGAATCGATTGCAAAAATCATTGAGTTCCTGCCGCCGCTTATCAAAGCGCTCCCGCTGACGCTGTTCTTGACTGCAACGGCGGGTGTCATCGGTCTTGTTTTTGGAACACTGAGTGCTCTGGCGCTTCTTTCAAAAAAGCGCGTCCTGAAATGGCCTGCTTTCACTTACACGTTTATTTTCCGTGGCACGCCGCTTCTGGTGCAGCTTTATCTGATCTATTACGGGCTTGGACAAATCCTGCCCGGAACCTGGGTTAGACATAGCTTCCTCTGGCCTTACATGCGTGACGGCTTATGGTATGCGGTCTTCGCGCTGAGCCTCAATCAGGGTGCCTATAATGCGGAAGTCATTCGCGGTGCGATCAAGTCGATCCCCCGCGGTCAGATCGAAGCTGCACTTTCTATTGGTATGACGCGGTTCAAGATTCTACGTCGCATAACGCTGCCGCTGGCTTTCCGTCATTGTATGCCCGTTTTGACCAGTGATCTTATCATTCTGCTCAAATCGACGTCGCTCGCCTCAACGATCACCATCATGGAAGTGATGGGTACCGCGCGCGCGCTTCAACGCAGTTCTTTGTCGATCTTTGAGCCACTGATCGCAGCAGGCATTCTTTATTTCACCGTTGTGTTCATCCTCACCCGGATCATGAATGTGGTTGAACGGCGCATGAGTGGCTCACGCGCGTCTATGGTCTGATCTGTTTCAGGAGCAATTCAAAATGACGTCCATGGCACTCACCGTCCGCAATATTCACAAGAGCTTTGCTGGTGTCGAGGTTCTCAAAGGCATCTCGTTTGAAGCCAAAAAAGGCGATGTGATCTCGCTGATCGGCAGCAGTGGCTCCGGTAAAAGCACTTTGCTGCGCTGCATTAATTATCTGGAAACACCGGATGAAGGCGAGATCGCAGTTGCGGGGGAGGTAATCCGCACGAAGGTCGGGCCGGACGGAAAATCGCATGCTGCCGATCCTCGACAGCTTGTTCACATCCGTACGCGTCTGGGCATGGTGTTTCAGAGCTTCAATCTTTGGTCACACCGCACGATCCTTGAAAACATAATCGAAGGCCCTGTTCATGTTTTGGGCATGTCAAAAGCCGAAGCCATTGCCGAGGCCGAGGTTTTGATGGAAAAAGTGGGTATCACGCCTAAACGGGATCAATATCCGACGCAGCTTTCAGGTGGGCAGCAGCAGCGTGCAGCTATCGCGCGGGCGCTTGCAATGAAGCCGGAGGTTATGCTTTTTGATGAGCCAACCTCGGCACTTGATCCGGAGCTTGTGACGGAAGTGTTGCAGGTTATCAAGAAGCTTGCTGAAGAGGGGCGTACCATGGTCATGGTGACGCATGAAATGGCGCTTGCCCGCGATATTTCGAGCGAAGTTATCTTCTTGCACCAAGGGCTGGTTGAAGAACGTGGTGCGCCAGAGACTGTGATGAGTGATCCACAGTCGCTACGCTTGCGCCAGTTCCTGCATATGAATTGAGTACAACAAACATGACCGATAAAAATCAAGGCGCATTTATCGACGAACTCAAAGCGATCCGCAGACATCTGCACAGCATCCCTGAGCTTGGACTGGAGGAAGTGGAGACTTCCGAATTTATCGCCTCGACGCTGGAAAAGTGGGGCTATGCGTTAAACCGTGGTCTTGCAAAGACGGGTATCGTCGCTTCTTTGCGCCGCGGCAACTCAAACCGTTCTATCGGGTTTCGCGCCGATTTTGATGCGCTGCCAATTCTGGAAGAAACGGGCCTGTCTTACGCGAGCAAGAACAGTGGCAAAATGCATGCTTGCGGTCATGACGGCCATACAACCATGCTATTGGGGGCCGCGTGGTCGCTTGCACAGGATAAGGATTTTTCAGGAACTGTTCATTTCATTTTCCAGCCTGCCGAAGAAAACTATGGCGGTGCGCAAATGATGATCGAGGAGGGGCTCTTTGAGCGTTTCCCTTGCGATCAGGTGTTTGCGCTGCACAACTGGCCGGGGCTTGAAGCTGGAAAACTTGCATCCAAAGCGGGTCCGATTGCGGCGTCCATCGATGCTTTGACGCTGACGGTGAAGGGCAGCGGTGGACACGGAGCGGAGCCTGAAAAGACGATCGACCCTATTGTGGTGGCGTCAAGCATCGTTATGGCGTTGCAAACTATCGTTGCCCGCAATGTCCCGCCCCATCAGTCAAGCGTAATCACCGTTGGTGCCTTTAATTCGGGTGCGGTCTGTAATGTTATTCCTGATGCGGCAAAACTCGAAATTTCGATGCGCGCGACTGATCCCATGATACGCGAAACGCTGCGTGATAAGGTCGAGCAATTGGCGAAGATGCAGGCGGCGAGCTATGGCGCCGATGTGAGTTTCGATTGGATGACGGGGTATCCGGCGACGATTAATGATGCCAGGGCCGTTGAACAGGCAAGAGCAACGGTTGTTCAGCATTTTGGTGAAGACAGTTTTGAAGACCTGGATAAGCCGTTTATGGGCAGTGAAGACTTTTCTTTCATGCTTGAAAAGACAGCCGGTGCCTATTTCCTGATTGGCAATGGCGATAGCTCTGGTCTGCATACGGCAACTTACAATTTCAATGATGAGATTCTTGAGCGCGGCGTATCGTTTTTTTGTCACCTCGCGAAAGATATACTCGGCACAAAGCTTGTTGAATAACAGGCTTTTGGCCTCGTCTATTCCAGTCAGTCTTTCACGGACGAAGCCATCGCCTGTAATATGATAACAGCGGATGCAGCGCCCGGATCAACATGCCCGAGTGAGCGTTCACGCAGGCGCGCTGCACGGCCTTTTGTTGCAATCATGGAGCGGGTCGAGTTGGCACCGGCAGTTGCTGCCGCCACTATGTTTTCCCAAAATGCGCGGAAGTCCAGATCTTCCTGAACAGCAATTTGCGCCGCTTCTGCAGCTGGTAGCCAGGCATCAAGCATCGTCTTGTCGCCGCGCTGCCCATGGCCGCGTTCACGAATGCCCACACCGATTGCTTCGATAATGATCGCGCATGTTGCGGAATCAAGGTCTTTGCGTTCCATTGTTGCTTGCGCCGCGCGGCGAAAACCGGTTGCATAGAGTGGTCCGGTGGATGCTCCCACAGCGTTGATAAAGGCTGTCGCAGCCGTATTGAGAACGGTTGAAATATCCGCATCATCCAGATCAAGCTGAAGCAATTCGCGCTTCACCGCCTTAAACCCAAGGGCCATGGTTGTGCCATGATCCCCATCGCCTATGGTGCCATCAAGTTCGGAAAGCCGATCTTTGTCAGCTTCAATGGCAGTTGAAACTGCATCAAACATGTTTGCAAGACGGCGAGCCGCAGTTTCCGACATGAAATTCCTCCTCAAACCTTACAACCGTAAGCCGTGTTGCTCATCATAAGGCGCATGCTAATTTACTTATAGGCAGAACAGAAAAGGCAATAAATACCGGCGTTTTAGCCTATTCTAAGGCTTGCCGTTTCGCATGGATGCTGCAACAGCTCGCTCAATTCCTGATCAAGATGAAGGATCGATATCGAAGCCCCTGCCATGTCCAGAGAGGTGCAGTAATGCCCGACCCAGTTGGCTTCAATATGAATGTTCTTGGCATCCAGCCGCTGGGCGACACGTCGATAGAGAACATAAAGCTCCATGAGCGGTGTGGCTCCAAATGAATTGACCAAAACGGCAACCCGATCGCCAGAGACGGCGTTCATTTCATTGAAAATTCTGTCCATGATGCCATCAACGATTTCATCAGCCTGTCGAATCCGGTCACGCGAAACACCCGGCTCACCGTGAATGCCGACGCCGATCTCCATGTCCTCCGGCCCGATCTCGAAGTTATGCCGTCCTGTTTGTGGCAATGAGCCGGGTTCCAGTGCAACACCGATGGTGAAGGTCCGTGCGTTGGCCTTGCGTGTCACAACTTCGCACGCTTCCAGTGAAAGCCCCTTGTCACAGGCCGCACCTGCAACCTTGAAAACGAAGAAATTGCCTGCCACGCCACGCCGACCGTCCTTGTCATCAATGGGTGAGGAGGCAATATCGTCGGTGGTCAGAACAGTTTTAATCCTGACACCTTTTTCCTCGGCCATTTCAGCCGCCATCTCGAAATTCATGACATCGCCGGCATAATTGCCATAGACAAAGAGAACCCCTTCGCCTTTGGAAGCAGCAAGTGCACATGCAACAATAGGGTCGGGTGGCGGTGAGGAAAACACGTTGCCGACAGCCACTGCGTCGGCAAGTCCTTTGCCCACATAGCCGAGGAAACATGGCTCATGCCCGGCACCGCCACCAATCACCAGTCCGACCTTGCCAGCACGGGGACCCTCACGTGCAACGAGCGCGCGGTTGGAGGTGCCGATGGGTTGTAGGAATTTGCCATGCGCCCGCACAGCGCCGTCGAGCATTTCCTCAACCACCTCATTTGGATTGTTGAGCAGCTTTTTCACACGCATGCGAAACGCCGCAGGCATTTGACTGGCCTTTGGGCGCTGCGAAAGGCGCGCTTCGAGATCGATGACGCTGTCTGCACGCAGGATTCCAAGTCCGGTTGCCGCATCGGTAACCAGCACATTGATATGACCGCCGCGAAGGGCCGCAAGCAGCGCCGGCACCTTGTCAAAGCCGCCAGCCACGGCAATCCGCGTCTGTATCTTTTGCAGTTTATCAAGCGAGATGCCGATTGTGCGGCCATCCAGCGGCCCGGCAACGGGTTTTCCACGTTCATCAATAAAGCGCCCGGCGACAACACCAACCGCGCCTGCCGCAAGATAGTGCTGCAAGGATACGGATTCAAAAAAGCCACTTGTATGAATCGTGGAATTGGATCGAAGCGAGGACACACCAAACAGTATGCGATTGGCCTGTTCCAGTGTCGCAAACTGCTCTTGTATCAGGGGTTCTTCGAGCAGCACATTACGGGCTGTTGGCGAGCGCACCATGGCGGGCGCCGTGATGTTGACACAGCGCGCAGATACGGCTTCTGCGAGCACCGCAGCACAACGTTCCGGCGTATAGGGGAAGGATGCGGTCGTTCCGCCTGTCGCCTGCACAACAGTCACATCCTGCAGGGCTGCAATATCAGTATGCTCGCCCACTGCAAGTACGGTCCGGCCCCAGGCTACAGCCAGTGTGTCACCGGATTTCAACGTCTTGTTGAGAGCATGGGCACCCGCCACACCAAGGCGATCAATCAGCGGACGGGCATTGTCATCGTGAGGGATGATAAGGCAATCGGTCAGACCAAAATGGCGCTTGAGTTCCTGCGCGACAGACAGCGATTCAAGCCAGCCGCCGCCGATAGAAATATTGACGATCCCTTTTTCGCGCGCCTCAGCCAGATAGCTGTTTACGGTCGCGCGCGAGATACCCATAACATCGGCAATCTCGCTCTGCGTCAGGCCATCCTCATAGTAAAGCCAGCAGGCCCAAACATAAAGATCGTCTCCGTAACGCATGGGGATAGCGGTCGCATTTTCGCTGGCATTCGACCGGGGTTTGCCGACTTTGCGCGATGTGTTGGGCTTGAGCGTCATGCGATGTTCTGTTGCCTCCGTTCCGGCCGCAACGATGAAAGCAAGTGATCGCGATTGCAACATGATAGAGCGAATTTGATGGCTGAACGTGTTTGCTCACACAGTTTTCAGCCATCAAATTCAAATTCTATGCAGACTTATTGCTGAAGACGGTTTTTTGCCTGCGCAGACAAGTCCGTCAGAATCAGCGCGCAGGATGTTGCACCCGCGTCGAGAACCCCTAGCGAGCGCTCGCCGAGGCGGCTTGCACGTCCGATTTTTGCGACGAGATTAAGCGTGGAATCGCGACCGGCTTCAGCAGCCAGCGAGAGCGCATCAAGGGCCTCGGAGAAGGACTGACCATCGTTATTGGCCTCGTCAAAAGCATTGATTGCCGGGATCAGCGTGTCAAGCAGCGTCTTGTCACCAAGCTTTGCTGAACCGATTGACTGGATGCCTTCAAGACCGGCATGAAGCATCGCGCTAAAAGCGGCAGCATCGATATTCTCAACGCCTTCCAGCTTTTCTGCGAATTCGTTGAACATCACACCATAAAGCGGTCCCATTGACCCACCGATTTCGGTGAGCAGAACTGTGCCTAACGTATCAAGACCTTCTGCAAGCGAGACGCCCTTATTTCTCAGGCGCTCGGCTGCAAGGCCAAAGCCCTTGGCCATATTCACACCGTGATCGCCATCACCGATTTTTCCGTCAATTTCGCTGAGATAAGCTTTGTTTTCGATAATTCTGTCTGCAAGCGAAAGAACGATTTCACCCGATCCGGCATTTTTGAATGTCTGCATGATATATTTCTTTCTTAGAGAACTGCCGTGCACCGGGCTTCGACATCCAGAAGCGTCTTAAGTTCATCGTCCAGCGCCATGACTGTCAGTGTTGCGCCAACCATTTCAAGCGAGGTAAAGTAGTTGCCGACATAGGTACGATAGATCTTGAGGCCGCGTGCGGTGATCTCCCGCTCAATGGTATCGTTGAGAATATAGAGCTCGTTGACTGGCGTGGCGCCAAGCCCGGAAACCAGAACGGCAACTTCGGTGCCTTCCGGCAGATCGTGATCGTCGAGAACGATCTTGCTCATGTCCCGGGCAATCTCGTCGGCGCGCTTCAACGGTTCGACACGCACGCCCGGCTCGCCATGATGACCGATACCGACTTCCATCGTTCCGGGTTCAATCGTGAAGTTTGGATGCCCGACCGCCGGCAGTGTGCACGGGCCAAGACCAACACCGATTGAGCGGCAATTATCGATGGCTTTCTGCGCGCTTGCCTGTACTTCAAGAAGGCTAGCACCCGATGCAGCTTTTGCACCACCGATCTTCCACATGAAGATTTCGCCAGCAACACCGCGACGTTTTTCCCGTTCACTGGCAGGGGCCGAGCAGACATCATCATTGGCGACAACAGTCAGCACTTCAATTCCGGCCTTGGCAGCAAGCTTTATTGCCATTTTCACGTTCATGTTGTCTCCGGCATAATTGCCATAGAGACAAACAACACCCTTTCCACCATTGGCTTCGCGGGCTGCATCATAAAAGCTCTTGGCGGTCGGCGACGAGAAAAGCTCTCCTACAGCCACCGCGTCGAGGAGATTTTTACCGGTGTAACCAATAAAAGCAGGTTCATGGCCCGAGCCACCGCCAGTAATAACGCCAACTTTACCTTCGATTGGTGCATTTTGGGCGACAACAACACGCGGGTTTTCCGACGACAACCGCACCAGATCTTTATGGGCTTTGATAAAGCCTTTGACGGTGTCTTCGACAACTTCATCCGGATTGTTAATAAATCTTTGCATTTTGCACCTATTGAAGGCGAGAGATAAGTTCCCGCTCTGAAATTTTAATGCCGTATTTTGGTAACGAACAAGCGTGAGACCATTTGCTTTGTGAAAGAAGTGTGTCTCCACCATCAATCAGAAGGTCTGAACCATTTATCATGTTCGCGCCGTTTGATGCCATAAAGACTGCGATGGCTGCGATTTCTTCCCAAAACGCGAAGCGTTCGGTAGGAATGCGCGCCTTCGATGATGGAAATGCCAGATTTTAGAGCGTCATCGGGCGTGGAATACTCAATTTCTTCGCGGCATAGCCAAATCTTTTTGCCGTCGCGCTGCTGAATACCCATCCGAATAAAGCGGAATGTGGATTTGCAGGCGACAATGCCGTTGTAAAGGGCGGCACCCTCTGCGAACGATTTTTTTGGTTTTTCAGTTTTCAAGAACGTCTGCACGGCATCCTCCTTGACCACGCATGGCAAAAATCACAAACAATTCGACGTATGTCAATATAGGTAGATGACATTTGTCAAATTATACCTATCAAATGTCAAATCTTGAATATTTGCCGCGCTAAAGGGCGAGTGGTTTCCCGCGCTTATCGGCCCGGGAGAGGGAATATCTGTTCAATGTGTTCAGTGCATCCAGCGTTTACGGCATTGCTTTTGGCGCGGTGTTTATGGTGATCAGACTGGGTTTGATTGCTATCGATAGCGCGTGTGAACAAACGAATCCGCGGAGGGAAGCGGGAATAGAAAATTGCTCCCAATATTGTGATATACAGAAATATTTTCTCCCAGCTTAAAGGTGCTACATCCCGCCGGGAAACAAATCCCAACGGAGTCAATAATGAAGCTTTATTATAAGTCAGGTGCATGTTCTCTGGCCCCGCACATCGTTCTGATCGAGGCAGGTTTTACCTATGATCTCGAAGCGGTTGATCTTAAGGAAAAGAAGATCGCAAGCGGTGCTGATTATTTTAAAATCAATCCACGTGGTGCTGTTCCTGCACTTGAGATTGAACCGGGTGTGGTGATCACGCAGAATGCTGCTGTTCTCCAGTATATTGGTGATCATTCCGATGTTGCAGCTTTCAAGCCAGCCTATGGCACGATCGAACGCGCGCGCTTACAGGAGGCGCTCGGTTTCTGCAGTGATCTGCACGTGGCTTTCAGTGGCTTGTTTGCGCCTGATCTTTCTGATGATGCGAAGCTTAAAGTAATTGCTTCAATCAATCGCCGCATGGGCCAGTTAGAAGCAATGCTTGCGAATGGTCATTCCTACTGGTTGGGCGAAGACTTCACGCAGGCAGATGCATATGCCGCCGTGGTCATGGGCTGGGGCCTGATGTTGAACGTTGATCTCTCTGCTTATCCAAAAGCCCTCGCGTTGCGCGAACGCGTCATGGCGCGCCCTGCGGCTCAGAAGGCTTTGAAAGAGGAAGGTCTTATTTAAGATCAAAGGCCGGAGACAATTGGTTTTCGGCCTTTTTTTATGGGTTCCTTCGCAACCTGAGACTGTTCACTCGTGAACAATCAGTTGAAACCACGTGTCCAGAAAACGGCTGCGTTTGTGGCCGTCAAGATAACCCAGAAGCTTCGGGCCAAGCTCAATGGGTTGAAGTGGAGCTAGATCAGACGGGCTTTCGTCTGACGTGAGGCCGGTCTTTTTAAGCAAGGATTGGCCATTTTCCGATGTCCGGCACGGGCACATTATAGGCAAGATCAATACGGCCACGGGGCCGATATGGCGCCATATATGTCTGTCACCCGATGAAATGACGGTGCGTGTCGTGAATTAACATGATTTTAAAACATAATCTAACATTTAAATCGTTATAATGTTATCCACATCATTGTGATGATATCAGAACGGTGTTACGTCCTCCCTGTCTCAGCCCATTATCGGGCGTGTCTTGAAGACATCCGCATGGAGATTGTCAGTAAATGAATTCCGTTTCCCTCGCTTCCCACGTGCTGGAACTGCTTCTTGTTCAGGAGCAGGGTCAATGACGATGGCAGGAAATTACGCTCCACTGGTTCTGGCTGGCGACAATGATCGCATTGATGCAGAAGCTGCCGGTGAATATCTTGATGGCTGGGCGGGGCAGGACAGTCTGCGCCTTGCAACAAGCAATGTGATTAAAGCAATTCTGGCTGGATCCGGTCGCCTTGCGGGCCGTATTGCGCGAGGGTCCATTCCTGGTGATCCCGGCAAGCTCGTTGGCGTTAACAGCGATCAGGACCAGCAGAAGAGCATTGATGTTGGCGCGCACAATCTTTTTGTCGAGTTGTTGATTGCAGCAGGTGCTGCATCGGTTTTGTCGGAAGAAGCGGAGCTGCCTGTTCCGGGCAAGGCTGATGGGCTGGTTGCCGTTGCAATCGACCCGCTTGACGGCTCCGGCAATGTCGGTCTTGGCGCGCCGCTCGGCACCATTTTCTCTATCTTCCCTGCGGATACGGCAGAGCCTTTCCTTCAGCCCGGCAATCGTCAGCTGGCAGCAGGCTATGTCTCGTTCGGCAATTCGATTGATCTCGCCTTTTCGGTCGGCGAAGGCGTTCTTTTTGCAACGCTTGATCCGGTCAGCGGCCTCTTCCAGATCACCCGAAAGAATGTGACGCTTCCGGAGCGTACATCCGATCTCGCCTATAACGCATCCGTTTATCGTCATCTCTCGGCGGGCATGAAGGCCTATGTCGATGATTGCTACAACGGCAAGGACGGTCCGCGCGGACGCAATTTCAATATGCGCTGGTTGGGTGCAGCGGTCGGCGACATGCACCGCATCATGCAGCGCGGCGGTATCTTCTTCTATGTGGACGATGCGCGCCCGGGCTACGAAAAGGGCCGTCTGCGTCTCGTTTATGAAGCCAATCCGATCGCGTTCCTCAGCCAGCAGGCTGGTGGCAAGGCAACAAACGGTTCCACGCCGATCCTCGATATCGTTCCCGAAACCTATCACGAGCGCAGTGCGCTGGTGTTCGGTGTTGCGGAAGAAGTCGATGTGCTTGGTGAATATTATGCGCGTTCGCGCAATTAATTAGGAGGAAACTCAGATGGCACGTATTACGCTGCGTCAATTGCTCGACCATGCTGCTGAACATAGCTACGGTGTTCCAGCGTTCAACATCAACAACATGGAACAGGCGCTTGCTATTATGGAAGCGGCCGATGCTGCCGATGCGCCAGTTATTTTGCAGGCTTCGCGCGGTGCGCGTTCCTATGCAAACGATATCATGCTGCGCCACATGATGGATGCTGTTACGGAAATCTATCCGCATATTCCGGTTTGCGTGCATCTTGATCATGGCAACGAAGCTGCCACGTGCATGACCGCCATTCAGGCAGGCTTTACCTCCGTCATGATGGACGGCTCGCTGAAAGCTGACGGCAAGACGCCTGCTGACTGGGATTACAACGTCTCTGTTACGCGTCAGGTCAGTGAAATGTCCCATCTTGGCGGCATTTCTGTTGAAGGTGAGCTTGGTGTTCTCGGTTCGCTCGAAACCGGCATGGGTGAAGCAGAAGATGGTCACGGCGCAGAAGGTCAGCTTTCGCATGACCAGCTTTTGACTGACCCGGATGAAGCTGTGAAATTCGTACGTGAAACCAAGGTCGATGCGCTGGCAATCGCCATGGGCACTTCGCATGGCGCTTACAAGTTCAGCCGTAAGCCTGATGGTTCCGTGCTTGCAATGAACGTGATCGAAGAAATTCACCGCAAGCTGCCAAACACGCATCTTGTCATGCATGGATCGTCTTCGGTGCCGGAAGATTTGCAGGGAATCATCAACAAGTATGGCGGCAAGATGAAGCCAACATGGGGTGTGCCTGTTGAAGAAATCCAGCGCGGCATCAAGCATGGCGTGCGCAAGATCAACATCGACACCGATAACCGTATGGCGCTGACGGGCCAGATCCGCCGCGTGTTGCAGGAAGATCCGAGCGAGTTCGATCCACGCAAGTATTTGAAGCCTGCAATGGCTGCGATGACGAAGCTCTGCAAGGATCGTTTCGAGCAGTTCGGAACGGCTGGCCATGCTTCGGCTATTCGTCCGATCCCGCTCTCGGAAATGGCCAAGCGCTATCGTGATGGTTCGCTGGACCCGAAGTTCAGCTAAGATTTTCTGATTACGGCAATAAAAAAGCGGCGGGAAAACCTGCCGCTTTTTTTGTGTCTCAACGTGTCAAAAAATCAGCACTTATTGTACTTGGCATCGACTTCGTTAATTGCGTCAACATTGCCAGCCGAACGGCCATTTTCGTCAAAGGTCTGTGCAAGGAACGCATCAGCAATGGTCTTTGCAACTTCCGAACCGATAACGCGTGCGCCCATCGTGATGATCTGCGCATTGTTGGAAAGTGCTGCACGTTCTGCCGAATAGGTGTCGTGGGTCAGCGCTGCGCGGATGCCCGGAACCTTGTTGGCTGCAATGCAAACACCGATGCCGGTGCCACAAACCAGAATTGCGCGGTCATAGGTGCCGTCGAGAACGGCGGATGCCACACGGTCCGAGAGGTTTGCATAGAATGCGTCTGCACCAGCGTCCGTGCGGGAGATTTCGGACACTTCAAAACGATCCTTCAGGTGATCTGCAAGAACCTTGGCCAGACCTTCGCCAGCGCTGTCGCCTGCTACTGCTACTTTCATGATATTGCTCCTTAATTAGCTTTGATGGTTTTGGCGCATTTCGCCAGAATGTCGAGATAGCCTTCCACGTTCCATGCCGAACGGCCAATGAACAGGCCATCGATATGCGGGCAGGCAATGAGTTCTTCGCAGTTGCCGGGATTGACCGAGCCGCCATAAAGGCAAGGAACACGACGGCCAAGGATACCTTCTGCAACCGCAATAATTTCAGCCTGGCGGGCATCGGCATAGTCTGCCGAGGCTGGAATACCGTTTTCACCAATCGCCCATACGGGTTCGTAAGCGAACAGGATTTCAGCTTTCTTCTGTTCATCCGAAAGCTGAGAAAGTGCTCCGCGCACTTCTTCTGCCAGCACTTCCGCAGCGCGTTCGTTTTCTCGGTCTGCCAGCGTTTCCCCGATGCAGATCAGCGGGATCAGGCCATGACGAATAGCTGCTTCGACCTTGAGGCCAACGGTTTCGTTGGTTTCTCCAAAATGTTCGCGACGCTCTGAATGCCCCAGTTCAACGATGTCGAGGTTGCAATCTTTCAGCATCAGCGGCGAGATTTCACCGGTCCATGCGCCCTGATCAGCCCAGTGCATGTTCTGTGCGCCAACCTTGACGGAAGTGTCCGACAGGATTTCTTTTACTTCGCGAACATAGGTAAACGGTGGAATGACAAAGCGCTGAATGTCTGCCGAACGACCGCTGTCGGCGTCCTTCAATGCAGTCGCGAAAGCGCGCGCTTCCGCAAGCGTCTTGTTCATTTTCCAGCTCGTACCAACCCAGAATTTGGACATGCTCGAATGCTCTTTCTTTTCGTGTTTATTCTGCAATTGTCAGTTTGATGCCTGCCGGCTCAAGTTCGGCTACAAGGGCATCGCCCGGAGATTTATCCGTAATGATCGCATCAAAATCGCCAAGATCAGCCATCACATGCAAGGCTGTGCGGCGGAACCGTTGATGATTGACCAGAAGGCATGTGCGGGTTGCCGATGCGGTCATGGCGCGCTTGGTGCGGACGACATTTTCATCCATATGATAAACGAGGCGTCCATTGACCGCAGGCGCGGAAATAAAGGCAATGTCTGCGCTGAGTTTTGACAGGGCTTCCTCGGTCAACAGGCCGAAGAAGGCGTTGAACTTTGCTGAAAATACGCCGCCGAGCGCGATCAGATTGATGCCGCCTTCACCCTTGAGGTTTTCGATGATGACTGCATTGTTTGTGATCACAGTCAGCGGGCGCTTCTCAATCAACATGCTGCCCAGAACCGCAGCGGTGGAACCGTCATTGATCATCACGGTCATGCCGGGCTCGATCAGGTCAAGGGCTGCACGCCCCATCTCAATCTTTGCTTCATTGTCCTGCTGAACGCGAAAACGGAAATCGCTTTCAAACTGAGAACCGGCATCCATCGTTGCGCCGCCGCGTACTTTGCGCAGCACGCCTGATTCTTCAAGGGAATCCAGATCGCGATGAATGGTCATTTTGGACACAGAAAAACGTTCGGCCAGATCGTCAAGATCGACTGCATGATTTTCAATCAGCAGATTGATGATCGCCTGTCTTCTGTCGTCGCGTTTCAAGGTGTTTCCGATCTCAAAACATGGTTGCTGATCGCGCAAACTTAAAACACAAAATCACAAACCAATCTATATAAAATGTGATTTTGTGATATTTTGTCGATCAGTTTGTGTTTACTGCACAAGCACTCTTGCAGTGCGCTCATCGGTGATCAAACCATAAAGGCGTCCACTTTTGAGCACAGCGCGAATAGCTTGGGCTTTTGAAAGACCACCCGCCAGACCAATGATGCGGCTCATATCTGCATTTTCAACCGATGCTGCAATGGTGCGGGCTGTCAGGCCTGTTTCAAGCCGCGTACCGTTTGCATCGAAGAAATGACCCAGCATTTCGCCGATGCCTCCACGACTTGCGATCTCTTCCATTTCAGAAAGTTCGATCACGCCTGATGTGACAAGCTGCGCATGGGCATCAACTGTACCCAGACCAACGATTTTCAACTCGGCACGGCAGCCCATTTCGAAAACTGTCGTTACACCCTTTTGTGCCAACAGAACCTCGCGGTCTTCTGCGGTATTTGCAAAAAATGGCACGGGCATCACATAGGCTGGTCTGCCGGTCTTCTCGGCGATGCGATGCATCACATCATGCGGATTGGCAGCAAAGTTTCGTGTCAGGCCGCCAAGCAGCGAGACAAACTGTACCTCTTTCGCCGCCACGCGTGGCATGTGATTGACCGCTGCCGAAAGCGTGCGGCCATGGCCAAGGCCGATCACTTCATGGTCGCCAAATTCGATCTCTCTGCGCAGAAATTCTGCTCCGGCATTACCCAGCGACACGAGCGGTAAGGCTTCCTCGCCCAGATCAGGGGTAACTTCACAATATTCGAGATTAAAACGCTCAGCGAGACGGTTTTCGAGATCGATACATTCCGTAATGTCGCCGTCGATTGTCACTTTTACGGCACCATCCGCAACAGCTTTGGCGATCAATCGATGCGCTTTCACAGAGGGAAGTCCAAGCCGTTTTGCGACGGCTGACTGGGTCATCCCCCCGATAAAATGGAGCCAGGCGGCACGAAGGGCTAAGGAATCCTCTGCATCTGCCATTTTTCTGCTGCCTGCTCCCCGATTCTTTATTGTTTTCTTATAGTTATATTTTCAAATCTCCCGCGCCAGTGTCAATGTGCGGTGCCCAGAAGGCCACACTTTCCGCGATCTGCGGGATGACTTCACGGTCGTTTGGTTCACGTTCCTTAAACGATAGCTCAAGGCAGATTTCATTGTCCACAGCACCGCCTTCGGCAAAGGCCTTAAGCAGCGGTTCCGGCTGGATACGGCCTTTGGCATTGAAAGCCGCTGTGAATGGACGGTGCCCGCCCTTATCCATAAGACTCTGTTTGATGTGAATGATTGGTGAGACCTTCGGCACGGCACGCGCCCATGCATAAGGGTCGAAATCATCCGGGTTCGATGATGTCACATCGCCATGATCGATGTCGGCCATCATCCACATCGGGATGGCCATGTCTGCTGCGGTCAGCCGATCCTGAAGCTTGATGCTCTCAGCGATTGTTTCACCAAACTCACGGCCGATGCTCATCGGCTCCCAGAAAACATAGTCAAGACCAGCACGGCTCGCATGTTCAGCAACTTCTGCCCAACAGTCGATCGCGATCTTGATCAGCTCTTCGCGGCGTTCAGGATTATCAAAATCCTTGTAAGTGAAAATCGCAAATTGCGTGCCGACCGATTTGCCGCCAAGATCGCCGATAATATCGGCAAATGTCTTGAACCAGTCGACATAATAGCGACGAACATCTGCGTCGGGGTGGCCGAAATGATTGAGGCGTCCATAAGGGCCGGTCATGCCGGAAGTGACGCGGACACCGGTGCGCTGCAAGGCTTTGTCCATATCGCGGGTGAGGCGACGAATGGTCGAAGCCTGCCAGCTTGGATTGATGAACTCATGCGTAAGCTGAAGATCGCGCAGACGCAGGTCGCGCGCAACAGTTTCGATCAGATCATCCGGCTCAGCAAAGCGGTTCACAAGCGGATTGGTATTGAGCGAAAGCGTAAGGGCCATGGTGTCCTCAGGCGGAAATTTTAGCGTTGTCGAACCATGCAATGAAAGCAGAGCGCTCGGCTTCACTGAGTTGCAGGTAGTGCTTGGTGCGGCGATAGAGAATGTCGTTTGCCGTTTTCGCCCATTCTTTCGCAACCAGATAACGGACTTCGGCTTCGTAAAGATTGCCACCAAAGTGCTGACCAAGGCCAGCAAGATCACTTACACCCGCGACGATGTCCTTGGTGCGTGCACCATAGAGGCGTCCATAATGTTGCACCAGTTTGCGCGGCATCCATGGGTAGCTGTCGCGCAGGCTGTTTGCGAAGGTTTCATAATCCGCATTCGGGATTTCGCCGCCCGGCAATGGTGCATCATGTGTCCAGTCACCGCCCATTTTCGGGAAAATGTGCTTCAAGCGATGCATACCGCGCTCTGCAAGCTCACGGAATGTGGTGATCTTGCCGCCAAAGACGTTCAGCAGAGGCGCGTCGTTGGTCTCATCCAGATCGAAAACATAGTCGCGCGTGACGGCTGATGGGTTACCCTTACCATCGTCAAACAGCGGACGCACACCGGAGAAGCTATGAAGTACGTCTTCACGACGCAGCTTTTCCTTGAAATAGCGGTTGACCGCCGTGATCAGGTAATCGATCTCTTTCTCATCCGCGCTCACATCTTCGGCGCGGCCTTCATAAGCGATATCGGTGGTACCGATCAGCGCCTTGTCGCCTTCATATGGGTTGATGAAGATCACGCGCTTGTCGTGATTCTGCACGAGATAGGCATTCGCACCGGACCAGAATTTCGGCACGATAATGTGGCTACCCTTGACCAGACGCACATTGCGCGAAGAATTTGAACCGGCAACATTGGTGATGACGTCTGTCACCCATGGGCCTGCGCAATTGACGACGCAGCGCGCGCGGAAGCTGCGCACTTTGCCCGTATCGCGATTCTTTGTTTCAATGATCCAGCCGCCTTTTTCGCGACGCGCCGAGGTGACTGGTGTGCGGGTTAGAATGGTCGCGCCTTTTTCAGCAGCGCCCAGAGCATTGAGAACAACGAGACGGGCATCATCTACCCAGCAATCGGAATACTCGAAGCCCTTGGTATATTGATCGAGAATCGGCGTGCCTTCCGGGTCGCGCTTGAGATCAAGCGTGCGGGTTCCGGGCAGCTTCTTGCGACCGCCGAGATGATCGTAGAGAAACAGGCCGAGACGCACCAGCCATGCCGGACGATCCTGCGGGCTGTGTGGCAGAACAAAGCGCATCGGCCAGATGATATGCGGTGCGGCGTTCAACAAAACTTCGCGCTCGATCAGCGCTTCGCGAACCAGACGGAATTCGTAATATTCGAGGTAACGCAGACCACCATGCACCAGCTTGCCAGAGCGTGACGAAGTGCCTTCGGCAAGATCGTCTTTTTCCGCAAGCACAACCTTGAGGCCGCGCCCGGCTGCATCGCGAGCTACGCCCGCACCGTTGATACCGCCACCAATCACAAACAGATCGTAGGTTTCCGGTTCAGCCATCTCATGCTCCTTCGGATGCCGGCACTCCGGCAAAATAAACTATTATTTCAACCGATTGGCGGATTACCGATCGGCTGCAAGCTTGTCCCAGATGGGTGTCAGAGCCAATCTTGCATCTTTGTAGGCGTCGAAAAGTTCTTCATAGCGTGTCGCCTGCGTTGCATCCGGCGCTTCGCTTGCTCCGAGCAGAGGCGCAACCCATTCGTTAATGCAGTCGTCCATGCTCTGATAAGCGCCGATTGCCACCGCAGCCATCATTGCTGCCCCGGCAGCACCTGCTTCTTCACGCGATGAAACCCGTACAGGGGCGTTGACTGCTGCAGATAAGGTGCTGCGCAGGGCACGCGAGCGTGCAGCGCCACCCGTCAGGCGTAATTCGGCAGGCATATCACCCATCGCAGCATAGCAATCGCGTGTTGCCATGCCGAGACCTTCGACCACTGAACGAACCAGCTCAGGAAAGCGGTCGCGGCTCGAAAGGCCGATAAAGCCTGCGCGCGCAAAGGCATTGACGAAAGGACCGCGTTCTCCGGCTTCGGAGATATAGGGATGGTAAAGCAGCGCGCCGGGGCGGCTGGCATTGAACCAGTCGTCGAGGCGAGGGATGAGATCGTTCAGCGAGACTTTTTGGTCTGCCGTTGACATAAGATCGGCAGCGATCTGCAAAATCCAGTCGATATTGATCGTCGCGCCCATATTGGTCTGAACCTGCGTGACGATGCCCGGAACAGGCAGAGCAATAACATAGCCCGTTCCTTCCGCATTCAGATGAATGTCGGAGACGGGTTTTGCGCGCATATGCACGCCTGTTGAGCCTATGGTCGAGCAGCCTGCATCTGCTGTGCCGCAATAGACGCCCGCGCCAAGCGCGGTCATCACCATGTCGACATAACCAAGGCTCACCGGCGTTCCGGCCAACAGACCTGTTGCAGCTGCCGCTTGGGGGGAAAGCGGATGCTGCGTCAGAGTGCCATCCACGATTTCGGGTAGCAGGCTGCGGCGCTTAATGAGGCCGAGCGCTTCAATAACCACATCGTCATACTGGCGATTGCGGAAATTGCCGAAGGTGAAACTGGCTTCCGAGGGGTCTGTGGCACGGACGCCGGTGAGGTTGAGGTAAAGCCAATCCTTGCAGTGCAGGGCGACTTCTGCATTATCGAGCAGTTCCGGTGCGAAACTGTCCATATGCGCCATTTGTGTGCCTTGCTGGCAGGTGTTAAGGCCTGTGCCGGTCGCTTCAAAGCGCGCGCGGTTCATCGGTCCTGCTGCAAGTCTGGTAACAGTGTTTGCTGCGCGGGCATCGAGCCAGATCCAGGCGTCGCCAACCGGCTTGTTATCGCGTCCCACAAGCCATGTGCCGTCCCCTTGACCTGTAACGGAGATCGCGGCGGTGCGTTCACTCAAATTTGGAATTTTATCGGCAAGGCCGCGCAAAGCCTTGGCACAATCTTCCCATGTCTGGGAAAGAGATTGCGTAACGGCACCGTGCTCACCGGTTTCGTATTTGTTGCGGACAGCCGCCGAATCGAGTTGACGACCATTCAGGTCGAATGCCACAGCCTTGACGACGGATGTGCCCGCGTCGATGCCGATGATTATATCACCTTTACCACGCATGACTGAATTACGCTTTCCCAATCAGGTCCTTTGCGGACATTTGGATTTCCTCCCGCGACAAAATTCGTCGCTCGCGGCCCATGATTTTTATGAAAATAGGCCTTCGCTCATGATTGAGATAACATAACGGCATCGGTCTGTCTGTAAAATTTTTGTGCACAAGCATTTTTTTTCACCAAATGGTGATGACGGCAAAATTTGCCAGTTTGGCAGAGGGGTTTCCTACATGGTGCTTAATAAGGAGAGATGGTATTTTACCCAATTAGTTTGTTGTTTTTATTAGTTATTTTATAAGAATGACGTATGTGTGGCCAATGTCTTTATCCTTGTTGAGGTTGCTTGAGAATGGTGCTACGGGACACGAATTGTGCTGGAGCTCTGTGAGTTTTTGGCGCAGGATTGTGCGAAATTCGGGATGTTTTGAAAAGACGCGATTGACAGATATGGGTCTTTATAACATGATTATTGGAGTTGATAACATGCTGCTATCATAGAACATGACGGCGGCATATTTGTTTCCAGGCCACGCGGAGGGGCGGTGCCGGCGACATGCGGAGGATTTGATGTTTAAGATTTCTGCCCCTGTTTGCCCCGCTCTTTTGGCTCCCTCTCATGTGTGGGAGCAAGGGTAGTGCAGCATGGACGCACGCTCCTGGCTGTGTAAGGTCAGCCGCATCATCCGTTTCACCAACGACAATCCGGCATAATTTGCTGAAGGCGTTTGATAATGAGTACACAAGCTAATCAAGTTTCACAGAAACCCGCCAAAATGAACCGCGCAACCCTTTGGAGTGTGGTTGCTGCGGTTGTGGTTATCGGTGCAATTGGTTTTGATACGAAAGTTGTGAAGATCGGATCTGATGCCGATGTCCGTCAGCAGGTTTTCTCACCTGAAGCTTATGGCGCGTCGGAATTTCCGAAGGTCAAGGCAAGCGTTGTAGAACGTGCAGTTGATGCTGTCGAAGTTGGTGCTGCCCTTGTTGCTGACAAGGTTGCGGCTGGCAAGAAATACGGTGTTGGCAGCGTGAACCCGGTTATCCCGGTCAAGTTCACGGGCACAGTCGAAGAGCGCAAGTCGAACTTTAACGTCATCAAGGTCGATGGTTTCCCCGAAGGCATGGCAATTCGTGTTCAGACCGGTCCGGCTGTCAACGGCACCGATCTGCGAGATGCAACCGGCACAATCGAATTCGGTCAGTTTAAGAACCAGATTGAGTTCCAGAATGCCGGTTCCGCGCTCAACAATGAGATGAAGAAGCAGGTTCTCGAAGGCGTTGATGTTGACAATCTCGTCGGCAAGACGGTTTCGGTCACGGGCGTTTTCAAGCTTGTCAACCCGAAGAACTGGCTGGTTACGCCAGTGGAATTGCAAGTAAAATGACCGCTCAGACCAAAGTTGAAGGCAAGCACGGCGAAGTCGTTCTTTCCGCACATGACGTTGCCAAGGCTTATGGGCGCATCAATGCGCTCAAGGGCGTGAACTTTGAAATCCGTCGCGGTCAGGTCACCACGCTTTTTGGCGAAAACGGTGCAGGCAAGTCGACGCTGATGAAGGTTTTGTCGGGCGTCATTCAGCCGACATCGGGCACGATCATCCTTGATGGCGAGCCGGTGGTTTTCAATTCTTCGACCGAAGCACGCGATCGCGGCATTTCGATTATCCATCAGGAGCTGAGTCTCGCGCCCAATATGAATGTGCGCGACAACATCTTCATGGGACGCGAAATTCGTGGTGCAACAGGCGTCAATTTCGCAGAAGAAGAACGCCTGACCCGCGAACTTCTGGCGGAGCTTGAAGAAGACATCGATCCGCTCACCCTTGTCGAAGAGCTTCGTCTCGGCCAGCAGCAGGTTGTCGAAATTGCGCGTGCGCTTTCGGTCAATTCCCGCATTCTCATCATGGATGAGCCGACTTCGGCGCTGAGCGCTTCGGAAGTGGAAGTGCTGTTCAAGGTCATTCGTGACCTGAAAGCGCGTGGCGTGGCGATTGTTTATATCTCGCACCATCTGGAAGAAGCATTGCAGATTACTGATCATGCCGTGGTTCTGCGCGATGGCGCTATGACCGCTTATGCGCCGCGTGGCGAAATCGATCTTGAATGGATCGTTCGCAACATGGTGGGTGAGAACTTTGATCTCGGTTCGCCTCCAACCGGTTACGAATGGGGCGATGTCGCGCTTTCTGTCGAAGGACTGACTGTTCAGGACAAGTCCGGTGATTTTGCGCTTGTCGATAACATGTCGTTGAATGTGCGCGCCGGTGAGATCGTCTGTATTTACGGTCTGATGGGCGCAGGCCGCACCGAACTTCTCGAAACGGTCGCAGGTCGCCTCAAGGCCAGTTCTGGCCGCATTCTCCTTGAAGGGCGGGATGTTTCGGGGCTCACAATTGCCCAGCGCATTGATCAGGGGCTGGTTCTGGTGCCGGAAGACCGCCAGCGCGACGGTCTTGTTCAGACAATGACGGTTGGCCGTAATCTTTCGCTGGCCAGCATCGGCGAAATGACAAAGGGGCTTTTCACCTCCACCAAGCGTGAAAAGCACATCGTCGACCAGTCGATCAAGAACGTTCACATCAAGACGGATGGCGGCGAAGCCGCAATCGGTTCGCTTTCTGGCGGCAACCAGCAGAAGGTCGTTATCGGCAAGATGCTGGCAACTGAGCCGAAAGTTATCCTTCTGGATGAGCCAAGCCGCGGTATCGATATTGGTGCCAAGGCAGAAGTGTTCAAGCTGCTGGCTGAAAAGGCCAAGGACGGGCTTGCAGTCGTTTATACGACATCTGAAGTCGGCGAATGCCTCAGCATCGCTCATCGTATCATCGTTATGAACCGTGGACGCATTTCGGCTGAATTCGGCTCCGACGTATCCAAGGAAAAGATCATGGCCGCCTCCGGCGAGTCCATGGTCGGTCACTAAAATAATTATGGAGCACTGATAGAATGTCAGTCACGAGCACCAACGACAAAAAGGCGGCGTCCACCGGGACAAAGCGCAAAACCAGCATCGTGCATTTGCTGCTCGAAGGCCGTGCGTTCTTTGCGTTGATTGCGATCATCGCAGCCTTCTCGTTCCTCTCGCCTTATTACTTTACCGTCAATAACTTCCTGATCATGTCGTCGCATGTGGCCATTTTTGGCCTTTTGGCGATTGGTATGCTGCTGGTCATTCTCAATGGCGGCATCGATCTTTCGGTCGGTTCCACATTGGGGCTTGCGGGCGTTGTTGCCGGCTTCCTCATGCAGGGCGTCAATATTCCTGAGCTGGGCGTGATCCTCTATTTCCCGGTCTGGGCGGTTGTCATCATTACCTGTGCACTGGGTGCATTTGTTGGTGCCATCAACGGGGTCCTGATCGCTTATCTACGCGTTCCGGCCTTCGTGGCGACGCTTGGTGTGCTTTATTGCGCACGCGGCGTAGCGCTTCTGATGACCAATGGTCTGACCTACAACAATCTCGGTGGCCGTCCTGAACTCGGCAATACCGGTTTTGACTGGCTTGGCTTCAACACGCTTTTTGGTGTGCCGATTGGCGTTCTGGTGCTTGCTGTTCTGGCAATCATCGTTGCAGTCGTGCTCAATCGCACCGCATTTGGCCGCTGGCTCTATGCTTCGGGTGGCAATGAACGTGCAGCCGAACTTTCGGGTGTTCCAGTCAAGCGTGTGCAGATTTCGGTCTATGTGATTTCGGGTATTTGTGCTGCAATCGCTGGTCTGGTTCTGTCTTCGCAGCTGACTTCGGCTGGTCCGACCGCAGGTACAACATACGAATTGACGGCAATCGCCGCAGTCGTGATCGGTGGCGCTGCGCTGACGGGTGGTCGCGGTACAATTCTGGGCACGCTTCTGGGTGCATTTGTTATCGGCTTCCTGTCCGATGGCCTCGTGATCATCGGTGTATCGTCCTACTGGCAGACTGTCTTTACCGGCGCGGTTATCGTGCTCGCGGTTCTGCTCAACAGCATTCAATATTCCCGACGTTGATGGTTACGGCTCCGTCCACCGTTCCGGGCGGAGCCGGTTCTTCGGGGGTAGCGAAAACTTTCCAAGACGGCGACCACATTTAAAAGTCTCGCCCATTGGAAGTGGTAACGCCGGGAAACCGGTATAACTCAATGATAATTGTTACGGGAGTGAGACATGTTTAAGAAGGGTATGCGCGTTCTGTTTGCTGCTGCTGCAGCATTGCCGCTAATCGCCAGCACCGCATGGGCTGAAGGTCTGATTTCAATCGTGGTCAACGATCCTTCGAACCCATACTGGTACACCGAAGGTGAAATCGCCAAGAAAACCGCTGAAGGCCTCGGCTATTCGGCTGTTGTTGGCGGTCACAAGGGTGACACCAACACCGAAAGCAACCTGATCGACACCGCAATTACCAACAAGTCTGTTGCGATCATTCTCGACCCGGCAAATGCTGATGGTTCGGTCGGTGCGGTCAAGCGCGCTGTTGCCGCTGGCATTCCAGTGTTTCTGGTAAACGCTGAAATCAACGAGGAAGGCTTGGCTAAAGCTCAGCTCGTTTCAAACAACGCACAGGGTGCAGCACTTGGTGCAACGCAGTGGGTTGAGAGCGTTGGTGAAGAAGGCAAGTATGTTGAGCTGTTCGGTTCGCCGTCAGACAACAATGCTGCCACGCGTTCGAACGGCTATGAAACAGTTCTTTCGCAGTATCCTGACCTCGTAAAGGTTGGTCAGGACGTTGCGAACTGGAACCGTACGCAGGGTCACGACAAGATGCAGGCTCTGCTTCAGGCAAACCCGGACATCATCGGCGTTATCTCGGGTAACGACGAAATGGCTCTTGGTGCAATCGCTGCTCTGAAGAAGGCTGGCAAGCTTGATCAGGTCAAGGTTGGTGGTTTCGACGGTTCGCCAGATGCCGTTGCTGCGATCAAGGCTGGTGAACTGCAGTACACCGTTCTGCAGCCAGTTGCGATCTTCTCGGAAGCTGCTGTCAAGCAGGCCGACAACTTCATCAAGACTGGCAAGACCGGCGTTGACCAGGAAAAGCAGCTTTTCGATTGCTTCCTGATCACCAAGGACAATGTTGACAAGTACACTGCTCCATTCGTTCTGGAACAGTAAGACCTACATGGATGGGGCGCGGGTTAAACCCCGCGCTCCTCTAAGTATTTTAGTACCGATGCTATGAATCGGGACCGGTCAATACATTGAGCGGGCTGGGGACGAGTGGTAGGCATGGTTACAAGCAACAAAGCAAGCATTGATAGCCTTCTGACTGAGCAGGTGCCGAATGACAGCAGGCACGCACGTCAGTTGGTTCGCCGCCAGCAAATTGCTGAATTGATTATGTCGGAAGGGTCGGTGCGGATTGAAGATCTGACCGAGCGTTTCGCAATCAGCCTTATGACCGCCCATCGTGATGTGGACGAACTGGTCAGTCGCGGCCTGTTTCGCAAATCACGTGGCATTGTTTCCGCAGCCCCGACAAGCCTCATTGAAGCAAGCGATCTTTATCGCGTCGCCCGCCAATCCGAAGAAAAGAAACTGATCGCCGAAGCCGCGATGCAGTTTGTTGAGCCGGGTCAGGCCATTTTCTTTGACGACTCTACAACCGTTCTACAGATGGTGCCTTATCTGCCGGAAAAGGGGCCATTGACCGTTATCACCAATTCACTGATCCTGATGAACGAAGTGCGTGACATGAACGATGTCACGCTGCTCGGTCTCGGCGGTCAGCTTTATAATTGGTGCAACGCCTTTGTTGGTGGGATGACGATTCATGAAATCCGCCGTCTGCGTGCGGATGTGGCTTTTATTTCGATTGCTGCAATTACCGATGATCTGCTGTTCCACCAATCACCGGAAATGATCGAAACAAAGCGCGCTATGCTTGAATGTGCGGCAAAGCGCGTGCTCTTGACCGATCACACGAAGTTCGAGCGCAGGGCGCTGCATAATTTTGGTGCATTGAAAGATTTCGATGTCGTTATCGTTGATGACAAGACATCGCTTGAACACATTGAGCGAATGCAATCGCAGAACATCAATGTGGTTATCGCCGGTTCTGGCGGAACGAAAGAATAAGCCGGAAGGCTTCAGAATTTAGCGCATATATATCAGGAAATACGATCCATGCCGTCTCTGTTGGGAATTGATAGCGGACTGACCGTCACCAAGGCCGTTATATTTGACGTTGATGGGACGACGCTTGCCGTCGCCCGTCGCCGTGTACCCCAATATTTTCCAAAACCGCGCCATGTTGAGCGTGACATGGACGAATTCTGGAATGCAACTGCGGATGCGATTGCCGAAGCGCTTTCAAAAAGCGGACGTCCTGCCTCTGACATCCTCGCCATTGCCACCACGGCTCATGGCGATGGCATCTACATGCTTGATAAGGACCAGCGTCCACTTGGCAAGGGCATTCTGTCGCTGGATAGCCGTGCCGTTGACGTGGCTGAACGCTGGGTAAACAGCGCTGTTGCAGAGCAGTCAATTGCGATCACTGGTCAACTGCCACACGCGTCTGCTCCTTCCGCCATTCTGGCCTGGGTCAGGGAAAATGAGCCTGAACGTTACGCACGTATCGGCCATGTGATTGCATGCAAGGACTGGCTGCGCTTCTGTCTGACGGGTGAAGTCGGCACAGACCGCACCGAAGCATCGACGTCCTTTACCGATTACAAAACACAGGATTATTCGCAGGACGCGCTTAAACTTTTCGGCCTCGAAGCACTTTGGGATGCGCTGCCGCGCATGTCGCGTTCAGATGAAATCGTGGGTGGTGTTTCGCAAGACTGCGCAAACCGTACCGGGCTTGTTGCTGGAACACCTGTTGTTGGCGGCCTGCATGATGTGACCGCTTCTGCGCTCGGTGTTGGTGGTCTCAAGATTCGTACAGTTGCTGTTGTCGCCGGGACCTACTCGATCAATGAAACGCTGTCGTCGAAGCCCAATATCGATAAGAGCTGGTTCTGCCGCAATGGGATTGCGCCGGGTGAGTGGAACAACATGTCCATTTCGCCTGCTTCGACCGCAAATTATGACTGGTTTCTTGACAAGCTCTGCCCGGCTGAACGTCGTGAAGCGGAAGAAACAGGACGCTCAATTCATGACATGCTGAGGCCAGAAATCGACGCAGCATTGGCTAAGCCTTCAACGGCTTTGTTCCACCCTTATCTGTTCGGATCACCTTACGGTGCGATGGCGAGCGGCGCGTTCTTTGGTCTGCGTGGCTGGCAGGAACGTGGCGATATGCTGCGTGCAGTCTGGGAAGGCATTGCTTTTAACCACCGCATCCATGTCGATCATTTGAAAGATGGTTTTGAAATCTCGAGCGCCCGTCTGACGGGCGGCGTGTCGCGCAGTCCTTCATTTGCGCAGATGTTTGCCAATGTGCTGGGTATGCCGGTCACTGTCACCGATACGGATGAAGCGGCAGCATGGGGTGCAGCACTTTGTGCAGGCAAGGGTGCAGGCGTTTTCGCTGATGTTTACAGCGATCCGCGCGATCTTGATGCGATTGGCCGGACCTATATCCCCGATGCTGCGCGCAGCGAACAATATGAAAAGCGCTATGCCTTGTTCAAGGAAATCGCATCCGCGATGGGGCCGATCTGGTCCAAAATTGATGCGCTTACAGATTAGAGCGCATCCCGAAAAGTGTGAAACGGTTTTCGGATAAAGATGCGCGTTAAGACAATGATTTAGAGCGCCGATCTGATTCAGTTAGATCGAAATGCGCTCTAAAAGACAGCGAAGACAGTGAAATGAACGATTTCGTAAACAGTGCCCAAATGAAGAACCGCATCAGCCAACTCGAAGCTGACGGTGTTGATGTGCTTATTCTGGGCGCGGGTATCAATGGCGCGGGGCTCTATCGCGACTTGAGTGAACAGGGCGTAAGCTGTTTCATCGTTGATAAGGGCGACTTTGGCTCCGGCACGAGTGCGGCCCCTTCGCGCCTTATTCACGGTGGCCTCAAATATCTTGAAACCGGTGAATTCGGTCTTGTGGCGCAATCAACCGTCGAGCGCAATATATTGCTCAAAAATGCGCCGCATAATGTCCGTCCGCTACCGACATTCATTCCGGTTTTCTCCTGGACGAAGGGCATCACCGCAGCACTTCGTACTCTGTTTGGCTCGACAACTGCGCCACGCAGTCGTGGTGCCGTGCTGATCAAAATCGGCCTTGGTCTTTACGATTATTTTGGTGCGCGCGAGCGCGTTATGCCAAAGCACAATTTTCTTTTGAAAAAGAGTGCTTTGAAAGAAATGCCTTATATGACGCCGTCAATCGTTGGCGGTGGCATTTATTATGACGCATGGGTCAGTAAGCCGGAACGTTTGGTTTATGAGCTGATCAGCGATGGTTTGAAGGCCAATTCGAAAAGTGCGGCAGCGAATTTTACGTCTATTGTTGAGGCCAGCGATGGCGTTGTGAGTTTTGAAGGGCCGGATGGCGCAAAATTCGCGGTTAAGCCAAAAATCGTCATCAACGCGGCCGGTCCATGGATTGATCATGTTAATGCGGCGCTTGGTAAAGAAACCAAGATGATCGGCGGCACGAAGGGTTCGCATATCCTCATTGACCACCCTGAACTGGTCAAAAGCCTAAAGGGTCGCATGATCTACTTTGAGGCGGATGATGGTCGTATCTGCCTTGTCTATGATTATCACGGTCTTGCGCTGGTCGGTTCAACGGATATTCCGGCCAACAATCCGGATGAGGTTTTCGCGGAAGACAAGGAAATCGATTACTTCATCGAGAGCCTGCGTTCGCTGCTGCCGAAGCTGAAATTCGATCGCAGCCAGATCGTCTATACCTATAGCGGCATTCGCCCGCTGCCTGCCTCCAACGCGTCGGAGCCGGGGCTTATCAGCCGTGACCACTCCGCACCGGTTATTGAGCCGGATGCAGGCCGTCCGTTTGCGATCATTTCGCTAGTCGGCGGCAAGTGGACGACGTTCCGCGGCTTTGCGGAGGAAGTGGCAGACACGGTGCTCAAGCGCTTTGGCCGCGAACGTCTCAAATCAACCAGAACTCTGACCATCGGCGGCGGCAAGGACTACCCGGCAGATGACCGTGCGCGCACCGCATGGGTGGCAAAATACGCCAAGGAAACCGGGCTTGCAGTCGAACGTGTCGAGACACTATTGCAGCGTTATGGCACAACGGCATTGCCAATCATTCAGGACGAAGCCAAAGTTGGTGTTACGCTTTTGCCTGATACGGACAGTATCAGCCGTGCGGAAATTGCGTGGATCGCGCGTAATGAGCTTGTCGTTCATCTCTCCGATGTTGTTTTGCGACGGACAACGCTGGCAATTGACGGCGCGCTTTCGAATGCCAATCTCGCGGTAATCGCCGATATTATCAGCGTTGAATTTGGCTGGGATTCTGCTCGCAAGGCGCAGGAGCTTGAGCTTGTGATTGCCGAGCTCTCAAAGCGTCACGGGATGACGCTTGGCGAGCAGCCAGCAAAACGCCGTTAATTCAGGATAAAAAAACGGGCCACTGGCCCGTTTTTATTTGCTCAATGATTGCACGCCATAGGGTGCTAAAGTTATTGCCTCACCGCCTGCAATGACCACAGCCTGTTCATGGGATGTAATATTAACAAGCCAGACCTTATCTTCTACGGCAACCGCAAGAACGTCCGATGGACGTGAAGACTGGCACAATTGGAAGTTTTTCCCGGCAAGCTGCGCAAGCACTTTTACGGCGTTGAACAACGGACGCTTGTCACCCCTAGCTGTCGGCTCACCGTCACCTGCAAGAAGCCCGAATGGGCCGGTGAGGGCCGAAAGTGTCAGGCTGTCAAGGCCAGCATTCAGCACCGAAATGGCATAGGCCATTGCAAAACTTTCAGCGAATTTTCCATTATGGCGTGGGTCGCGATTGGCCATGGCAATGCGCTTGCCATGCGGATTTTCCATCGTTCTGCTGCCATAAGGGTTCTGGCGCATGGGTATGGTCGACGGCCCAATGCGATAGGGTTTGTCGCCGTAGATCGCCCGTACAGAACGGGTGATGAAAGGCAGTGCCTCCAATGTCTGCATGACGCTCAGATCGTCAGCGGCATGAACAATCGGATTGGTGCAATGGGTGACGAAATCAATCAGGTCGCCCGGAACGCGCTTGCGATTAAGCTCGGTGAAATAGCTCAGCATTCCGCCGCCAAGCTTCATATTCGGAAAAGCTGTTTTTGCTGCCGCATAAACATCTTCAAGTGGCGGGCAGGGTGGCCATTCGCTGCCGGGCGGCGTGGACTGCCGGTCTATCGCAGGTGAAATAATGATCGCATCCGGGTCAAAGCCAGCCGCTTCCATGTCAGAAGCAATTTGCTTCGTTTCATTTATAAGCGATTTCTCACAAGGCAATGCAATTTCTAGAGAAATTCGTCCTTGATAGCTTGCTGCCAGGGCTGCAAAATCCGCAAAAGCCGAGCCTTTATGATCTGCCAACGGGTCGTAATGAAATAACAAATCCTGCGGGCCAGTTTCCTGCAACAGATCAATCGCGGCAAGGCTTGCTTTGGCTTCTTCCGGTGTGATGATAATACCGATATTCGGCATTCGGCCGCTTGTGTCACCAAGCGTGATGCTCACTGGCTTCGCATACCGGGTGGTATTTGGTCTCGCTGTGCGCGTGTCAGCAATGTTGAGCACAATGCGCTGATGCTGGGGTTTTAAGGCTTCGATCGGATAAGGCCATGGCAAAGCAAGCGGACGCACATAGGTCTTATAAGATGCATCGGACCAGTTGCGCTGATCTTCCATCTCAAACGTATCGCCTTCCATGCGGCACTCGGCTGAAACGCCTGGCATGGCCTCATGGGTGATCGCACGCATATCCTTGAAAGGCTGCCATGGCTCAATCAGATCGGGTAGATGGGTTTTGTTGAGCGTACCATCGACATGCTCGACACTAATCGGCGAACCCGCAACGCCAACAATCGGATGCAGGATACAGAAGCCGCAACGGTTGGTTTCAAAACCTGTCGAGGTATTGGCAACAGCATCGAATGTGAGCGTGCCACCACTCTCTGACTGAATGCGAACATCAATGGTGAGTTGGGTCGCATCCGGACCTTCGCAACGCGCCTGATAGGTGACGACAAAGCCGGTGTCGTTTTCTTCGACGTTGAGGTCGTGGATTTCAGGGGTATATGTTCCCCAGTCACGATCCCGCACCAGATAGGAGACAGCGCGCAGAACTTCTACGCCGTCATAAGTGATAGTGCGAAGATTCCCGTCGCTTAAATCGACAGAAAGCAAGCCCGCTTTCAAAAGCGTCGGCTGAGCTTCGGTTTCACGGGTTCCATAGAGCAGGAAAGGATCGATGTTGCTCATTTGAGCAACGCCGTAATGTCGACGCGGTTGCCGCTCGCAGCACTGTCATAAGCAGCTTCGACAAGTGCGAAAGTCTTGAGATTATCCGCGCCCGATGTGGAGGTTTCTTTACCCGATGCAAGCTGATCCACCCAATGCTGTTGAATGGCAAAAACGCTTTCCTGAATATTGTGCCACGGGCGTGAGGCCCATGAAAGCAGCTTTGGCGAAACGTCGGAAACCGTGGTGCCGTTCGGCGTCATCACTTCAAGGCGGTAGCCGTGATAAAGCCGGATAGAGCCTTTCTCGCCATCAAGTTCAATAAGTGTTTCCGGGAATGGATCTGTCTCCAGCTTGGTGGCGTAGCTCACATCGACAATCGAGGTGGCACCATTTTCATGGTCCATGAGAATGGTTGCTACGTCTTCGCCTTTGATCTTCGGGTTCACGCGCTTGGTGCGTGCGACAAGGCTGGTCACATCGCCCAGAATAAAGCGTGCAATATCAAGCGTGTGAATGCCTAAATCTTCGATGATAAAGCGTTCGCCCTCTGCAAGATAAGGTTGGCCGGAAAACACGTCGAAGCCGGAGCGGAAGGAGAAGCGCCCCCAGAAAGCTGCGCCGATGACGCCGCTATCAAGCGCCTTGCGTACCGCCTGAATAGGCGTCTGCCAGCGGAAGTTTTCATGGACCATCAGCGGAATACCCGCTTCATCGCAGACCTTCACCATGGCCTTTGCATCATCGAGCGTTTTGGCAAAAGGTTTCTGGCAGATTGCGGGTACCTTGTGGGCCGCTGCAAGCTCCACCAGAGCGCGATGGCTTGAAACTGTGGTGGCGATGTCGACAAAGTCGATGCAGCCATCTGCAAACAGCGCCTGCGCATCCGTGTAGCGGCGTTCGATGCCAAACTGGTCGCCGACAATTTTCAACCGCTCAGGATCGCGGTCGCAGATCGCCACGATTTTGGCACCCAAGACGTCATTCCATGCATGCATCTGGTTGATTGCGAAGAAGCCGCAGCCGATCAGAGCGCCATTCAATTCTGCCATTTACTGAACCTTTATCCTGCTTTTCGGGACGTGCTCGTGTTCAATATTGGCGAAACTGCTGAAATTGCAAAATTTGCGCAATTTTCTGCATGGTTCCTCCCAAATCAAGCCTGTCTCCCAAACGGCTGAAAAAGGGAGGGCTAGCGCCCTCCCTCATGGTAATTACGTGATGCGACGGATGCTTTCTGCGATTTCTTCCGGTTCAAAAACGTTCTTCCAGTCGTCACGCATCAGCGCAGGAATACCGAATTCGATTGCCTTGTTGCAGGCATCGGAGAACACGCCCTGCACTTCGCCAAAGATGACGGCGCCAAGAACATTCATGTGGCCGAGCAGGAAGTCGCGCGCTGCTTCTTCAGGAACGCCGCGACGAACGCATTCGTCCATGGCCTGCTTCATCACAACCAGAAGCGATGCGCAAACGGTTTCCGAAAGACCTGGCTCGAGAATTGCGAGCTGCTCGACGGTGACGCGGTGCGAGCGCATGACGGGTGCCCAGATGACCTTGGCGATTTCTTCACCCAGTGCATAAGCTTCTTCCGGGCCCTGCATCAGGGCTGAAACGATGTGCTGCTTGGCAAACAGACCGCCGAAGTGGTCTTTCTTTGCCTGCATGTCGGTTTCGTCGTTGAAGATTGGTGGATGGCAAGGATGGGTCACGAAATAGGTGAGGTCTGCGCGTTCCGGCAGGTGACCGGCAAATGGTGCGGCTGCATCGAGTGCAATAACCAAAGTGCCGGGCTTGAGCTTGTCAACAATGCCTGCTGCAACTTTACCGATGATGGTATCTGGCACAGCTAGAATGACGACGTCTGCGCCTTCCAGCCCTGCATCCGCATCGATGGTGTCGATGCCGAGTTCGTTTTTCAGACGATCCTTACCGGCGTCGCTGACTTCGATGTGACGAACGTCAAAGCGCGAACCTTTGAGGTTCTTGGCCAGACGGTAGCCCATCTTGCCGCCCGCTCCAAACAAAGCGATAGCTGTCATAATTGTATTTCCTTCCCGTAGTTTTGGTATCCAACTGGCATAACCAGTCAATGAGACTTCCAGTTTCAGGCGGTCAAGCCGTCGCGAATCTGGCTGAAATATCCGTCAGAACCGACCTGACCGCCCTTGAGAGCAATCTGGAGGCCGTTGGTGGCGGCGTGAGCGCCGTGCGCCGTGCAAAGAGGCGACCCCGGTGTTTGTGGAAGCGGCAGAAGCGTGGTGAGCGCATCGACGTGCAATTCACGCAATGCGTGGCTGGACGTATCGCCGCCGGCAATGACCGCGCGGGTAAGCTGTTCGCGCTCGACAAGGCTGCGGAGGATGAAGCCGAGGCTGCGCGCCAGTTTGTGGCGGCTGCCTGCGATCTTGTCGATTTCTACACCGCGATCAGCCGAAGGGCCGAGCGCCGTGTTGAGGATCACGCTGTTGCCTTGCTTGAGCGCCTTCTGGCCTTCTGCAATGGCGGTTTCGATAGCCTGAGCACTGTTTTCGCTGATAATATCGAGCGGATTGAGATCAATGCCGGTAAAGCCGGAAGCGGTCGCGTGGCGGATCTGGCGCTCGGTGGTTGGTGACACGCTGCCTGAAACGACCGCAATGCGGTCCGCCTTTCCGGGAAGCGCAAACTCTTTCTTCGCACCGATCAGCCCGGCTTTGGCCCAGGCGGCCAGAAGCGCATATTCGACGCCAGACGAACCAGTAACAAACCAGCCCGCATCAGGACGAAGACGCCAAAGCTGTTCGCCCGCCTGCAACTGGCTTTCGTGGCTGTCGACGTCAAGCAGCAACATGCCGTCAGCATTTTTGGCAATCGCATCCAAGCGGTCATTCGCATCGGCGGCTGAAAGCGCTACGAGGTCCGCAAGCACGGTTTTTAGTGCTGTCTGCTGTGCCAGATGGACGCGTAGGTCCGCCTCGTGCATTGGCGTCACGGGATGACGGCTCATGACCGGATGGCGGTCTATACGGTAGGTTTCACCCTGATAGGCGGCAAAGAGATTGCCGAAAGCGGTATAGCGCTTGAGCTGTGGTGCGCCGACTATCAGCGGCACATAAGCCTGATTAAAGATCGCCTTGCCGATTTCCACGGCCTTGCCGATATTTCCGACATGCGGTGCGGAATCGAATGTCGAGCAGACCTTGTAATGGGCAATCGCAGCATTGAGGCTTTTCAGCCAGTTGAATGCAGGTGTGAGATGTTCCTGCATCCATTCCGGCGTTTCGCTGCGGCTGGTGCCTGCAAGGCCGATGGCTTTGCAATGGGAAAAGCGTGACAGAAGCTTTTCATCCGGTACATTCATGAAAAGAACAGTGTCAACGCCGTTGGAAGCCATGGCTTCCATAACATCGGTCGAGCCGGTGAGGTCGTCGCCGTAATAGGACAGGAGAAGATTGTTCGCCATTATTCGCCTCCTTTCCCGAACTTATCGAGCGAGGCTGCAAGCTCAGGATGGTTCGTGGCATAGGTTTCAAGAGGGATGCCAGCGACTGCTGCTTCCCATGCCTGCTGCACGGCACGAACACCAGCTGCCGGGCCACCCGGATGACTGACAATGCCGCCGCCGCAAAGATAAAGAAGGTCCGTCGTGCGACCTGTGCGCTCATAGGTTTCAGGTGCCTGTCCGCCCCACTGGCCGGAACCTGCCACAGGCAGCGGGCAATCGGTCGGGTCGAACAGCGGCGTGCTGACAGCCTTGAACGAATTGACGAAGCTTTCGTCCGGCTCCCAGTATTTCACGCGGATGCCGTTGATCTGGAACTGATCGACGCCGAGCAGGCGCCAGAACTGCTGATAGACGCTGAAATCCATGCCTGCACCCGGATTGCGGGTCAGGATGTCCCAGCCGTTACGGTGCGCATGCAGCACAAGACCGGAACGCTTGCGCAGGAAGCTCATGCCGCCAAAACCGACGGAGTTGATGTTGACAACCGCGCAATTACCGCCAGCCTCCAGCACCATGTCATGATTGCGCATCATCTCATCAGGATCGGCGTGTGAAATGCCGAAAGCATACATAACTTTCTTGCCGGTCTTCTGCTCGTGATTGAGAATAAGCGGCATGATCGCTGCAATGCGCTCTTTAAGTGGCGAATAGGCAGGGCTCATCAGCTTTTCATCATCCTTGATGAAATCGACGCCGGATTCGATCAGTTCACCGACGAGTTCTGCGGTCTCATGCGGACGCAGGCCGAGTGCTGGCTTAACGATAGTGCCAATGATTGGGCGCTTTTCAACGCCTGTCAGACGGCGGCTTCCGGGTATGCCGAATTGCGGGCCGGGATGCGCGCCCTTGAAAGCTTCCGGCAGCTTCATGTCGATCACGCGGATGCCGGTCATGCCCTTGATCGAGTAAACACCGCCAACGGCAATCGTCATCAGCGCTGCAAGGTCGGTGCCGATCGCATCGAGCGGAAAAGCAATGTCCACATCAGCACGCTTGATAGGGCCGTGTCCGGGTTCAAGCTCTGGCCAGGCTGGAACTGTTGCGTCTTCAAGGGGGCGGATTTCCAACACACGCGCTGCAACGCGGGCTTTTAATTCTTCCGTTTCACCGAGGAGGGCGACAAAAGTGCCGGTCGACTGATCGCTGGCGATTTTGGCGGCCATCTTTTCGATGCTGCCGGTTGTCTCAATGCGATAGGTCAGACAGATGTTCATCGGGTTCTTTGTCGCTCGCTGCTTTTTTGAAGCGCATCCCGAAAACCGTTTCACACTTTTCGGGATTCGCTCTCGTGTTCCACCCATGTCAGAAAGGCTCTGACATTTTATGTCGCGCATTCGCCGGAAAGTTTCTCCTCACTTCCCGGGATGCCATTGAAGCACTTGGCTCCGATAGCGAACTGGTATAATGAGTATTCCAATATCTGCAAGTGGAAAATTGTTGGCCCATTGATGAGAATGTGGGTAACAACTTTCATCCCGTCGCTTGAAGATGCATAAGGGGGGAGAAAGCTCATGAACAGTGAGATGCCATGAACAAGCCCATAGAACCCATCGTTCGCCGCAAGTTATCTGACGAAGTTTTTGACCGGCTCGAAAACATGATTACGTCTGGCGAATTGACGCCCGGCGATGAAATGCCGTCTGAACGCGTGCTGATGGAGCGTTTTGGTGTGGGCCGCCCGGCGATCCGCGAGGCGATGCAGTCACTTGCCAAGATGGGGCTGGTCAGCATTTCGCATGGTGAGCGTGCAAAGGTGTTAAAGCTCACTGCGAGGTCTATCTTTCAGCAGGTTGATCCTACAGCGAAAATTATGCTCGCTCAATCGATTGATACGCTGGAGAATCTCAAGAGCGCACGTATCTTTTTTGAGCGTGGTATTGCACGTGAAGCTGCCCTTAAAGCGAGCGATAAGGACATTGCCGATCTTCGTGCGATCGTCGAGCGGCAGCGGGAATCGTTGGGCGATGCGGATGCATTCATTTCAGCCGATATGGAGTTTCATATCCGTATTGCGAAAATATCCGGCAATCCGATTTTTGTAGCGGTGAGCGAGTCTATGCTGTCCTGGCTGCGCGAATATCACACTCATATGCTGATTTGGACGGGTAAGGAAAACTACACGCTGGTCGAGCATGAAGAAATTCTTGATAGTATCGCTAAACGAGACCCGGATGCTGCGGAAGGTGCCATGCTTCATCACCTTGAACGTTCGAGGGGCTTATATACAAAATAGTAAGCCGTTCTTCCAACACCGCTAAAATGCGTTTTCAGAAGAGCCCCGCGCATCTGGAAAAATGCACGGGGCTCTCGATGTTAGGCTCTGCCTGTGAGGGAAGCATTGAGCAGATCAAGCGCACCCTGCTTCGTGAGTTCAATCGGATTGCCGCCTGCTGTCGGATCAACGATTGCCATTTCTGCGATCAGTGTCTTGCGGCCTTCGTCCATTTCAAGACCCTTGATAAAATCCTGCAATGTGTCGGGAACACCGAGATCGCTGCGTAACTTCATGATTGCGTCAATGAACCCGTCAAATCCGCCTTTGATACCCAGATAATTTGCAAGCCGTTCAATGCGCTTTTCGATTGCAGCCTGGTTATGATACAGAACATAAGGCATGAAAACGGCGTTGGTCATGCCGTGATGTGTGTCATAAAGCGCACCAATTGGATGGGATAGCGAGTGGATCGCGCCCAGCCCTTTTTGGAATGCGGTTGCCCCCATGGCGGCTGCGGCCATCAGATTGGCACGGGCTTCAATGTCAGAGCCATTGGCATAGGCCTTTGGCAGATTTTCAAATACCAGTCGGATACCTTCAACCGCAATGCCATCGGCCATGGGGTGAAAACCGGGCGCGCAATAGGCTTCCAGACAATGCGCAAGCGCATCCATGCCTGTGCCAACAGTGATGGAAGGCGGCATGCCGATTGAAAGCTCAGGATCGGCAATGACCGTCACGGGGAGCATTTTGGGGTGAAAAATAACTTTCTTGGTGTGGGTTGCTTCATTGGTCAGAACGCCCGCGCGGCCCACTTCCGAGCCGGTTCCCGCCGTGGTCGGCACGGCAATAATCGGCGCAATTGCGCTGCTGTCAGCGCGGGTCCACCAGTCGCCAACATCTTCAAAGTCCCAGACAGGGCGCGTTTGACCTGCCTGAAAGGCTATGAGCTTCCCCAGATCAAGTGCGGAACCGCCACCAAATGCAATCACACCATCATGCTTGCCGTCATTAAAGACGTTGACGCCAGCATTGAGGTTGCTTTCAACCGGGTTGGGCTTCACATCGGAGAAGACGGCATATTTGACGCCTGCCTTATCAAGAATGGCAAGCGTGGAAGCAACCACGGGAAGTTTTGCAAGTCCTGGATCGGTGACAAATAGTGGGTGTTCGATACCGGCTGCTTTCAGCACGGCCGGCAGTTCCTTAATACGGCCCGGTCCAAAAAGCACGGTGGTCGGGAAATTCCATTTGGCAGTCAGATCGGTCATGTCGATGCTTTCCAGATATTTGAAACAGATCAGATTTTTTCACGCAGGTGGAAGGATTTTGGCCGTGTCAGGTTGCCATAACCGATAGGCGAAAGGGCAGCACCCTTGCCGGTATCCTTCACGCCGGTCCAAACCAATGCCGGATCAAGATAATCGCAGCGGTTCATGAAGACGGTACCGGTTTCGATGCGGTCGCCAAGGCTTGCTGCACGGTCCGTGTCGGTTGTCCAGAGCGAAGCGGTCAGGCCGTAAATGCTGTCATTCATCAGCGCGAGCGCTTCCTCATCATTGCGCACCTTCATGATGCCTACAATGGGGCCAAAGCTTTCTTCCCGCATGACGCTCATCTGGTGATCAACATGGGTGAGCACCTCCGGCGCAATATAAGGCGAACCGGCGATGTCGTTCTCAACTTTCATATTGACGTGCGCTTTGGCACCCTTGCGCAAGGCTTCGGCTTTCTGCTCACGAATAAGATCGGCAAACCGTGCCTGCGCCATCGGTCCTAGCGTGGTTGCGGCATCCAGCGGATTGCCGACGACATATTGCTTTGTCAGATCGATGAAACCATCGACAAATCGGTCATAAACAGCTTCATGCACGTAGATACGTTCGATACCACAGCAGCATTGACCGGAATTGAAAAAAGCACCATCGACCAGATTGGCAACAGCATGGTCGAGATTAACGTCGGGCAATACATAGGCGGGGTCTTTGCCGCCAAGCTCTAGTCCCAGCGTCATGAAAGTGCCAGCGGCTGCCTTTTCGATAGCCCGGCCACCGCCAACGGAGCCTGTAAAGTTGACATGGTCGATGGTGCCTGATGCCAGCAGTTTTTCTGTAGAGCCATGATCGAGAACGATATTCTGGAAAACGCCTTTTGGAATGCCGGCCTTCTCAAAGGCCTGCGCGAAGCGTTCGCCCGTCAGCAAAGTTTGCGTTGCATGTTTAAGCAGAACCGTGTTGCCTGCCATCAATGCCGGAATGATCGTATTGACGGCGGTGAGATAGGGATAGTTCCACGGCGCGATGACCATGACCACGCCCAGCGGAACATGCTTTACATAGCGGCGAAAGCCATCTTTTTGTGCAGGCACATAAGGTTTCAGCGCTTCTTCTGCAATGTCGATCATGTACTGGCCGCGTTCCTGAACGCCGCCATTTTCGCCGCCATAACGTGTGGGGCGCCCCATTTGCCAGGCAATTTCAGGAATGATTTCATCCTGCATTGCGGCCAGCGCATCCAGAGCTGCACGACAATAACCGGCCCGTTCTGCAATGTTTAAAGCTGCCCATTGGGGTTGCGCCTTGCGTGCCGCCGTGACTGCCGCATGGATCGCGGTGTCACTGGCATAGGCGCGCTCTGCATAAACCGAGCCATCGATAGGGGAGATAATTCTGGCCGTGCCGCTCATCGGGCAATTCCTTATGTAAGTTTAGTAGCGTTCGAAACCACGATGCAGTTCCCAGTCGGTTACGCGACGGTCATATTCAATCTGCTCCCAGTGGGCGGTGTGGACATAGTGATTGACCACTTTTTCACCGAGTGCTTCCTTGAGGAATGCCGAGTTCTTGAGGGCTTCTGCCGCTTCGCGCAGCGTGTATGGAATTTCCTTGAGTTTGACTGCGCTATAGGCATCGCCAACGAAAGGATCTTCCAGTTCCAGCGCTTCGTCGATGCCCTTTAAGCCTGCCGCGATAAGCGCTGCAAATGCAAGATAGGGGTTGAGATCAGCGCCGCCAATCCGACATTCGATGCGGATAGATTTGCTGCCTTCGCCACAAAGCCGGAAGCCTGCTGTGCGGTTATCCTGACTCCACATGATCTTTGTCGGCGCGAATGTGCCCGCCTGAAAGCGTTTATAAGAGTTGATGTAAGGCGCCAGAAAATACGTATATTCAGCCGCATATTTAAGCTGGCCTGCCACCCATGAGCGCATCAGCGGTGTCATGGTGTGTGGTGCTTTGGGATCAAAAAACAATGGCTCCTTGCCATCCGCACTCCAGATAGAGTTGTGCACATGGCTTGAACTGCCAGCCTTGTCATAATCATATTTGGCCATGAAGGTGATGCACTTGCCATGGGCCTCGGCGATTTCCTTCATGGCGTTTTTCATGATGACATGACGGTCGGCCATTTCAAGTGCTTCCGCATAGCGAACATTGAGTTCCTGCTGACCCGGCCCCCATTCGCCTTTGGAGTTTTCAACGGGAATACCGGCAGCACCTAAATGATTGCGCATCGCGCGCAGAACCTGCTCTTCCTTGGTGGTCAGGTGGATCACATAATCCTGCACATAAGGAGAGGCGGTTTCCATCTCCTGCCAATGTTTGGCGCGCGCGGTTTTATAGGTTTCATCAAAGAGATAGAATTCGAGTTCCGATGCGAAATAGGCGCGATAGCCGCGTTCATGCAGGCGGGCGAGCTGCTTTTTAAGAACCGCACGCGGTGAATGCGCAAGGTCTTTGTGATCGTGATGATCAAGCACGTCACAAAGCACGATCGCGGTTTTTTCCAGCCATGGCGCAAGACGCAGGGTGGAGAGGTCTGGCTTCATCACGAAGTCGCCATAACCCTTGTCCCAACTTGCGGCTTCATAGCCCGGAACCGGCTCCATATCGATGTCATTGGCGAGCAGGTAATTGCAGCCATGCGTTTCATCATGGGCCGTTTCCACGAAGAATTCCGCATAAAAACGTTTGCCGATCAGGCGGCCCTGCATATCGACGAAGCAGGCGAGAACCGTATCAATTTCGTCATTTGCGACGGCTTTTTTTAATGTGTCGAAAGTTAGTTGTTCGGCCATTATGCTTCGCTCCTCACGGTATCACGCGCTCAATATCGCTAAAAATCGCAGCAAGTTGCTTAGCCCAGGTTTCCTGCGCTTCACGGGTGGCGATTTCGTCGTTGCGTATCTCAATCATTGCACAGGGTGCATTGCGCGGTCGCGCATGTCGCTCAAGGGTGTAATAAACGCGATCGGCTGGCGAATAGGGTTCATTTACGCCGACGTTCAGCGCCTTGTTTTTCTTAAGTGCAGCAATCAAAGGCTCTGCAATGCGCGCATCCGCATCATGAATAATGCCAATCTGCCATGGACGTGAGATGCCCTTATAGCTTGGTGTAAAGGAGTGAATGGTGACGATCCACGATGGTAGTCCACGTGTGGCACGTGCATGGATGACTTCTTCAATACAGCGGTGAAAAGGCCTGTGCGACAGGTCAATTCGTGCTGTGCGTTCAAGGGAATTGAGATCATGATTGCCGGGGATGACCGTCGTTTCGCTGATTTCAGGAATAAGATCGCGCGCTTCAAGTGGACGATTGCAATCAATCAGCAGGCGTGAATAGGTCGCCTCTATCAAAGGGGCATCAAGCTGTTGACTAAGATGGCGTGCAACCGCCACAGCACCCGGATCCCAAGCAATGTGTGCGTTTAACGATTGAGGGTCGAGGCCAAGCCCATCAAAGTGCTCAGGCATGAAATTGGATGCATGTTCGCAAACGAAAACATAGGGACTTCCCCCCGCTTCGTTGACGACCAGAACCGGCTTTAGGGCCGGGTCCTGATGATCTCGCTGGTCGGCCATTCTCTCTATTCCCCTGCGCTGTAACTTTTGTTACGTTTTTAAAAATATGCGCTATTGCGGAATATTTGATACGTCGTAAGATGCTTTGTCAAACATAATTTTGTGCGAAATTGAAAAGAGCTGCGGGAATGGAAATTGCCACATCGATGGGGGCCAGCATCGCGGAGTTGCTGAACGAACGGCTCGAAAGCATGCCCGCCGGAGAGCGCAGTGCCGCGCAAACTCTGATTGCCAATTATCCCATGCTGGGGCTGAAAACAGTGGCAGAATTTTCAGCACAGGCAGGCGTCAGTTCTCCGACCATTCTGCGGTTTGTAAACAGGCTCGGCTTTCAAAGTTATTCGGAGTTTCAGGCGCATTTGCAAAATGAGCTTGCTGCACAGTTGCAATCGCCGCATCATCGCAACGAAAAGCCTGAAAAGGCAACGGACACGGCCTATCCGGCAGTGGAATATACACTTGATAATATTCGGGAAAGTTTTCGGCATCTGGGCGACAAGCAATTGCAGCAGATCGTTGCTGCTCTGAGCAATTCCAAGGGAAACGTTTATCTGATCGGCGGGCGTTTCACAGATCCGATAGCACAATATATGACAGCGCATATGTCGATTATCCGGCCGCATGTTTTCCATCTGGGTGGACAGGAAAGCATGTGGCGTGATCGGCTGCTGGATATGGGAAAACGCGATGTTCTTGTTGTCTTTGACATTCGCCGCTATCAGGAAAGCTTGTTGAGCCTTGCGGAAAAAGCGCGTGGGCGAGGGGTTGAGATTATTTTGATAACCGATCAGTGGTTGTCACCGATTGCCCGTGTTGCCCGGCATGTCTTGGCGGGGCGGATTGCGGTGCCTTCTGCATGGGATTCATCAGCGTCGATTTTCGTTCTTGCGGAAACCATTATTCGCGAAATGACGCGCGCTTTAGAGCATGACAGTGCCGCGCGCATCGCTGAGCTGGAAGCACTCAGATGAGCGCATCACCAAATTAGCCGTGGCCAGAAGCATTTCCTGTTTTGATTGAATCCTTGGAAATGCTCTATTTCCCAGCTTTCGGTGCTTTAAAGACAGGAAACGGATATGTTTTGCCGAGAACGATGCCTGCTTTTTGCAGCACGTCTTCGGGTGCCGCATAAGGTTTATGGATCCAACGCTCCGGCAGGGTTGCAATTTCTGGCACCCATTCGCGTACATAAGCGCCTTCGCTGTCAAACTTGTCGCCTTGCAGAACTGGATTGAAAACGCGAAAGTAAGGGGCTGCATCCATGCCACAGCCTGCCACCCATTGCCAACTTCCCGGATTGCTGGCGATGTCGGCATCAACCAGCGTGTTCCAGAACCATTTTTCGCCTTCGCGCCAGTCGATCTGCATGTTCTTGCTTAAGACAGAGGCGACGAGCATACGCACGCGGTTATGCATCCACCCGGTTGCCCAAAGCTGACGCATGCCTGCGTCAATCATTGGCACGCCGGTATTGCCCTTCGTCCAAGCCTCAAACAATGCCGGATCATGTTTCCATTCGATATCTGCAAGCGTGTTGCGCATATCGTTTTCGGCAATATCCGGGCGAAAGTAGAGCTGATGATAATGAAAATCGCGCCAGATGAGTTCGGACAGGAATTTCTCGCCGCCGGTCTGGGTATCCGGGTTCTCATCCATCAACGATAGTGTTGCATGCCATGCCTGACGCGGACTAATCTCGCCAAAGCGAAGATGAGGCGAGAGCTTGGAAGTGCCTTCAACATTGGGGCGGTCACGATCGCCCGCATAATTGCGGATGGTCTTATCAAAGAAATGGTAGAGCTGATTGATGGCTGCGGCCTCGCCAATTTCCCACAGACCCTCCATTTTCTTCGACCAGAAAGGCTGTCTGAAAGGCGCTCTTTCCGGTTTATCTTGCAGCGTGGACGGTACAGCTTTCCAGTCAGACGATGAAAGGGGGCGGGTTACGCCTTGCTGGCGCAGGGTCTTTGCGTAAGGCGTGAAGACTTGATACGGTCCACCGCTGCCTGTTTTGATCTCCCATGGCTCTGACAGAAGATTGCCCGCAAAAGAGGCAACGTTCAGCCCTTTGTCTTTCAGAGCTGTTTTGACATGAGCATCCACGCCACGTTCTTGCGGGGCATAGCGCCGGTTCCAGAAAACAGCATTAAACCCATTTTTTTCGACGAGCTGTTCAATGATTTTCAATGCGTCGCCATGCATAACAATCAGTTCGACATTGCGCGCATGGAGGCTTTTCTCAAGCGAATTCAGGCTCTGTTCCAGCCACCAGAGCACAGCGCCGCCGGGCGCGCGCAATTGGGGATTGATTTCATGAACATAAAGCGCGGTTATACTACCGCCGAGTTTGACGGCTGCATCAAGTGCCGGATTGTCCGCAAGGCGCAGGTCATTCCGCAACCAGACAAGTGCATTTCCATTCATTGAATAATCCTTGCCTGACGGGCTTGAGAAGATTGAGCATGGGCTGCTTTGATTGTATATGCCAGTTTCTTCACTTGCAGGTTCGTGATTTACGACTTCGGCTTTCTGGGACCGGGAAAAAACGCATTGACGCGGCGTTGCAGTGCGCGGAATTTTTCTCCGCGTGATTTGATCATGTGGTCTTCAAGCGGTGGAATTCCCGATACGTGGACCAGCAGCCAGTACATCTGGATGGGGGCGAGCAGCGATAGCCAGCTCCATGGTGATGCGGTGATTGCCATGAACGGCCATGCGCACCAGAAAAGCCATTCGAAGAAATAGTTTGGATGGCGCGAATAGGCCCAAAACCCGGTCTCGCAGATTTCGGTTTTGGCGGCAGGCGTTTTGCGAAACTGCGCAAGTTGTGCGTCTGACAGCGCTTCGCCCGTGATCGCGATTGCGATAATTACGACAGTAATCATATCGACGAAATGCGGGAATTCAGGGCGGCTAACAGTGGCAAGATAGACTGAAAGCACCAGAATAAACGCTGCCAAAGCCTGTATCTGCAAAAACCAGAACAGACGTTTTGGTGCGCTATCGCCCCATTCCTTCATCAGCTTTGCATAACGTGGGTCTTTGCCGTGGGACATGCTTCGCTGTCCAATATGCAAGGCAAGCCGTAGCGACCATGCAAGGATGAGGATCAGGATCGCTGAACGGCGCGGCCAAGAGGTGTCGGCCAGAAGTACGGCGACCATCGCGCCCAGACCAACCGAAAGCGACCATATTGCATCGATCCAGCCGCTTTTGCCGGTTTTTCTCTCCAGCGCCCATGCAAAGCTCATGAGAAGAGACAGAAAGATAGCAACAATCAAAAGAAGGCCGATTTGCATGGCGCACCCTGGGTCAGAATGACGATTTATACCATGCAATACGTTTGGTCCCGCTGTTTGGTTTCCTAAGCCGTTTAAAAAAACCAAGAAAGTTTCAGCATCCGTTGAACCAATCGTCTTCTCAAAACGTAAGATAGAGAAATGCGGCACAGTGAGGGACTTATGGACATTACAAACCATCCGGGCGGCGCTAAACGTTTTAGGCTCGCGATTATCGGGAGCGGTATTTCTGGTCTGTCTGCTGCATGGCTTTTATCGCAACGCCATGACGTCACCGTTTTTGAAGCAGCGGAGCGCATTGGCGGGCATAGCAATACGGTCGAATTTGCAAGCAACACCGGCCCCGTTGCGGTCGATACGGGCTTTATTGTTTATAATGAAGTGACTTATCCAAATCTGACGGCATTGTTTAAAATACTTGATGTTCCGACTGCCGCATCGAATATGTCCTTTGCCGTCTCCATTGGAAATGGCGCTTATGAATATTCCGGCGGCACCGGGCTTGGCCTGTTTGCACAGCGCTCAAATCTCGTTCGCCCGCGTTTTTGGTCTATGATCCGCGATCTTTTGCGCTTTTACCGTAACGCTCCCAAAGACCTGGCGATGATGGGCGGCATTTCGCTTGATGATTATCTTGCGCGAAATGCTTATGGCCGGGCTTTCCGGGAGGATCATCTCTATCCGATGGCGGCTGCAATCTGGTCAACGCCTGCCATGGAAGTTGGTCAATATCCGGCAGCGAGCTTTGTTCGCTTTTGCTGCAATCATGGCTTGCTTGCTTTGCGGGATCGCCCGATCTGGCGGACAGTCAAGGGTGGCAGTCGTGAATATGTGCAGCGCATTACGCAGCCCTATGCCGACAATATCCGGCTTTCAACACCCATAAAATGGGTGCGACGGCATGAAAATGCGGTCGAATTGACCGATGCAAGCGGTGGTGTTCATTTCTTTGACGATGTGGTTATCGCAACTCACGCCGATCAGGCTTTGCGGATGCTGGCCGATCCCAGTGCAGAGGAAAGCCGCATTCTTGGTGCATTTAAATATTCACGCAATGAGGCGGTTCTTCATACCGATCTTTCGCTCATGCCAAAACGCCGGGCGGCATGGTCGAGCTGGAATTACCTGACCAATGCAGCCAACGGTTCGTCGCAGCCCTCAATCACCTACTGGATGAACCGCTTGCAGCCCTTGGGAACTGCGCCCGATACATTTGTCACGCTCAATCCGTGTCGTGCGCCGCGTGAGGATCTGGTGATCCATCGCGAGATCTATGAACATCCAATCTTTGATATGGCAACGGATCGCGCGCAGAGGGAAGTCTGGTCGTTGCAGGGACAGCGCCGAACCTGGTTTTGTGGCGCACATTTTGGTTCCGGTTTTCATGAGGACGGTTTGCAGGCCGGTCTTGCAGTAGCGGAAGACCTCGGCGGACTGCGTCGCCCATGGCGGGTTGAGCAGGAAAGCGCGCGCATTGTTCGCCAGCCTGTAACGATCCGGGAAAGGGCGCTGGCATGACCGGTATTTTCAAATCTGCACTGTTTCCGGGGCATGTGACCCATGCCCGCTTGCGGCCAAAGGAACATAAGCTCGCCTATAAAATCTATTCACTGCTGCTCGATCTTGATGAGCTGGATGTGCTTCACCGCAGGCTCAGGCTGTTTTCGGTCAATCGGTTCAATCTGTTTTCTTTTTGCGAAAAAGATCGCGGCAATGGATCAGCAACATCTTTGCGGGCGCAGATTGAAGATGCGATGCGCAGCACAGGTATGCAACCCGATGGAGGCGCGATCCGTCTTCTGACGATGCCGCGTATCCTCGGCTGGTCGTTCAATCCGTTGAGCATTTTCTTTTGCTATAATCGTGAAGATCGGCTCACGGCTATTCTATGGGAAGTCGACAACACGTTTAAGCAGCGCCATGGCTATATGATCCCGGTCGAAGCAGAGCAGGGCGAGCGCATCGTGCAGACCTGCGACAAGGCGTTTTATGTCTCACCCTTCATGGATATGAAGCTGCGCTATGAATTCGAGGTTCAGCCTCCGGCGGATAAGCTCGCAGTCAGGATCAACACCTTTGATGACGAAGGTCTGGTGCTGACAGCGCGTCATCTGGCGCGTCGTGTGGAGCTCAGTGACATGGCTTTGTTGCGTGCCTTTTTTGCCATTCCATTTCTGACGTTGCGCGTTGTCGGCGGCATTCACTGGGAAGCGCTGAAAATCTGGGCGAAGGGGATGAAACTCCGCAAGCGTCCAAGCCCACCGCAGGATCCCATATCCCATATCCATCATGACATGTCTCGGGAGAGGAACAGGGTTGCATGAGCCAGTTTGATGAGTCTTCCCATTACCCGGCCCCCATATCTGTTGGTCGTTCGGTTTTAAGCCCGTCGGCGCGTGTGTTAAGGCGGCTGCTCAGTCAGGTGCGATATGGCCGTCTGAACCTTGTTTTGCCTTCGGGACAATCCGTTGTTGCTCAAGGTATATTGCCCGGACCGGAAGCAAAAATCGTTATCAAGAGCTGGCGCTGCCTGCGTCGCTTGTTAGCGGGCGGCGATATTGGCTTTGCGCAGGCCTATATCGACGGTGACTGGTCGTCCCCGGACCTAACAGCGGTGATCCGCTTTGCCGCGCGCAATCGCGACACACTTGTTTCGACGCTGCACGGTTCACGCTTCATGCGCATTGTTCACCGTGTGGGGCATTTGCTCAATGCAAATACACGCCGTGGCAGCCGCAAGAATATCGAGGCGCATTATGACCTTGGCAATGATTTCTACAAACAGTGGCTTGATCACACGATGCTGTATTCGTCAGCCATCTGGAATGAAAACACGCATGGCCTTGAAGATGCGCAGGCATACAAGTTGAAGCGTATTGCTGACAAACTGGCGCTTGGGGGGGGCGAAAAAATCCTCGAGATTGGGTGTGGTTGGGGCGCCTTGGCAGCCCATCTTGCAGATGATGGCGATGCGCATGTCACAGGGATCACTTTGTCACCCTCCCAGCTCGCCTGGGGCAAGACTGTCGTTCAGAATGCGGGACTTAAGGATGCCGTTGATTTGCGCCTGCAGGATTATCGCGATGTCAAAGGGCAGTTTGACCGGATCGTTTCCATCGAAATGTTTGAGGCTGTCGGTGAGGCTTACTGGCCCGAATATTTTGCGACGCTCAAGCGGTGTTTAAAACCGGGCGGCAAAGCCGTTTTGCAAATCATCTCAATTGAAGATGCACGCTATGAAAACTATCGCCGCAAGGCGGATTTCATTCAGAAGTTCATCTTTCCGGGAGGTTTTTTACCTTCCGACAAGGTGCTTGAACGCGACCTCTCCAAAGCTGGTCTGGTTTTGAAAGAGATTGATCATTTCGGTCACTCTTATGCGCTCACGCTGGCTGAATGGCGGCAGCGTTTTACTGCCAATTGGCCTTCGATCGAAAAGCTGGGCTTTGACGACCGGTTCCGCAGGCTTTGGGAATATTATCTTTGTTACTGCGAGGGCGGGTTTGAAGAAGGCGCGATCAATGTCGGCCTTTATACGATTGAACATGCTTGATGACATGAATCCACGGATGCAGGAGGCACCGATGCAATGGATACGCATAATAGGGAGCATAGCTGTGTTAACGCCGTCGATTGCGCAGGCTGGCGACATAAGCGGCAACTGGGCGCGCGGCGATGGCAAGGCGCGGGTCAAGATTGCAGAATGTGGCAAGGATATTTGCGCCACCAATACGTGGATCAGGTCCGGAACCCCAAAAGAAAAAGCCGGCGACCGTCTGGTTATGAACATAAACCAGATTGCGGGCGGCCAATATTCTGGAACTGCTTTCGATCCCCAGCGCAACCTTACCTACAAGCTTAGCGTAAAGGTAAACGGCGATAAAATGACGACCTATGGCTGCGTTCTGGCAGGTCTTTTGTGCCGTGATGTCAGTTGGTCACGCATAAAGTAACGCAGAATGCATAATGTTTTAGTTAAGCCGGTTGGCACTGGAGAGTGGTTTAGATGAAATCCTATATTGTCGCTTATGTGGTCACAGCCTTCGCTTTTCTGGCAATTGATTCAGTCTGGCTGACGAATATGGCCAATGTGTTTTATCGCCCTGCCATGGGCGATATGCTTGCGCCAAGTTTCCGTCTCGCTCCAGCAGTCGTATTCTACGTGATTTTCGTATTTGGACTGGTGTTTTTCGCGGTGCGACCGGGACTTCTCGCAGGAAGTGGAGCCGTTGTGTTGCTCAACGGTGCGCTTTTAGGATTTGTTGCCTATGCGACTTATGACCTGACCAATCAAGCCACATTGAAAAACTGGTCATGGGCCCTGACAATTGTCGATCTGATCTGGGGGACTGTGCTGTCTGCCGTCTCGGCCTATATTGGCTATTGGGTAACGTCGCGTTTGGTCGGCTAGACTGGAGAAGTAATATGCAGAAATTGGGTCTTCTGGCGGTCTTCGTCCTTGTGACGATTACGATTGGCATGACGATGGGTATCAGTTTTCCTCCGGGTGAATGGTATGCATCGCTACAAAAGCCGTGGTTTACGCCGCCCAACGGCGCTTTTGCGCCAATCTGGACGATCCTCTATGTCTTGATTGCGATTGCGGGCTGGCGAACCTGGTTGAAGGACACCGGTTGGCAACGTCGCGGGCCATGGTTTGGTCAAATGGTGCTGAACTTTATCTGGTCGCCTATTTTCTTCGGTGCCCATATGACGATGCTTGGACTGGTGGTTATTATTGGCGCATGGCTTTGCGTGCTGTTGTTCATCATCCGCGCATGGCAGCCTGATCGCATATCCGCATTGTTGTTTTTGCCATATATCGTCTGGCTGTCTTTGGCGACTGCTTTGAATGCAGCCATCGTGGTTCTAAACTGAAAATGAAAAAGGCGGCAATTTTGCCGCCTTTTTCAGATGCCTATCAGCGGTTGAACCATGCGCATCAGCCAACCCTGGAATTTTAGTGGGGCATCCGTCACGGCAAGGCATATGCAATCACCGCCGTTCGAAGCGATTGGTTGATGCACAAGATCGGCATTTGCTTCTTCAATATCGCCACGCGCAAAAATGCCGGTTTCATCTTCGAAACTGCCACAAAGCACCAGCGTCAGCTCGCGTCCGCCGTGGCCGTGTTCGGGTACAGGTTTGCCAGCCGGGATCTTCAGCAGCCTGACATTGGTTTCGCCATCATTGATCGCAATCGGCACCTGATAAGCACCACGACCAAGAGATTTCCATTTCAAATCAGGCAGATCGCCACCAACGTAAGAGCGCAGTGGTTCAGGCAGAATGGCAGGCGTTGCAAGGGGTGAGCCGCGATGTTGCACGGGTTGCGGGGGCATCTTCGGCTGATTTGTGAGCCGGTCTTTTACCGAATCCCATGAATCAATTTTGATTTCCTGCGGAGCGACTGTTTCGAGAAGCTCACCGCCAATTTGCTCAAATTGTTTAAGCCGGGAGCGGCAGGCAGGGCAAAGCGCGAGATGTGTTGCGACAGCGATACTCCAGCCTTCAGCCAGTGTTCCGGCTGCATAGCTTGAGAGAAGTTCGTCGCTTAGATGGTGTTGAATGTTCATCACTGCGCTCCCGAATTATCGAGCGCAGAACGCAATTTGTTAAATGCCAGCCGCAGGCGTGATTTCACGGTTCCTAAAGGCAGATTGAGCTTTTTGGCTATCGCACTGTGGGTGCTTTCCTCGAAATAGGCGAGTTCGAGCAATGCGCTTTGCTCTATTGGCAGGTTCGCCATCGCAGCCCGCAACTGATTGGCGGATTGTTTCTGCGCAATCAGAATGTCGGCAGGCTGCTCTTCATCGGGCACGAAGGCCGGGTCGGTTGGGTCGAATTGCGGACGCCGCGCACGCCGAATGGCATCAATGCGTTGATTGCGTGCAATCGTGAAAATCCAGGTAGACAGGGCTCCTTTGGAAAAATCAAACTGGTCTGCCTTGTTCCAGACTGCAATCATGGTTTCCTGCATCAATTCTTCCGCTGTTTGCGTATCGGCAGACAATTTGGCCATATAGGCTTTAACGCGCGGTGCGAAATGTTTGAAAATCGCCTCGAACGCGTCCATGTCGCGCCGCGAACTGACCGCCAGCATCAATTCCTCCAGGGAGGGCTGATTTTCAGAAGCAGTCCGCTCGGTCATCCGTGTTGAATCCCATATGCTCAGATGCGACAAAGCCAGAAGCGGCGAATAGCACTCTATTTTCTTTTGCCACGTCTGTGAGCTGAAGGAAACGTTTGTATTCATAAAGCCTGATACGAAGGCAAAATGAAACTGGATCACAGTCCAGGTAAAACTGTCAATTTTTTGTGCTGTACGGCTGTATGATGGCTGAGTGTCGGGGCTGATAATCTTGCCCATAATCGCGCAACAGAGAGGTGGCAGTGTCATACTCTACGGCTTTGGAAAAGGCATAGCCTTGCCCAAGCTGGCATCCCATTTTTTCGAGAGTTTTTGCCAATTCAAGCGTTTCAACACCTTCTGCGACGAGTTTGATGTTCAAGTCTCTTGCGATTTGTACAATGCCTTTTACAATCGCGACACTTGGATCACCGGGCACAAGACGGCATACAAAAGACCGGTCAATCTTGATGATGTCGACCGGAACGGTGAGAAGATGGGCCAGTGCAGCAAAGCCAGTGCCAAAATCATCGAGCGCGATACGCACACCCAGTAAGCGAAGGTTTCGAATACCTGATGCAACAACATCGTCGCGCTGCCCGATATAGGCGTTTTCTGTTACCTCTATGATGAGATGGCACAGCGGAACATTATATTGGGCAAATGTCTTTGAAACGAAAGCAGCAAGATCGCCCACATAGAAGTCTGCTGCCGTGACGTTAACGCCGACATGCTGTACGGGAAGGCCCAGGTCCAGCCAGCGCCTTATGTCCTGCGCGACGATAGAAAGCATATATTGGGTGATCTCGGATGCAATATGCACATCGGAGAAAGATTCCTGAAACATGGCCGCAGAAAGAATGTCACCTGACGGCGTTGTCATACGGCTCAATGCTTCAAAGCCGATTATTTCCTTCGTATCAAGCCGGATGAGTGGCTGATAATGTGCCGTAATACGCTTTTCTTCGAGCGCTTCACGCACTTCCCTGATCGAGTTTCGCCTGTGAACGATCCGGGTGCCGACATTGGCTTGATAAAGCACAAAACTGCCGCGTGCATTTTCCTTGGCATGATAGAGCGCAAAATCCGCATTGCGGCGCACAGTTTGCGGATGCGTATCAAGAGCAGCAAGAACTGCTCCGCCGATCGTCACGCGTGGCAGGATTGTCTGACCGTCACAATGGACAGGCGAAGACAGAGCTTCAAAAACAAGATCTGCCGCATGATCAAGGTCGTAGAGTGCTTTATGGTTCTGGATGATGACGGTAAATTCATCCCCGCCCGTACGGAATGTTATATCCGGCGAAAGAGCCGCTGCAATGCGCGTGGCAATCGTGTTGATCAACACATCACCCACTTCATGGCCAAACGTATCGTTGGTGACTTTGAGGTTATCAATGTCGATAACAAACAAGGCCCAGCTACCGGGTAATTCGCAACGCAATTGCGACAGCGCATCATCAAAGGCTGTGCGATTGGCGACGCCCGTCTGAATATCCACCGTCGCTCTTCGCTCATAATTGAGGATTCGCATTTCGCGCATCATCGCAAGCTTGCAAAGCCCCACAGCTATATCGATGATTTCTTGCTCGGCTGCCGATGGCGTGTGCTTCTCATCAAAATAGACCGCCAATGCGCCCAGAGCATCGCCTGTATCGCTGAGGATGGGGATTGAAGTGCATGCAAGCAGCCCCAGTGGCAGGGCGAGCTGCTTATAACTTGCCCACTTGGGATCGTTTTCAATATCAGAAACGACGACCGGCACTTTGTAATAAATGGCGCGACCGCAAGAGCCGACGTTCGGCCCAACGACAATTCCATTGAAAGAATAGCCGTAACTATCGGGGAGATTTGGCGCGGCGAGCATATGCAGCATTCCCGCCTGATCGACGGAGCAAATCATCGTGCGGGCATTTAAAATCAGCCCTTCAATTCCAAGACACAACTGCTCAAGCGTTTGCTTCAGAGGATTGCCTCTGGCTATCAGCTCAAGAACATTGTTCTGAAATTTTAGCACGCATTCCCCTTCGTTTCGTCGTCTTATTTTGATTGTAATTTTACACGCTTATATCATTTTTCAAAGGACTGTCTTATGGGAGTATCGAATATAGTTACTTCAATATTTATTGAAGATTCATAAGTTTATTGCTTTTTTACTTTGTAGATTGTGAGCCTAAAATTAGAAATTGGTAATAGAAGGCGCACTGTTTCAATAATCGATCATCACCGCACCCATATCACGTTATGTGCCGGTAAATGGCGTGGTCTATGCTTTGGTTTGCATTCTGATAGAAGCGGGTAAGACAATGGATTGGCGCCCCTTCTTATAAGAGAGGTGTTGTGCACGAATTCCCGATGCTGCAAGCGTCGTGATTTGGCCATATGCGCCTGAATGGCAGGCTCAATGTAAAATCACGCCCGTGCCTTGTGGTTTTTGTCATCGCTCTGTCATGGGGGCAGAATAAAAGCGCGCAAACAATCAAAGATTGCGGGCAATGTTACACGTCTCAAATATATGCACTGATTTTGCTGTTCAGGCCGAGGGGATAAGCCTGGCCTATGGCTCAAGCATCATCCTTAAAAACATTGATCTGAATTTGCCAAAAGGCCAGACGCTTGCGCTGCTCGGTCCATCGGGGTGTGGCAAGACCACATTGCTGCGTCTGGTGGCAGGTCTTCTCGCACCAAAAACAGGTTCCGTCATGATTAATGGCGTGAAGGTTGCCGATGCTGCAACGGGGCGCTTTTCTCCGCCGGAAAAGCGTCAGCTTGGCATGGTGTTTCAGGATTACGCACTGTGGCCGCACATGTCGGTTTATAGGAATGTCTCGTTTCCGCTTGAAATGCGTGGGGTCGGACGGGCCGAGCGTGAGACTCGTGTGAAATCGGCATTGGATCGGGTTGGCCTTTCGGGTTTTGGTGATCGCTCGATCAGCGATATGTCGGGCGGTCAGCAGCAGCGTGTGGCGATTGCGCGTGCAATTGTTGCCGAACCTGGCCTCGTGCTGTTTGATGAACCGCTTTCCAATCTTGATCGTGAATTGCGTGAAAACATGGTCAGTGAAATCGGCCAGCTTGTCGCCAATCTCGGTCTGACCGCAATTTATGTGACGCATGATCAGAGCGAAGCTTTCTCACTGGCGCATCAGGTGGCGATCATGCGCGCCGGTGTTATCGAACAGCTTGCGGCACCCGAAATTCTCGTTGCGCAGCCGACCACACCAGCGGTTGCCGATTTTCTTCGGCTTGGCTGTGTGATGCCGGTGGAACGAGCGAGCGCTGGCTATCGGATAGCGCAAACGGACATTCATCTTTCACATCTTACGGCTCCCGAAATGGCCACGCACGTGCTGCTGCCGTCACGCTCGGTTCGCAGTGTTGAAATGAGTGATGCATCGATTCCTGCGACCGTTCTGCGCACACAGTTTCGCAGTGATGGGCACCTGACGACTGTCCGCATCGGTTCACAGCATGAGGGGCATGAACTGACCTATCTTGATAATCATCGTCACACGCCCGGTGTTCCTGTCGGCATAGCAATCAATGCTGAAGAGCTCCGCTGGTTCGCCTAACAATCACTTCACGTCCCATATCTCAGGAGAGATTTATGAAGAAGTCACTTATCGGTGCTGGTATGGCATTTGCCGCAGCTCTGCTCGCAAGCACGGCAGCATTTGCTGACATCACCGTTTATTCAGCTGGTCCCGGCAAACTGATTGAAGGCCTGGCCGCTGGTTTCACAGCCAAGACAGGCACAAAGGTCAATGTCTTTCAGGCAACGACAGGCAAGGTAATGGCGCGTATCGAAGCTGAAGCCGCCAACCCTGTTGTCGATGTTCTGATTTCGGCCTCATGGGATACAGCAACGGATTTCGCCAAGCGCGACTGGCTTGTGGCATACACAAGCCCAAATGCTGAAAAAGTTCCCGATTTTCTGAAAAATGAAACGGCTGTTGCACAGGGTGTTTCGGCACTTGGCATCGCATGGAATCCAAACAGCAAGACTCCAAAGCCAACCGAATGGGCTGACCTTGCCAAGCCTGAATACAAAGATCTGGTGAACCTTCCAGATCCATCGCAGTCGGGTGCAACTTTCGAGCTTGTTGCAGCGCTTTCGGAAACGCAGGGCTGTGATCTTTTCAAGAAGCTCCATGAGAATGGTGCGGTTGCTGCCGGTGCTAACGCAGAAGCGCTGAACCCCGTGCTTCAGGGCGCGAAAGCAGCTGTTTTCGGCGCTGTCGATTATATTTCCCTCGCAGGCAAGGCCAAAGGCGAGGCCATTGACGTGATTTTCCCGACATCGGGCACCGTCATTGCGCCGCGTCCGGCCATGATCCTTAAATGGTCCAAAAATCAGGATGAAGCCAAGCAATTCATTGATTACATGCTTTCGGAAGAAGGCCAGAAGATGGTGGCAAAAACCTATCTGATGCCCGCACGTTCCGACATTTCTGCAAACCGTCCTTTGATCAACGATCTAAAGATTCTGAAGATTGATGCAGCGGCCGTTTACGGCAAGCGTGATGAAACGCTGAAAGAGTTCAACGCGATTTTTGGCGCGAAGAAGTAATGAACCGGCGGCTCTCTCAATATTGGGAGAGCCGTTTCATATTGTTTATTTTTAAAAGCGCTGTCATTTTTCCAGACAGCGGGAATACCGCAGAGGCAATCATGAGTGCTAAGACCGCTACTGCTGCAAATCCGCTTGGGCTTGTGGCCGTCATCAGCCTTGCCATTGTCGTTGCGGTTCCTTTTATTTTCATCGTTCTGCAGGCGATTTTCCCGCAGATAGGGCAGGGTGTGTTCAGCGCGCCTTTTGTGCATTTGCCAGCATTGTTTGAAGATCCAAAGCTTATGCGTATGACCGGCAATACCATTTTGCTCGGTGTCAGTGTCGTCGTGCTGTCGGCTATTATCGCAGTGCCGCTCGCTGTGTTCCGAGCACTTTACAAAGTGCCGTTGGCGCTGGTCTGGGACGTGCTGATGCTCGTACCCTTCATGATCCCGCCCTATATTGCAACGCTTGGCTGGATCATGACTTTGCAGCCGCGCGGCTATCTTGAACAGCTTGCAGGGTTCAACCTGGCACCATTTCTGTTTTCGCTTGCAGGCATGACATTCGTGATGGCGCTCAACACGTTTCCGCTGGTCTATTTTGCGGTGTCCCGCACGATAGAAGCGGTCGGTGCGCGCTATTCTGACGTGGGCCGCGTGTTTGGTGCATCGCCTTGGCGCGCGTTCTTTCGCATCACACTGCCGCTGGCAACGCCCGGACTTGCAGCAAGCCTGCTGCTCGTTTTCGCTTCAGCAATTGAGGAATATGGCACGCCGGCCGCTCTCGGCAGCCGTTCGGGCTTCGATGTGCTGGTAACGGAAATCGACCTGCGCATATCCGATTGGCCGATTGATCTTTCGGGGGCTGCGGTCTTTTCGCTGGCACTGGTTTTGTTGTCGCTCGCGGCTTTCATGCTTCAGCGCTGGATTTTGACACGCCGTTCTTATGTGACGACTGGCGGTAAACCGCAGAACAAGGACAAGCGTGATCTTGGAGCGTTCAGGGTTCCGGTCGTTATCCTGTTTGGTGTGGTCGCTTTTGCGACAACCGGCGTGCCGCTCCTTGCCATTCTCGCAACTGCCATGTCGAAAACCATTTCCGGCGGGCTGACGCTGTCCAATCTCGGTTTCGATAATTTTGCTGATATCGCTGATAACAGCGCGGGCGCTATGCGAGCCTTGACAAACAGTCTTTCTTTGGGCGTCGCAAGTGCGCTTCTGACAGGTTTGCTGGGTGCTATCGCTGCCTATGCGGTTGTGAAGATGCGTTTTCGTGGACGTTTCTGGCTTGATGTTCTAACCGTTTTGCCGAACTCGCTTCCGGGTGTCGTGGTGGCAGTCGGACTTATCCTTGCGTGGAACCAGCCGTCGCTTTTAATCTCGCCTTACAATACGCCGCTCATTCTGCTGCTTGCTTATTGCTGCATTCTGTTGCCGCAGCCGATCCGCTATGCGACAGCGGCGTTTCATCAGATTGGTGACAATCTTGAAGCGGCAGCGCGCGTGTGCGGAGCAAGCAGTTTTACGACGTTCCGCCGCATCATGCTGCCGCTGATCGCACCAAGCTTGATCACCGCAATGCTGCTGGTTTTTGCAGTCGCAACGCGTGAGCTGGTCGCTTCCATTCTGGTGGCACCCGTCGGCATGCAGACGATTTCCATTTTTATCTGGCGGCAGTTTGAACAGGGATCAATTGGGCTTGGCATGGCGATGGCGTTCATTGCGATCCTGTTGACGACGCTGTTGCCGCTGTTGTTGATGGGGCTGCTCAAGCGCACCGGTTTGGTAAAAATCTAATTCTGTCGACAAATTGCGTACAGAGATTTATCCTTTCAGCATGCCACAGAGTCCGTGGCAGAGGCTGAAAGGAATAAGCAATGTCTCTCACCACTCAACACCCAAGCATTTCCAATGATGAGCGGTTGGCGCGTATTGATGTACTGCGCCGTCGTTTGAGCGAAAAAAACATTGGTGCCTTGCTGCTTGGGTCCACCGAGAGCCTGCTTTATTACACTGGCCTTGTCTGGCATTCGAGCGAGCGCCTACTTGGTGCAGTCATTACGCAAAGCGAGATTGTCTATATCGTTCCGGGTTTTGAGCAGAGCCGAGTGGAAAGCCTTCCGCATTTGGCTGGCGAAATCCGCATCTGGCAGGAAGAACAAAACAGTGCCGCCCTTGTGGCTTTTCTGCTGAAAGCCGGTGAAACGCTCGCTGTTGATGATGCTGTGCCGCTCTTTGTCTATAATGCTTTATGCAGAGAAATCGGTGCTGAGCGTCTTGTTGACGCTGGTCCGATCATTCGCGAACAGCGTATCGTTAAATCGCAGACCGAAATCGACATCATTAAATATGCCATGGGGCTGACACTGGAAGTGCATCGCCGCGCGCATCAGTTCATTCGTCCGGGCATTGCCGCTTCTGATGTCGTGCGCTTTATTGATGAGCAGCATCGTGAATTGGGCGCTGATGGCGGCTCGACCTTCTGCATTGTCTCTTTTGGCGAGGCAACATCGCTGCCGCATGGCGCGGATGGTGAGCAGTTTTATAAAAATGGCGATGTTATTCTGGTCGATACGGGTTGTCGGATTGATGGTTATCACTCTGATCTCACCCGCACCTATATGCTGGATGCGCCGACCGCCGAATTTGAGCGTATCTGGACGATTGAACGGCAGGCGCAGCAGGCCGTGTTTGATGCTGCAAAGATAGGGGCTGCCTGTTCCAGCCTTGATGATGCAGCTCGCGCCATACTGGTCAAGCATGGGTTGGGGCCGGATTATCAGCTCCCCGGTCTTCCGCATCGTGCGGGTCATGGTCTGGGACTGGAAATCCATGAAGCGCCTTACATTGTTCGTGGTAATTCGCTGCCGCTCCAACCGGGCATGTGCTTCTCGAATGAGCCGATGATTGTCGTACCGGGACAGTTTGGCGTGCGTCTTGAAGATCATATTTATATGAGTGCTGAAAGCGCGCAGTGGTTTACGCAGCCTGCCAAGGGACCAACAGAACCTTTCTCCTGATAACCGCAAAAGGATATGCTGATGACGGAAAGCGATATGAACGCCATCTCTGAACGCAAGCGCGGTTCTGGTGGGAAAATGGTCTATGACCTGCTGCGCGATGAAATCCTCGATCTGGTGCTGCCGCCTGGCAGCCCAATTGATGAGGTGCAGCTTGCAGAGCGGTTTAAAATGTCTCGCACCCCAATCCGCGAAGCTTTGGTGCGGCTGGCAGGTGAGGGGCTGATCGATACGCTGCCCAATCGTTCGACCATGGTATCGAATATCGATTTCCTCAATATGCACACCTATTTCGACGCGTTGACTTTGATGTATCGCGCCACGACCCAGCTTGCCGCCAAAAATCATCGGCAGGAAGATCTGGACATTATAGCGTTACATCAGGTGGAGTTCACGAAGGCTGTGGAAGCGCAGGATGCGCTTTTGATGATTGCGACCAATGCAGAGCTTCATCTTGCAATCGCCGAGGCGGGGCGTAATCCATATTTTACAAATCTTTTCAAGCGTTTGCTGGATGAGGGCCGACGCATTCTCCGTCTCTATTATCAATCCTATAATGATCAATTGCCTCGCAGTTTTGTGGAGGAACATGAAGAAATGATCGCCGCAATTGCTGCACGCGACATGAAGCTGGCGGAACAGCTTGCGCATGAACATGCCGAGCAGATCGTGCGTCAGGTGCAGAAACTCGTCATGCGTGAAGACCGTCTGGAAATAAACCTGTAGTGCCGTGTAATTTCTGTCGACAAATAAAATACAAACTGATATATCAGATATGGAGGGCCGAAAATGGCAATCGCCATCACAGGCCAATGGCTCTGGTTTTGTTTGTAGCATTGCCTGCATAAGTTGTTTGTCGGCAATACTCTGAGAGGATTTCTACATGGCTGCCAATATCTTTACCGGCGTGATTCCGGCTCTGATGACCCCTTGCAAAGATGATCGAACGCCTGATTTTGATGCGCTGGTGCGCAAGGGTAAGGAACTGATCGCCGATGGTATGTCGGCTGTCGTTTATTGTGGTTCGATGGGTGACTGGCCGCTCCTTACAGATGAACAACGTATGGAAGGTGTTGCACGCCTGACCGCCGCTGGGGTTCCTGTTGTTGTTGGGACTGGTGCCGTGAATACAACCATTGCCGCCGCCCATGCAGCGCATGCGCAGAAGGTCGGCGCCAAGGGCCTTATGGTTATCCCGCGCCTTCTTTCGCGTGGTTCGGTTGTTGCGGCTCAGAAAGATCATTTCAAGACTGTTCTTTCGGCAGCGCCCGATCTTCCAGCCGTCATCTACAACAGCCCATATTATGGCTATTCAACCCGTGCCGATCTGTTTTTCGCCTTGCGTGCAGAGCATCCAAACCTCGTTGGTTTCAAGGAATTTGGTGGGCCTGCTGACATGCGTTATGCAGCCGAAAACATCACCAGTCGCGATGATGAAGTCACGCTGATGGTTGGCGTTGATACGGCTGTGTTCCACGGCTTCGTTAATTGTGGAGCAACAGGTGCGATCACAGGTATCGGCAATGTGCTTCCAAAAGAAGTTATTCATCTTTGTAAGCTTTCGCAGGCCGCAGCAGCAGGCGACGCTGACGCCCGTCAGCGCGCGCTTGAACTCGAACAGGCGCTTGCCGTTCTTTCATCTTTCGATGAAGGCCCGGACCTCGTTCTTTATTTCAAGCACATGATGGTTCTGAAGGGGGACAAGGAATATACGCTGCACTTTAATGCAAGCGATGCCCTGTCAGACAGCCAGCGTGGTTATGTTGAAGCGCAGTTCAAGCTGTTCAACAAGTGGTATGCCGAGTGGAGCAAGCTGCCTGGCGCTGTTCAGACATACAAGGCTTGACATAGCCATAGGTTGAAAACAACTTCGTGCTGTCCGAAGGATGTAGCCTGGAGCGCATTCCGAAAAGTGTGAAACGGTTTTCTGACCAAGATGCGCATAAAAACAAAAAGATAGAGCGAGCAATCGGGTACGGTTAAGCGCGCACGCTCTGCCCAGAAGGTTTGTCAGCAGTTTGATGGCCGGGTGATTTATCACCCGGCCATTTTGATTAGTCTTTTGTTACTGTGGCGACATAGTTGGCATCAGCAACCATGTTGAAGTTATGCACATTCGCACCCGTTGCAGCTGTTTCGATCTGTTGATAGATAACAGCGATCGGGCTTGTTTCCTGAAACTTCTTCTGAATATCGTGGTACATTGCTTCGCGCTTGGTCGTGTCGCGCTCTTCGGCTGCTGCCATAGTTTCAGCAGTCAGTTCAGGAATGTCCCATGAAGCCTGCCATGCAGTGGTCCGCAAATTAACTTCATCGCCATTGTTCGGATTGTTGGTGAAGGTGACGGCATTCGTATGTGGATCCCAATAGTCCGGCCCCCAGATGCCGAGGGCAAGCTGGTGCTTGCGTGCGCGGACTTTTGTTGTCGTCAGTTTGCCGTCGCCCTGCAAAATCTCGACATTCACTCCAGCCTTTGCCATCGTCTGCTGAATGCTTTCAGCAATGCCGACATAAGGTTGGTTGTTGCGGACGTCTAAGGTGACGCTGATGCCGTCTTTTAATCCAGCTTTTTCAAGCAGTTCCTTGGCTTTTTCAACGTTGTAATCGAACGGATTGTCGTCCGTAGCGCCAAACATGCCAACCGGCAGGAAGGACTGATGCTTGCGGCCAATTCCCTTGATCAGGGTACCTTCGATGGTGTCGTAATCAATGAGATATTTCAGTGCCTGACGCACTTCCGGCTTGGCGAGTTCAGGGACACTCTGATTCATCGACAGATAATAGACGCGTCCCTTGGGGGCGTTGATGATGTTGAACTTGCTGTCCTTTGCCAGCTGCTCAATATCTCCCGGTTCCAGATTGCGTGCGATATCGATGTCGCCGGCCTCAAGCAAAAGCCGCTGCGACATGCCTTCCTTTACATGGCGGTAGATCACACGCTTCATTGCAGGCTTGGCGTCGGTATAATTGTCATTCCGTTCCAGCAAAAGTACTTCATTGGCACGCCATTGCTTGAGTGCAAACGGACCAGATCCTGCATAATTGTTCTTCAGCCATTCATAGCCAAAGTCAGTTTCATAGGGATATGTCTCGGTTTTTTCAGTTTTCTGCTCATGTTCCTTGACCAACTTGCTATCGACGAGCGAGGCGACGCTGGAGGTCAAACAGTTGAGAACAAAGCTTGGCGCAAAAGGCTTGCCGGTGGTGAAAACAAAGGTCTTATCGTCAACGGCTACTGCATTTTGCTCAACATTATCAGGCGTAATGCCAAACTGGCTGAGGATGAAAGCGGGACTTTTATCAAGTTTAATTGCACGTTGTATGGAGTAAGCCGCATCTTGCGCGGTGATCGGATTGCCCGAAGCAAACTTCAAGCCGTCGCGGATTTTGAATGTAATCGACTTACCATCATCAGAAAAAGTCCAGCTTTCGGCGATCTGTGGAATGATCTTAGTCGGATCCTTGGTATCTGTCGTTACCAGACGTTCGTAGGTGCTGGTCAGCATTTCCGATGTGGTAATTTCAAAAATTTCTGCCGGGTCGAGCGAAATGATGTCATCAATACTCATTGCAATCACCAGCGTGTCAGCGGGTGTCGCAGCTTCTACAGCTTGCGGCGATGCAGAAAGGCATAGGGCGAATATGAGTGCAGTTGGAATAGTTGAGCGCTTCAGGCGCCTCGGAGCGGTAGTCTTCATGCTTTTTCCTCTGGAGATCCAGGCTTCTGGGAGCCGGTAATCATCAATATTTTGCGGGTTTCAAGGGCGCTTCGGCGGAGGCGACTCTTAATATCGCAATTCATAATAGATTCCGGTTTTTCAACGGGCACAAGAGTTAGACAAATTTAGACGTAAATAAAAAGCGGCTGAAAATTCCAGCCGCTTTTGGTTTAGGAAATGGCATCCAGACCTTTTTCCAGAAGGAGATCAAGCTGGTCGATTTCTGCTTTGGTGAGCTTGACGCCATCGCTTTCAGATTCCGCGCGTGCCTTGAAGCGGCGCTGCGATGGCAGGCGAGCGCCCTGACCGACGATCGCCTCAAAGAAAGCTTCCGCACGGGCAAATGGATCACCGGGTCGGCCCTTGGCAAAGGCTTCCGGTGAAAATGCGATGATGAGCTCGCCATGCACTGGCGACAATGTGGTGGTGCCGAGGAAATCGAGCACTTCGGGGCTGGTCAGGTCGCCGATCATGATGGCAGCAAGCAGTTCAACCATTGTGCTGATTGCCGACCCCTTATGCCCGCCAAACGGCAGCATGGCACCTGCCAGTGCAGTTTCTGGATCGATCGTCGGGTTGCCTTCTGCATCCAGCGCCCAGCCTTCCGGCAATTGCTTGCCTGCGCGGCGATGCAGTTCGATCTCGCCACGCGCCGCAACAGAGGTTGCAAAGTCAAAGACATAAGGCGATGTTTCCTTGCGCGGCCAGCCAAAGGCAAAAGGATTGGTGCCGAGCAACGGCTTGTTGCCGCCGGTTGGCGCAACCGTTGCGTAGCTTGGGCACATGACGAGTGCTGCGAGACCTTCGCTCGTCAGCGCTTCGACTTCCGGCCAGAGTGCCGAAAAATGCGTGCAGTCGTTGATGACGAGGGCGGCTAAGCCGTTCTTACGTGCGCGCTCGGCAAGCACAGGGACGCCCAACTCGAAAGCCGGGTTTGCAAAGCCGAAATTCGCATTGACGCGCACGATGCTGGAGGCTTCATCTTTCACGATTTCAGGAATTGCGTCTGCTTTTACCTTCCCGGCCTTGACTGTGCGAAGCGCACCCTCGATACGGTATATGCCGTGAGATTTGCAGTGATCGCGTTCACCCGCAACAATCACACGAGCGACGGCAGCAGCCTGTATAGCGTTTAACCCTGCTTTACGAAAAATCGCCTCTACGCGGTCGTGAAGGCTAGCAATGCTCAGGATGGTCGTCTCGCTCATTATGCGTCTTTCATGGCTGCGCCTGACAGGAGGTGTCTACAGGCAATTGATATCTGCGCACACACTGTATACAAAGATTTAGGGTATACAATCATTAGGTATGTGCAATTTAGATGTAGCCGGATACTGGCTTAATTGTACGTCGATTTCTACAGGAGGATGAACGAATGGCATTCACGCCCAAAGGAAAACACCTTGTTGCTGGCGAGTGGCTCGACGGAGCCGGCACTTTTGAATCTTCACCAGCAAGTGGGCCTGCTCATTCGTTTGCAGTTGGTACAGTTGATCTGGTGAATCGTGCTTGTGAAGCAGCTGAAGACGCTTTCTGGTCTTACGGCTATTCAACCCGTGCCGAACGCGCTCAGTTCCTGCGCGCAATCGCTGATGAAATTGAAGCACGCATTGCCGATATCGTCGTGATCGGCTCACAGGAAACCGGCTTGCCGGAAGCACGACTTCAAGGCGAAACCGGACGCACCACCGGCCAGCTTCGACTGTTCGCCGACCATATCGAAAAGGGTGACTATCTTGATCGCCGTTTTGATGCAGCGCTTCCTGATCGTCAGCCAGCGCCGCGTCCTGAAATTCGTCTGGTTCAGCGTCCAATCGGGCCTGTCGCAGTTTTTGGTGCATCGAACTTTCCGATGGCGTTTTCGACTGCCGGGGGTGATACCGCAGCAGCGCTTGCAGCCGGTTGCCCTGTGGTCGTGAAGGGCCATTCGGCCCATCCGGGAACGGGTGAAATTGTTGCGCAAGCCGTAGAAGCCGCAATCAAGAAGACCGGCGTTCATCCAGGTGTGTTCTCGCTCATTCAGGGCGGTCGCCGTGATGTCGGTCATGCGCTCGTTCAGAACCCTTATATCAAGGCTGTTGGCTTCACGGGCTCTCTCGCCGGTGGCCGTGCATTGTTTGACCTTTGCGCTGCGCGTCCAGAGCCTATTCCATTCTTTGGTGAGCTTGGTTCGGTTAATCCGATGTTCCTGCTGCCGGAAGCCATGAAGGCGCGCGCCGAAACGCTCGGACAGGGCTGGGCTGGCTCGCTCACCATGGGTGCTGGTCAGTTCTGCACCAATCCCGGCATCGCCGTCGTTCTTGATGGTGCTGATGCCGATCGCTTCACTGCGGCAACTGTTGAGGGGCTCAAGAAAGTCGCTCCGCAGACCATGCTGACTGATGGTATTGCGCAGGCATATCATGAAGGCAAAGAGCGTTTTGATACGCGCAATGCAGTCAAGCCGCTCTACGAAACCCAGTCGTCGGGTCGTCAGGCTTCGCCAAACCTGTTTGAAACAACCGGTGAACGCTTCCTGTCCGATCATGCGCTTGGTGAAGAAGTGTTCGGTCCTCTCGGACTGGTTGTCCGCGTGGGTTCAGTCGATGAGATGGAAAAGCTTGCCCGCGGCTTTGAAGGCCAGCTGACCACGACCATTCATATGGATGCTGGCGACATTGCCTCTGCACAGAAGCTCCTTCCAGTGCTGGAACGCAAGGCAGGCCGTGTTCTCGTCAACGGCTTCCCCACCGGTGTTGAAGTGGTCGACTCGATGGTTCATGGCGGACCATATCCGGCTTCCACAAACTTCGGTGCAACCAGTGTGGGCACGATGTCGATCCGGCGCTTCCTGCGCCCGGTTTCTTACCAGAATTTCCCAAAGGAACTTCTGCCAGAAGATTTCGCATAATTTCGCAAACATAAAATCAGAAAGTCCCTCCAATAGAGGGGCTTTCTTCATTGGTTACTCGTAAAGCGCCGCAGCCAGTTTTCGGATTGCATCGGCTGTGCGTGGGCCAAATCCCAGCATATATGGTCCTTCCAGTACAATCAGTGACCGGCTGCGCGCGGCAGGCGTTTCTTGTAACGCTTTGTGTGAAAAGACATCTTCGTGCCTTGGCCCGCCATTGCCGTCAGAGAGCATCAAAACAATGTCCGGTTCAGCCTTGGCCAGCCATTCTTCGGATACAGGCTTATAGCCGGAATAGGCTGAAAGCGGATTGATCCCGCCTGCATAACGGATAAAAGCATCGGCTGCCGTGTCGCTGCCCGCACCGCTCAGACGCGCCAAACCATGAAAGAAGACCACTTTCTTTTGCTTGTCTGCCGATATTCTGCTGGCATAAGCCGTGGCCGCATCAAAATCGTCGATGACTGTCTGCGTCAGGGTTTCACCTTGCTGTTTCCGACCGAGGCGCTGTGCAATGAGGCTGATTTTTTTGATCAGTCCCTCTCGGGTGTTGTCTACGGGAACATAGAGAATTTCGACCGCTGATTGGTTGAGCACATCGGTTGTTTCCGGCGGACCAATATCTTCAGATGCAATAATCAGGTCCGTGTCGAGCGCCAGAATACCCTCTGGCGAAAGGCTGCGCCGGTAGCCAACATTGGCTTTAGCGGCAGTCTCGGCTGGAAATTTACTGCTTCGGTCAACAGCGATGATCCTGTCGCCTGCTCCCAGTGCGAAAATGATTTCCGTTATATCGGAGCCGAGAGAGACAATGCGTTTGGCGGGAGTATTTTCCGCAAAGGCCATCAGTGGTGCAACATGAAGCAGTATTAGCACAAACAGGGATTTTGCTATGCTGCGCAACAGGAAAACCCGGAGAGGATGTAAGAAATGCACGCCTGCCTGCCCATTTATTCTATGATCTGATCAGGAGTAGCTATTAAATATGAATTTAATAATCAAGTTAAATTACCCAAATTTATCACGGCGCGTGGAACGAGCCGCCTGTGTACTTACGATGCGCATAACACCCTTGACGGGCGGGCAAACACCCAGCCGAACCGCAGTGTCAAATTACTGTCGGTGCTGAGTTGATGATAATTGTGCTGACACCGAGCAGAGCTATTCCTTGCGCGCGGTGCGTTTGACGGGCTGTTTAGAAGTTGGCAATGGCCGCTTAAAATCTTGACGGTTAAAATAGAGAAAGCCCCGCGTTCCGGGGCTTTTTCGATGTTGAGTGGGCATCAACTGATTGCTCGGCCGACCCAGATCAATATACAGGCCCCGATAAAGCCGGCAACCAGATAGCCGAGCCAGCCACCGAACGACACACCGAGGAAGCCGAAGATAAAACTGGCGATCGCTGCGCCGATGATACCCAGAATGATATTCATGAATATGCCCGTGTCACTATTCATGAAATTGGATGCTATCCAGCCTGCAAGGCCCCCAATGATGATTGCTGCAATCCAGCCTATACCTGCCTCACCCATTCTTTGTCTCCCTGACTGATACAATAAAGATGGATATGTAGCAGCTCAGGCTTTCGGCAAGGGGTAAGATTAAGACGGGCAGGGGCTTGTCTCCGCCGCCCGGCTTACTCTGCGTTTTAGAATGGCCAGGCGCGCTGGGGTCCGCGCATCTCTTCCCACGCATGCGCCATTTGCAGAACGCCAAGGTCGTCAAAACGACGCCCGGAAATCTGCAAACCAATTGGCACCCCGGCGCTGTCATAACCACAATTGACAGAAATCGCGGGTTGCTCGCTCATGCTGTAAAGCAGCGTGAAATTGATATGCGCCATAGCCCGGTTAACATCGTTATCATATGGATAGGCCCAGTCTGCCGGGAAGCTTACATTTGGCGATACGGGCGAGAGGACGAAGTCATAAGCGGATGTGGCTGCGACAGTGGTTGAACGAATTTGCAACGCTTTCGTGTAGCTTTTGTAGACATCCTCGCCGCTTTTGCCCAAACCCGATTCCGCCCATGTGCGAATGATCGGCAACAACTTCTCACGCTTTTCATCGGAGAGAGCTGCAACATCAATACCTGCACGGGTGCGCCAGAAACTATCCAAACCGTTGAGCATATCTTCGCTCATCCATGGATCAAGCGTTTCAACAATCGCACCATTGGCACTGAACACGTCGGCTGCTGCTTTGACAGCATCATAAACTTGCGGATCAACAGGCATGCCACAGCCGGGATCAAGATGGAGGGCGATGCGCAATCCTTTTACATCGCGTTTGAGGTCGCTCCATGCAATATCTGCAAAGGGCAGGTTCATATGATCGCGGTGATCGGGCTGCGATAGCACGGCCATGGCAAGGGCAGAATCTGCAACTGTGCGGGTCATTGGTCCAACAACACGGCCCATGAAGGGCGGGTCAATAGGAATACGCCCAAGGCTTGGCTTCAATCCAGCAAGACCGCACCATGCCGCAGGCAGACGAACAGAGCCGCCAATATCTGTGCCAAGATGAATGGGGCCATATCCGGCTGCACCGGCAGAACCCGCACCCGCACTTGAACCGCCGGGGTTCATGTCCGTGTTCCATGGATTGCGCGCCAGCTTATGGAAACTTGAAAGGCCAGATGACAGCATACCGAAATCCGGCATCGTCGTCTTACCGATGAAGACTGCACCGGCTTCGCGCAGGCGCGCTGCCGGAGGCGCATCGGCTGCAAGGGGCTTCAACTCAGTCACCGCTGTGCCGAGCGGCATCGCATCGCCTTTGGTGGCGATGTTTTCTTTCAGTGTAACCGGCACGCCATCCAATGACACGCCATTGGCCATGATTTGCTCTCCGGCCTGCCAGCGTGCTTCAGAGGCTTTTGCGGAAGCAAGTGCACCATCCGCATCGACGAACCACATTGCATTCAATTCTGGTTCGTGGCGTTCAATATGCTCGAGAACGGCCTTGGTAACATCAACGGGTGAAAAGCGCCCGGCCTTATAGCCGTCAATCATTTCATGGGCGGTCAGTGCATTGAGTTTAGTCATGATCAGATTTTATCCATGGTATGGGAAACTAGAATTTGGTTTAGAAGGATTTGCTTCATGCGATGGCGAGTTCCCGGAATTGGGCAAAATCCCATTCTCTGCCGGGGGCTGCATCGATAAGGCTGCGCGTATAGGCGTGTTTTGGCGCGGAAAGCACGTTGAACGCGGTGTCGTATTCGACGACGCGTCCGTGCTGCATCACCAGCACATCGTCACAAATCTGCGCGGCGACCCGCAGATCATGGGTGATGAAAAGAATGGCAATGCCGAGTTTTTCCTGCAATTCGTCGAGCAATTGCAGCACCTGCGCCTGAACCGAAACGTCAAGCGCGGAAACGGCTTCGTCAGCGACCAGCACATCAGGTTCCATCGCAACCGCGCGTGCAATAGCAACGCGCTGGCGCTGCCCGCCTGAGAACTGATGCGGATAACGATTGATCGCATCCTCGGGCAGGCCAACCAGTTGCAGAAGTTCTGCCGCGCGCGCTGTCGCTTTGCGCTTTTCGACGCCCATATTGACCGGGCCTTCGATCAGGCTTCTGCCAATTGTCCAGCGTGGATTGAGCGAACGAAACGGGTCCTGAAAGATGATCTGGATATGTTTGCGATGGGGTTTAAGTTGGCGCTGGGTGAGTTGCGCAATATCAAAGTCCGCCACCTTAATCTCACCGGATGTCGGCTCGATCAGACGCATCACACAACGCGCTACCGTTGATTTACCAGAGCCGCTTTCGCCCACAATACCCAATGTGCGGCCACGTTTGATCGTGAAACTCACATCACTTGCCGCAAAGGTGTGATCGCCTTTTGCGAAGACGGAGTGGGTTCCGTAGCTCTTTTGAAGATCATTGACGCGAAGCGCGATTGCCTCGCAAGCAACATCGCGGGCCGCACGCGGCGTCAGGCTCGGCACCGATTGCAGCAGCTTCTTGGTGTAATCCTGTTGTGGTGCACGCAGCAGTGTTTCGACAGGGGCATGCTCGACCACATTGCCATGTTTCATCACATGAACTGTGTCGGCAATCTCGGCGACAACACCCATATCATGCGTGATGAAAAGCACGGCCGTCCCGTGCTTTTCCTGCATTTCAGAAATCAGGCTGAGGATCTGTTTTTGCGTGGTCACGTCAAGCGCGGTTGTTGGCTCATCGGCAATCAGCAATTGCGGCTCAAGCACCAGTGCCATGGCAATCATGATGCGCTGGCGCTGGCCGCCTGAAAGCTGGTGCGGATAGGAACGATAGACACGGTCGATGTCGGGCAGGTGCACCTGTTCCATGATGTCCAGAACGCGGGCTTTTCGTTCGTTGGCAGGCAGGTTCAAATGCGTGCGCAGCACTTCTTCGATCTGTTCGCCAACGCGCAACACCGGATTAAGTGCGGTCATCGGCTCCTGAAAGATCATGGATATTTTTCGCGCCCGAATGGCACGCATCGCCTGTGGACCGAGATCGAGAAGGTTTTTGCCCTCCAAATCAATTCGCCCGCCCGCAGGTTCCAGCGCGCCTTTTGGCAAAAGCCCCATGATCGAAAGCGAGGTGACAGATTTGCCCGAGCCACTTTCGCCGACAAGGCAGACCGTTTCACCTTTGCGGATTTTAAGCGAAAGGCCATTGAGAACTGGTGCAGCATTGCTATTGCCTGCAAGCCTCACGCTCAGATCGGTTATTTCGAGAACGGTGGGTTCTTTATCAAAATTGCGGTTCTTGAATATCATGATCAGCCCTCGCGTTTCTTCAGACGTGGATCGAGCAGATCGCGCGCCGTATCGCCCAGAAGGTTGATGGAAAGGATGCACAGCGACAGCAGCAGGCCCGGCCAGAAGATCAATGATGGCTTGAGCTGGAAGTAAAGCCGGCCCTCGGCCATGATGTTACCCCATGTTGGAATTTCGGTTGAAACACCGGCTCCGAGGAACGACAGAATTGCTTCGGTCAGGATTGCAGAGGCACAAACATAAGTGGCCTGAACTGTCAGCGGCGCCAAGGTATTCGGCATCAGATGCTGCCAGATAATTTTTGGTGTGGAAGAACCAAGCGAAAGCGCTGCTTCAATGTAAGGCTCTTCACGCGCCGAGAGCACGATGGAGCGTACCAGACGCACCACGCGCGGAATTTCCGGAATGGTGATGGCGGCAAGAACAGACCAGATGCTCGGACCGTTAAGCGCAATCAGCGCGATGGCAAGCAGGATTGAAGGGATTGCCATCAGGCTGTCCATGATGCGCATGATGATGGCATCTGCAAAGCGGAAGAAACCGGCAATCAGGCCAATGAACAAGCCAAACAACACGCTTATAATCGCCGCGCCAATACCGATGAGCAGTGAAACCTGTCCGCCCATCAGCACACGTGACAGGAGATCACGGCCATAACCATCAGTGCCCAACGGATAGGTGTCGGTTGGAGGCTTGAGGCGTTGCAGCGCATCCATGCCCATGGGGTCATGGGGGACAATCCATGGCGAAATCAGCGTTATGGCAACAATCACAATCAGAATGATGGCAGCGACCACCGGGCCAATTCCGAGCCGCGTTGCCTTGGAAAAGGATAAGGTATTGAGCAGCCATTGCAGGCGTGCTGCCGGGCGGGGTGAGGCTGACATCAGTAACGGATCCTTGGGTCGAAGAGGGTGTATGAGAGATCAATCAGCAGATTGACAAACACGTAGAGCGCACTGGTGAGCAGGATCATGCCCTGAATAACCGGATAGTCGCGCGCAAGCACCGCATCCACCGTCAGACGTCCAATGCCCGGAATGTTGAAGACGCTTTCGGTCACCACCACACCGCCGATAAGCAGGGCAAAGCCGGTACCGATCACCGTCAGGATTGGAACGGCTGCATTGCGCAATGCATGGTGAAAAAGCACCACTTTCTCGCGCACACCCTTCGCACGCGCTGTACGGATATAATCCTCACCAAGCACTTCGAGCATCGATGCGCGTGTCATGCGCGCAATTAGTGCCACGTAAATGACGGCGAGCGTGAAACAGGGCAGGGCTGCGCGTGATAGAAACTTGCCGAAATTCTGGGATGGAGCCGTGTACCCCTGAACCGGGAACCAGCGTAGCTCAATAGAGAAGAACTGGATGAACAGATAGCCGATCACAAAAACTGGTATTGAAAAGCCCAGAACCGATAGGGTCATGACACCATAGTCGATCCAGCTCCGATGACGCCATGCCGCAAGAATGCCCAGCGGTACAGCGATGACAACCGAGAGGACAATTGTCAGCACGGCGATGTTGAGCGTTGGCCAGATGCGCTGCCCAATCATTGTTGTGACCGACGTTCCCGAGATCAGCGATGTGCCGAGATCGCCCTGAAGCAGATGGCCGAGCCACGTTATAAACTGCACATGAAGTGGCAGATTAAGCCCCAGTGATTCACGGATGCGGTCCAGTTGCTCGGTCGTTGCGGCATCACCCGCAATGATTGCCGCCGGATCGCCGGGCGTCAGACGCAAAAGCAAGAAAACAAAGATCGCGACAATTGCCATCACCGGGATGACGGCAAGAATGCGACGCAGGATGAAACCGAACATCGAGTTGTCCTTGTCGGAAATTAGTCAAAGGGGTGTGAAGGTTGTAAAATGTAAGCAACGCTACGTTCACACCCTTGTCTGATTTTGTGAGGCGGCAGTTCTTAACGATCAGAACGCGCCGCCTGTCTGGTGTCCGCCGCTTTTATGCAGCCGTTTCAAAAGCCTATTCGGCCTTCTTCACGTTCCAGAAAACCTGCACCGGCGACATGACCATGTCTTCGAGAGCCTTGCTGCGTGCATGTGGCGAATAGAACTGGCCCAGCGGCAGATAGCTCACAGTATCCATCGCATGGACCTGAATTTTCTTCGCAACTGCTTTGCGTTCCTCAGGTGTCGTCGCGTCAATGAATTCCTGACGCATGACTTCGATTTCATCGTCTTTCGGCCAGCCGAACCACGCCTGATCGCCGCGGCCATTGAGCATCGGGCTGATGAGCGGATTATCAACTTCCGGCACGATCCAGTTTGTGAAGAACAGGTTCCAGCCGCCTTCGCTTGGCTTGCCCTTATTGGCACGGCGCGTGACAACGCTTTGCCAATCCATTGGCTGCATATCCACAGTGAAGCCTGCTGCTCGCAGAGCCTGTGCAGCAACGATAGGCTGGGAGGCAATGACACGAACGTCGGTCGGCTGAAGAATGACGACGGGTGTGCCGTCATAGCCTGCTTCTGCAAGAAGCTTTTTTGCGCCTTCAATATCACCACCGTTCACAAGCGTCTCACCGCCCGTTTCATCACCCAGTGGTGTTCCGCAGCCGAAGATCGCGCCGCAGACTTTGTAATATTCCGGGTTGCCGACGATGTTGGCCAGAAAGTCTTTCTGGCTCAGTGCCTTAAGAGCCGCCTGACGGACTTTTTTGTTATCAAAAGGTGGGTATTTGAAGTTCATGCGGCCAATGGCCTGATAACCCAGATCATCGCGCAGTTCGATTGCAATATCGTCACTGGTCTCAAGGATTGGAAGCAGATCGACAGGGACCTGATCAATGAAATCGACTTCGCCAGACATGATCGCGTTAACGGCGGTCTGGGAGTCTGCCATCGTGACCCATTTGACTTTCTCGACATTGACTTTTTTGCCACCGGCCATCCAGCTTGGTGGCTCATCGCGCGGTACATAATCCTCAAACTTGACATAGCTCGCACTTACGCCCGGCTGAAATTCTTCAGCCACAAATTTGAATGGACCCGATCCGATATGCTCGGTGATTGCGGTATCTGCCGGTGTTGCCGCGATGCGCGCAGGCATGATGAAGGGCGGAAGTGCAGACTGCTTGGCGATGGTATCAAGAAGCGGCGCGAAGGGCTCGCTCAATGTCCAGACAATGGTTTTGTCGTCTTTTGGTTCAAGGCTATCCGTCAGCTTGAAGATCGTTTGCCCACCGGAATCACGTTGGCCCCAGCGTTTGAGCGATGCAACGGCATCGGCGGCAGTGACAGGCGCGCCGTCATGGAATTTCAATCCGTCACGCAGTGTAAAAGTATAGGTCTTTTTATCATCGGAAACGGTCCAGCTTGCCATTTGTGGCTGTGGCTGAAATTCGTCGTCAACGGCCACAAGCACGTCATAAATCATGTAAGCATGATTGCGTGTGATATGCGCGGTTGTGATGACCGGATCAAGAACCCGCAGCCCTTCCATGACTGCTGTGATTGTCTGCGCCTGTGCTGGCAAGGAAAATGCAGCAGAGCTGGCGAGCAGTACGGCTGCCATTCCTGCGAGAGCAGATCTGAACCTGTTTAAGCTGCGCTTTGGCTGCGCTTTCGCTTTCCATGAAGGCTGAGAGTTCTTTTCATAAAACATTGTTTTTCCCATTTGCAGATGATGTTCCGTTGTTTTTTCTGACAGCGTTAAGGCTGCCTGGTGGCTTTGACATCCAACCTTTTTGCTCGCGTCGAAATTCAGATGTGTTTCGCGCATTTTTTCCTCCTCCAATCCACCCGTCACTCACTCCTCATGATTGACATAAGTATCGTTAGGCGATACGGTAGTATTGCTATTGACGATAGCTGGCATTTTGATAGGGTGTCAAGGGGATTTGAAGGAGGGGCTATGCGTGATGTTGAAAGAGTGGAATACGGAGTGCGTCCGGTTCCGGAAACAGAGGCGGAGGATCCGCTGTTCGTAAACGCCATAGCGCGGGCCATGCAGGTGCTTTCTGCTTTTCACGGAACCAGCAAACCGCTCACCCTCAACGAGATCGCAAAAATATGCGGAATGGGCAAAAGTGCCGTTCAGCGCATCGTTCATACCTTGCGCCAGCAGGGCTATATCGAACGCGATCCGAATGATCGGGGGTATGTACCCGGTATTCGTATTCTCGATCACACACTGGATTATTTGCGGCTTAACTCTGTGATCGTTCGCGCGCTGCCATCGCTGCTTGAGTTGCGGCGTGATGCGAGTGAGCGCGTCGATTTGAGCGTGCGCGACAATCTCAGACTGGTCTATGCTCTTCGCTTGCAAAGTAAACGCGAGGCTTTCTTCGCAACCCTTATCGGTAACAGTGTGCCTCTTTATTGCACGTCAGGCGGACGGGCGGTCATGGCGCAGTTGAGCGACGACGAGGTGAATGAAATCATCGAGCGGTCCAATCGACGAAAGTTTACGCCGCGCACGATCACCGATCCTCAGGCTATCTGGGAGAAGGTGCTAGAAGCGCGCGAGAATGGTTATGCGCTTGCATCGGAAGAGGTTTTGCAGGGCGAAATCGCGATTGGAGCGGCCATTCGTGGTCCTGATGGGCGTCCCGTTGCAGCGCTGCATGTGGGCGGTTCACTGAGCGAATGGAACAAAGAAACATTCTCCAGCCATTTCGCGCCATTGGTTATGGCGGCGGCGGGAACAATTAACCGGCTTTGACTGGGGTTAACCCCAGTTTTCGATGCGTAGTTTCGATCCATCGGAGAAGCGCGAAATATGGAACGGGGATGGATCAACGACTGGCGTTTCGCCGGTCACTATATCGGCCACCAGTCGCCCTGCTCCGGGGCCAATGCCAAAGCCATGCCCGGAGAAACCCGTTGCTACAATAAGACCATCAATGCCGGGCAAGGGCGAGATGACCGGAATAACATCTGGCATTGTGTCGATCAGTCCTGCCCATTCCTGTGCGATTTGAGCGGAAGCGAAAGACGGAATTGCTTGCTTGAGTTTGGTCAGCACTTGCGCATTGGCAGCGCGATGCGGCTCTGGATCAAGGATACGAATTTTCTCAAAGATGGAAGTTTGATCAGCCGGGCGAAGTTTCCATTGAAAAGCCTCTTCAAAGAACCGTTCGCCGAAACGAAAGCGCAATGAGCGCCATTCGGTTGAGAGTGACGGGATGAAATCCCGGAAGAAGCGGAAACTGTCGGGCACGATGTCGGCTATCGAGCCGCCAAGACTGGCAATCGTATAGCCGCCATCAAGGCGTTTGCGCAGCGCAAAGTCGGAAAACGCGATCGCCGGATCGATACCCGCATCAATGGGCGCAGTTCGGAATACGGATGAACGGACTTTCAACTGCGGAAGATGCGCATCAAAGCCTGACAAGATCAGTCGCGACCATGCGCCGCCGGCTACGACAATCGCTTCACAAGCAACGCGGCCTTTCTCGGTTAAAACCGCTGAAACCCGGCCATTGGTGGTTTCGATGCCGCGAACAGCACAGTTCTGCATAATAACAGCGCCCAGTTCCTGCGCTTTTGCGGCAAGCGCTGGAACCGCTTTTTGTGGTTCGGCGCGCCCATCAAGTGGCGTAATCATGCCGCCTTTGAGCGAACGCTTGAGCCCCGGTACAATGTCCGTTGCCTGCTTGCTGCTGAGAAGTTGTGTCTCAATACCATGTTCGCGCGCAATCCTGATCCACTGATCATAGCGCTCAACGTCCTCTTCTTTTTCGGCAGTATAAACAATGCCTGTCACGCGAAAGCCTGTTTCGCGCCCGGTATGTTCATTCATTGTTTCCCAAAGGCGCATGCTCTCGACGATCAGCGGCAGTTCGCGGCTGTCGCGACCTGTGCGGCGGCACCAGCCCCAATTGCGGCTTGATTGCTCACCCGCAATCTCGCCCTTTTCGAACAATGCGACAGGAATGCCGCGTTCTGCCAGAAAAAGTGCGGTTGAAACCCCTATCACGCCAGCACCGATGACGGCGACCTTCGTTTCCAGGGGCAAACGTTCAGCGGTTGTCACTTTGTCGGTGATCGGCCCCATGGTGCGTCTCCTGTCATGCAAATATGTTGGGTGCAGCATTGCGTGATTTGCGAGCTTATTCAACTGGATAAGGAGGCAAATTATTCTCATCGTCAGTGTATTCTGGCAAATGCCTGACGTAATTTCTCTTGTTTTATTGGCAAAGACGTTCAACTCGTTTTATATGCGCTTTGATGAAAACAGGACTCTCGGCCTCTTCTATGGATGCACGCACGCAACAAGACATGAAGCTACAGTACGAAACGGCCCCGGCACTGACACTTTCAGGCATTGGGCGTCAGTTCGGAACGGTGCGTGCGCTGGATCATATTTCGCTCGATGTGCAGCCGGGAGAGATTATCTGTCTGGTGGGGCATTCCGGTTGTGGAAAGACTTCGCTGTTGCGGATTATCGCCGGTATCGACGCGCCCGACGAAGGCCAATTGATCATGGGTGGGCGCACTTTGGTTGGTCCTTCGGTTTTTGTTGAACCGGAAAAGCGAAATATCGGGGTGGTCTTTCAGGACTATGCCTTGTTTCCGCATCTGACAGTGCGGGAAAATGTAATGTTTGGCTTGCGAAAGCTGCATAAGGACAAGGCGCTGGCGCGGGTCAATGAACTGTTGGATCTTGTCGGTCTTTCAGCCATGGCCGAGCGCTATCCCCACATGTTGTCAGGCGGCGAGCAGCAGCGTGTGGCCCTTATCCGGGCGTTGGCGCCCAAGCCCGATCTGCTGTTGATGGATGAACCTTTTTCCAATCTTGATCGTGGTTTGCGCGCGCGGGTTCGCAGAGAAACCATGGCGCTTCTGCGCGCGCTTGGCACACCGGTTATCATCGTGACACATGAGGCCGAAGAAGCGCTTTCCACAGGTGACCGGGTTGTTTTGATGCGCTCTGGCGAGATTGTGCAGCAAGGTCCGGCGCGGGATCTGCATGATCATCCGAGCAGCCGTTATGCTGCGGATTTTTTCTGTGATTTCAATGCGCTTGAGGGCGTGGTTCGCGGTAATGTTATCGAAACGGCAATCGGCGAGGTTAATCTGCCAAAGGATCGTTTGTTAACGGGGAATGTGCTGGTTTATGTCAGGCCACGTGACATCGCGGTTATTTCCGATGATGCGCCCGATAGATTGCGCGGTTATATCGAAACTCGTACCTATCTGGGTGAGACGGAAGAACTGCTGATCAATCTCGTTGATCATAAAGAACGGGTGCGTGTGCGTAACCAACATCATCTGCCTGAGAGCACAACGTCTGTCTGTGTGCGTGTCGATTGGGACAAAGCACTGGTATTTGCAAAATAATGAGTGAATTTATCATATTTATTGCCCCGCAAGATTGACCCTGCAAAATGCAGCCAATATATTCCGATTGCATCACATATAGTTCCAAATGAACATATTTTATCGGAGGTAATATGCCCAAGATCGCGCGTGCTGGACTGGCTCTTATGGCTGCGACGTTTCTCTCAGGTGCTGCAAATGCAAATGAGGTGAATATCTATACAACGCGTGAACCAGGCCTGATTCAGCCCTTGCTTGATGCCTATAAGGAAAAGACGGGAACAACCGTCAATACCGTGTTCCTTAAAGATGGTCTTGCAGAACGTGTTGCTTCGGAAGGTGATAAATCCCCAGCCGATATTCTTATGACGGTGGACGCAGGCAATCTTGTCGATCTCGTTGACAAGGGATTGACGCAGGCAGTTGATTCCCAGACGCTGAAGGATGCTGTTCCTGAACAGCTTCGCGATGCGAACGGCAACTGGTACGGCCTGTCGATGCGCGCGCGTGTGGTTTATGCGGACAAGGATCTCGAACTGGACCAGATTAACTATGAAGACCTGGCTGATCCGAAATGGAAAGGCAAGATCTGCATCCGTGCCGGTCAGCACCCTTATAATACGGCGCTGATTGCGGATTATATTGCGCATCATGGCGCAGAAAAGACCGAAGAGTGGCTGACAGGCCTCAAGGCCAATCTGGCGCGCAAGGCTGCCGGTGGTGACCGTGACGGCGCCAAGGATATTGCTGGCGGAATTTGTGACATTGCGGTTGCGAATTCCTACTATGTCGGACTGATGCGGTCAGGCAAGGGTGGCGATGAGCAGAAGACATGGGCCGATAGCATTAAGGTCGTTCTCCCAACGTTCAAGGATGGCGGAACACAGGTCAATATCAGCGGTGCAGCCGTTGCCAAAAACGCTCCAAACAAGGAAGAAGCCGTCAAGCTTCTTGAATACCTCGTTTCGGACGAAGCTCAGCAGCTTTATGCAAAGGCCAATTACGAATATCCTGTGAAGCCGGGTGCTTCGGTCGATCCGATTGTCGAATCCTTCGGCGAGCTGAAGATCGATCAGGTTCCACTTTCGGAAATTGTTACCCACCGCAAGCAAGCCAGCGAACTGGTCGACAAAGTTGGTTTTGACAATTAAAAGTCGATTACTGTTGTAAACGCGACGCCGGTGCACATCCTTGCGCCGGCGTTGTAATATGAGGAAAGCATGCCGGAAACAGCGCAAGCCGCATCGTCATCCCTGCCTTATCGGACCCGCTCCGGGCGCTGTTGGCTGTGGCTTTCCGGTCTGATTGCGCTGCTTTTTTGTCTGCCGGTGCTGGCGCTTATAACGGAAGCGTTCAGAGGTTCTTCCGGTTTGTGGGGCCATCTTTTCTCGACGATTTTTGCCTCTGCTTTCAAAGACACAGTTATTCTGCTGGTGGGGGTCGGGCTTATCACGGCGTTGGTTGGCACATCCACGGCATGGCTTGTGACGGCTTATGATTTTCGCGGACGTGGCGTGCTGGAATGGGCGCTTTTGCTGCCGCTTGCAGTGCCGACTTATATCGTCGCCTATGCCTATCTCGATATTCTGCATCCCATTGGCCCCGTGCAAAGTGCAATCCGCTTTGTGCTGGGTTTTGATACGCCGCGCCAGTTTCGTCTGCCCGATATAAGATCAATGACCGGTTGCATCATTCTGCTGGGCTTTGTTCTTTACCCTTATGTTTATATCCCGACACGCGCGATGTTTCTCACGCAGTCGGCAAGTTTGATCGAGGCCGCTCGCACCTTGGGCGTGAGCCGGAGGGGAATTTTCTGGCGGGTGGCGCTACCGCTCGCGCGCCCTGCGGTTGCAGTGGGGGTAAGTCTTGCCCTGATGGAAACACTCAACGACGTTGGTGCTGCCGAGTTTCTTGGCGTGCGTACACTGACAGTTTCGATCTATACGACCTGGGTGACGCGCTTTGATCTGCCGGGTGCGGCACAACTTGCGCTGGCGCTTTTGCTGTTGGTTGTTGCCCTTGTATCTGTTGAGCGCTGGGCGCGCCGCAAGCAGCGCTTTTCATCCAATATTCGCCATTCGCGCGGGTTTGAACCACTCAAAGTAACCCCACTCAGAGGTCTATGGCTGGCGGTGCTTTGTGCTCTGCCGATCATCATCGGCTTCATCATGCCTGCGACCTATCTGGTCATCGAAGCAATTAAACGTATGCGCTTTGCAGGCATCTCGCCGCGCCTTGCGGGAGAAGCCTTTAACACGGTCATGCTCGCGTCTGCCGCAACCATTCTGGTGCTGTTATTGGGTGTGATGGTCGCTTATGCAATGCGGCTTTTTCCCGGTGCTGCATCGCGCTGGTTTTATCGTTTTTCCACAATGGGCTATGCGGCCCCCGGAACGGTGATCGCAATCGGCATTATGATTGTTTCGGGCGCAGTTGATCGGTTGTTTGATCAGGTCTCTGGTTATCTGTTCGGACTATCAACCGGACTGCTGCTCATTGGCTCAGGTGCTGCAATTGTCTATGCCTATGTTGCGCGGTTTCTGGCGATTTCTGCCGGTGGCATCGATGCGGGACTCGAGCGCATTCCACAATCACTTGATCAGGCGTCGCGTAGTCTGGGGCGCGGTGTGACGGCCACATTCTATCATGTGCATCTACCGCTTTCCAAGACTGCAATCGTGGCGGCAGGATTGCTGGTCTTTGTGGATTGTGTGAAGGAGCTGCCTGCAACCCTTCTGTTGCGTCCGCTTAACATTGAGACATTTGCCACGCATCTTTATGGCGAGGCCGCGCGCGGCACTTATGAAGAAGCTTCTGTTGCGGCGCTGGCAATTGTTGTGGTCGGCATCCTTCCGGTTATTTTGTTGGCTCGTGTCGGTCGCCGACTGGGGCGCGCTCATTGATAGCTGTGGAAGCTCTGCAATATCAAATTGTTACAATATTGTTATGTGCCGTGGCTTTAACAGCGCGTTACATGCCCGTTTCTAAAGTCTTGAAGCTTAAAAACCCAGGACTATCAAAGGTTTTGAAGGGGAACGACATCATCTTCAAGTCAGATAGATCAATGATTTCAACACGATATTTCGCGTGATCGCAATAATATGTGACTGTATTAAAGCGCGGTTTCCATGCTTCTACCACTTTGACGCCACAAAGCGAAAGCTGAATGGCCACATGGAAACAACGCCGGGGATTTGCAGGCAATAGCCATTCGGGCTGGTCTTATAAAATCCCGGCATGACTTGGATGATGAAAACAATGCTGGATACGCAACACTGGCTCCCGGTCGAGTTGCTCAATATTGGTTTGGCTGCCGCCGTTTTCTTCGCTTGCCTTGTTCACTCTTTGTGGAAGGCGGTCTTTGATGAACTCAACCCCGTTTTCTGGCGTCGCACCGCTGCGGTTCTCTGGGCGGGTGTCGTTATCGTTGCTTTGAGCAGCGGAATTGAAAGTTTCAACTGGCCACAGGTCATTGGCTGGATGATGGTGGCGGGCGGCGTTGCTGCGACGACCATTCGCACCGGCATGAGCTATTATCGCCAGTATTCGGCGCATAATGGTCGCCGTACAAAACTCACACATTCTCACACGTCCGGACGGTGACAGCCATGTTTGCAAAGACTGTTCAAATGCCTTTGCGCCAGCACCGTCCGCGTAGTCTGCGTTCGTTCTTTATCCGCGCTTTTGGTTCTGCACGATCCCGTAAATATTCGTTGAGCGCGCTCCAGAGCGGCAGTAGCCCAAAATAGGGCCTTCGGCTTCGGCAATTGCTGAAGCCATATCGTCGACATTTTCCTGCGTTAGCTGGCCGCCGATCACTGGAATATAATAGGTCTTGATGCCAGCCTTTTCAGCAACTTTTGCAACTTCGGCAAAAGAAGGCTGATCCTCGCCGCCTTCGCCATCGGGACGATTGCAAATGATCGTCTGAAAGCCTTCGGCCGCAATATCACGCACGTCATCCGGCGTGATTTGGCCTGTGACCGAATAGTTGTCGTCGATCTGGCGAATATCCATTCTTTTCCACCTAAAAATAAGCTGCGTCTTTTTCAGACCTTCTGAGGTTAGCTGATATAGCTTGTTTGCAAGGTGCATCGCAAGGGTTGAGCATGTTGCTTCAAAGTCGTTGAGGTGTGGCCCGTAAATGCTATGACAGAGGGTGAGTTTGCATGTGTTTGCGGGGAGCGCAATGATGATACATAAAATCAGCCAGAATTTGCCGCGTCTGACACGCCGACACTCCAATTATCAAGAAAGTGATCGTGAGGTACCTGAAGAGGTTCCGATTGCGATGAGCTACAATGGCTCCACACAGGCCGTAATGATGGCAACGCCCGCTGATCTTGAAGATTTTGCCGTCGGCTTTAGCCTGACGGAAGGTATTATAAGTCAATTTTCGGAAATTGAGGATCTGAATATCGAAGTGCTCGATAAAGGCATTGATATTCAGATGCGACTGGTTGATGCGCGCAATGAAATGCTCACAGCCCGGCGCAGATTTATGGCCGGTCCTGTTGGGTGCGGCTTGTGTGGTATCGATTCCATTGATCAGGCCATCCGCCCGCTTGCCGGAATTGAAACACAAACAATGTTTGAAGCGGTTTCGGTCATCGCCGCAGTGAGTGAACTCGGCCGTTTGCAGCAATTGAATGCGCAGACTCATGCAGTGCACGGCGCCGGTTTCTATGTGCCGGGTGAGGGGCTTTTGATGGTTCGCGAAGATGTTGGAAGGCATAACGCGCTCGACAAACTGATTGGTGCATTGGCACGCGAAAATATATCTGCCAGCAAGGGTCTCGTCGCGCTGACAAGTCGTGTTTCTGTCGAAATGGTGCAGAAGGCGGTTATTCTTGGTGCGCCGCTGCTTGCTGCGATTTCAGCGCCCACTGCACTTGCCATTCGCACGGCACAAGCAGCCAAACTGACACTCGTCGCACTGGTGCGCGGCGACGATTTTGATGTCTACACCCACCCAGAACGCATCATCATTGAATAGCCGACCTTGCATTTGCAAGGCCGGCTGTCTCTTTAGGGGCATATGGTTATTGGAAAACCAACGCTCACGGTTTCGCACTCTGCGTTGGATTATACCAATGCTTCGATACGGGCGCGCTCACTGACGATCTGCAACGCTGCATGTGCAGCTTCGACACCCTTCACCTTGAAATGGTTGAAGAAGAAGTCGTGATGCTCCTTGCTGTCGTGATAATGATGCGGCGTGAGCGAAACGCTGAGAACCGGAACTTCGGTTTCGAGCTGCACCTGCATCATGCCATTGATGACGGCAGTGGCGACGAAGTCATGGCGATAAATACCGCCATCAATCACAAATGCAGCACCAACAATCGCCGCATAGCGGCCTGTCTTTGCAAGTGTTTTTGCGTGAAGCGGAATTTCATAAGCGCCGGGAACGTCGAAGACTTCGACTTCCACGTTGCTGCCGGTCTTGGCTTTGAGTTCAGCGATGAAGCTTTTGCGTGCTTCATCGACAATATCGGCGTGCCAGCGCGCCTGAATGAAGGCAATTTTGAAGGATGTCTTGTTCGGATAGCTCTGGTTCATAGGTTCCTCACGAAACTAGAATCAGGGCGCACAAAGGAACGCAAACCCGCGCGCAAGCCGAGTTTAACGCTCTTTCGCTCTCTTCCATCCGGACTTTAACCGTCGGCTCCGGCATCTCACCGGATCTGCTGACCCTGAAATCTTTACCCAAAAGGTTTTGGTTTCAGGCGCTCGCGGGCTCGAAGATCGCTCTTCATACCGCCGGTGGGGAGTTTCACCCCGCCCCGAGAACAAACCCGCACACCATTGTGCAGGTGAACGGAAATTATGCATTCTGATCGCGAATGTCCAGCCATATCACAGGAAATTTATACGCGTGCCTGAGTATCGCGGCGTTGATTTTTCTGCATTTTGACACCGAGATGAAATGTTGGCGCACGAAATGTACTTGAGGGGGTAAATGCCTCATTTTTCAACATTTTTTGGTTGTTTTTTTCAGCTGATGTCTTTCTTGCCTGCTCTATTTTGGGGTTGTCAGAGGAAATCTTATTGACACATATCGGGTGCATGAGCCTATGCTAGGGGCATATGTTGTCTTACGTTTATTTTTTCGGCCAAAAAAGACAACGTTGTCAATCGCAGGTGGAGCTGCGTGAATTACAGTGGGATGGAGGTCTCAAAACAGATTGAAGGCTGTTGCGGGTGTGCGGGGCAAGGCTTCCGTAATCATCCGGCGTGTTTTGTTTTATGGAGTTCTACGGGAGGTAGACATATGCATAAATTTTTTAAAATAGCCGCAATGGGTACGGCAGCATGCGCAATGTTTGCTGCAATGGCACCGGTTGCAAATGCGCAGGACAAGCAGAACGTTGAAGTTCTACACTGGTGGACCGCAGGCGGAGAAGCTGCGGCTCTTGATGTTCTCAAAAAAGATCTTGAGAGCAAGGGTATCAGCTGGACAGATATGCCAGTTGCAGGCGGTGGTGGTACGGAAGCTATGACCGTTCTGCGCGCCCGCGTTACCGCAGGCAATGCGCCAACTGCCGTTCAGATGCTCGGCTTCGACATTCGCGATTGGGCCGAGCAGGGTGCGCTTGGCAATCTTGACGAAGTTGCAGGCAAGGAAGGCTGGGACAAGGTCATTCCAGCACCTTTGCAGGATTTTGCGAAATATGACGGTCACTGGATTGCTGCGCCCGTGAATATCCATTCCACAAATTGGATGTGGATCAACAAAGCTGCTCTCGACAAGGCCGGTGGTAAAGAGCCGACCAATTGGGACGAACTCATTGCACTTCTTGATAATTTCAAGCAGCAGGGCATTACGCCAATCGCCCATGGTGGTCAGCCTTGGCAGGATGCAACGATTTTCGATGCGGTTGTGCTTTCTTTCGGGCCGGATTTCTACAAAAAAGCATTCATTGATCTCGACCCGGAAGCGCTGGGCAGCGATACGATGAAGCAGGCGTTCGATCGCATGACCAAGCTGCGTTCCTATGTGGATGACAATTTCTCCGGTCGTGACTGGAACCTTGCTTCGGCCATGGTCATCGAAGGCAAGGCTGGTGTTCAGTTCATGGGTGACTGGGCAAAGGGCGAATTCGTCAAGGCTGGAAAAAAGCCCGGCGAAGATTTTGTCTGCATGCGTTACCCCGGAACGCAAGGCGCAGTAACCTTCAACTCCGATATGTTTGCTATGTTCAAGGTTGCTGAAGACAAGGTCCCAGCACAGCTCGAAATGGCCTCGGCTATCGAAAGCCCGGCATTCCAGTCGGCTTTCAACGTGGTCAAGGGATCGGCTCCTGCACGGACTGACGTGCCGGACACCGCTTTCGATGCCTGCGGCAAGAAGGCAATCGCTGACGTGAAGGAAGCGGCTGAAAAGGGCACGATGCTCGGTTCCATGGCGCATGGCTATGCAAACCCGGCTTCGGTGAAGAACGCCATTTATGACGTTGTGACCCGTCAGTTCAACGGTCAGCTTTCTTCTGAAGACGCTGTCAAGGAACTGGTCTCCGCTGTTGAAGGCGCAAAGTAAGTAAAAGTGAGCGCCCGGCACGTCCGGGCGCTGTCTTTCCAAGCATGACAATTCATTGAACTTTTGGCGGATTTTTCGCTGAATAAATTCATTGCAGTGAACGGCAGACAGAAATGCCGTTGAAACAATAGCCCGCATCAAGAGCGCCGCGATTGAACGGCGCCGGGTGCGCAGCGCAGAAATGGGTGGCGCAGACATGAAGCGTAACAGCCGACTACAGGAACTGGTGCCCAAGCTGGTTCTGGCGCCGAGCTTTTTGATCGTTCTCGTCTTTGTATATGGTTTTATTATCTATACGGGCGTTCTTTCTGTCACCAACAGCCGCATGTTGCCCTCTTATGGCTTCGTTGGTCTGTCGAATTACCAAAAGCTGTGGGCCTTGCCACATTGGTGGCGTGCCGTCACAAATCTCGCGATCTTCGCATCGCTTTACATCATTATCTGTTCGGTCATTGGCCTGTTTCTGGCCATTTTGCTGGATCAGAAAATCCGTGGCGAAGGTTTTTTGCGCCCGATCTATCTCTATCCGATGGCGCTTTCCTTTATCGTTACCGGCACCGCTTGGAAGTGGTTTCTTGATCCGGGCATTGGACTTGAACACACGATGCGGCTATGGGGCTGGGAAGGTTTTACCTTCAACTGGATCAAGAGCAATACGATGGCGATCTATTGCCTCGTGATTGCGGCGGTCTGGCAATCCTCAGGCTTCGTCATGGCGATGTTTCTTGCAGGCCTGCGTGGCGTTGATAATGAAATCATCAAGGCCGCGCAGATTGATGGTGCTTCAACGACAACGATTTATCGCCGCATTATTATTCCGCTGATGCGCCCGGTCTTTCTGTCAGCTTTCGTGGTGCTCGCCCATCTTGCGATCAAGGCCTATGACCTTGTGATTGCATTGACGGGTGGTGGACCGGGACAGGCAACTGAACTGCCTGCGACTTTCATGTATTCCTATACTTTTACCCGCAATCAAATGGGGATCGGTGCGTCATCAGCAATTATCATGCTGGTGATGATTTTCTCGATCATCATTCCGTATCTTTATTCCGAATTGCGCGGAGGCTCACGCTCATGAGTGTCCAGACCCAGGAAAATGCGATCAACAGTGGTAAGTTTACACGCGCCCTGATTTATTCGGCGCTGCTGCTGTTTGCGATCTACTACCTGTTGCCGCTTTATGTGATGCTGGTGAATTCATTCAAACCGCTGGAAGAAATTCGTCAAGGCGGCATGTTGAGCTTGCCGCAGCAGTGGACGATTGAACCATGGCTTTCGGCATGGTCGACTGCACAGATCGGGGTGCAGCCGACCGGCCTCAAGCCATTTTTCATCAACTCAATCCTGATGGTTGTGCCAGCGGTTGCGATCTCAACAGTCGCGGGCGCTTTGAACGGCTATGTGCTCACAAAATGGCGCTTTCGCGGTTCAAACATCTTCTTTGGATTGCTGCTGCTCTCTTGCTTCATTCCGTTTCAGATTGTGCTGATCCCGATGGCACGTGTGCTTGGCATGCTCGGCATTGCAGGCACAATATGGGGTCTGATCCTCGTTCACGTGGTCTATGGTATCGGCTTTACAACGCTCTATTTCCGCAATTACTACGAGGCATTTCCGACCGAGCTGGTACGGGCTGCGCAGATTGATGGAGCAAGTTTCTTCCAGATTTTCTGGCGCATTCTTTTGCCATCGTCAGGCCCGATCATTGTCGTCTCGGTTATCTGGCAGTTCACCAATATCTGGAACGACTTTTTGTTCGGTGCTTCTTTTTCAGGCGCACATTCAACGCCTATGACGGTCGCACTCAACAATCTCGTTTCCTCCTCCACCGGCGTCAAGGAATATAACGTTCACTTTGCAGCAGCCATTCTGGCCGCTCTTCCGACGCTGATCGTTTACATCGTTTCCGGGCGCTACTTCGTGCGCGGTCTGATGTCCGGTGCCGTTAAGGGATAAGTCTCATATGTCATTTTTGAAAATCTCCAATCTCTACAAGGCCTATGGCAGCGTCTCCGTGCTCAAGGACATCAATATCGAAATTGAGGAAGGCGGATTTCTTGTGCTGGTTGGCCCTTCGGGTTGCGGCAAGTCCACGTTGCTCAACACGATTGCCGGTCTTGAGCCCATTACCTCTGGTGATATTTCGATTAATGGTCGCTCAGTATCAGGTCTGCATCCTTCGCAGCGCGATATCGCGATGGTGTTTCAATCCTATGCGCTTTATCCAAACATGACTGTGGGCGGCAATATCGCTTTTGGTATGGAAATTCGCAAAGTACCGAAGGCTGAACGTGAAAAGGCCATTCAGGAAGTCGCCGATATTCTGCAAATCGGTCATCTTCTTGATCGCAAACCAAGCCAGCTTTCCGGCGGTCAGCGTCAGCGCGTTGCGATGGGGCGCGCTCTGGTGCGCAACCCGCAGGTCTTTCTGTTCGATGAACCCTTGTCAAATCTTGATGCCAAGCTGCGTGTCGATATGCGTACAGAGATCAAGCGTTTGCATCATCGCATGAAGACCACGATCGTTTATGTCACGCATGATCAGATCGAAGCGATGACGCTAGCAACCAAGATTGCGGTCCTCAAGGACGGAATCTTGCAGCAGTTCGGGACGCCCGCCGAAATTTATAACAATCCCACCAATATGTTTGTTGCCGATTTCATGGGCTCGCCTGCCATGAACCTTCTTCATGCGAGTGTCGAGAAAAATGGAGAGGAGCTTGCCATTCTGCTCAAGCAGGGCGACGGGGAGGTCTTGAAGCTCCCGATCAAGAATGCGCCGAAAACTCTTGTTGATCATGTCGGCAAGGAAATCATCTTCGGCATCCGTCCAGAAGCGTTGACCGATCCCGATGGCGCGGATCGCAATGCGCGTTCTGTTGTCGAAGGGAGTTGCCTCATTGACGTGGTCGAACCTGCTGGTTCCGATACTTTTGCAGTGACGCGCATCGGTGGAAAGCAAGTGGTTGCGCGGTTGCGTGCGGATGCGCGGATTGATGCCGGGCAGCGCTCACCGCTTGCGTTTAATCTGGATAAGTCGGTGTTTTTCGATCCAAAGAGCGAAGAGCGTATTCGGTAGTCATGACGGCCACACACTTTGAGCTTTTGCAGGCAAATCCCTGGAATGGCATTCGCGGCGGCCGGATCTGGGACAGCGCATGCAGGTGCGTATGACCATAATGAAATTCTGAAGAAGAAACTGCTTACAGGTGTTTGCACGACATCTATTCTCGGATCGTAGCGAGAATAGAAATCAGTCGGGTAGAGTGCTTTCCCCGCGAAGGCGGCTCCCACTTTTCCGCGACATGCTTTACAAATGAAAAGAGTGTTCCTGCAATTTGCAGGAACACTCTTTTAAGACTTGCCTGGAGGGCAAATAAAACTTCACGGACGCAGCGGTTATCGCAGAAAGTCCAGCCCAAGAAGACCAATTGCCAGCGCTGTATTCAACGAAATGATCATCATTCCATAAACGATGGCTGTTCTTGTAATGTCATTCATTTTCTACCTCCTTGAACCGCGACGCCTCCACATCGGATTCTAAAGCACGAGAACTATAACGAAATGTAACAGCCTGTTACGCGATGCGCAACCCATTTTACACAAATGTGAACGAATGAAAGATTGCGTGAGGTGTCTTTGAACATGCTGCCAACATGCCGTGCGCTGAATCGGACGCTCTATCTCTTTGTTTTTACATATTTCATTATGGGGAAGCGGTTGCCACTTTTCATCGCAAGGCTCTTGCGTGTAAATTATCCTATACTCACCGCATTGTTACATACAATTGCTTGGAAAATTTCGAGTTCTCTATAAATAAAGCGCGTGAGACAATTATTAATGGCAGTATTTAAGTAACTGCTTTTATTCGGATTTAGTCGTGAACCGCATCGTTCCTCTCGTGCTGGCAATTGCTCTTTTCATGGAGCATATGGATTCGAATGTTATTTCTACATCGCTTCCCGCCATCGCTGCTGATATTGGCACAAGCCCAATCGCTTTAAAGCTGGCATTGACCGCATATCTGGTTTCGCTTGCGGTGTTCATTCCGGTCAGCGGATGGATGGCTGATCGATTCGGCGCGAAAAACGTGTTCAGAGCGGCAATTGCGATATTTGTGGTTGGTTCTGTGGCATGTGCTGCTTCAAACTCGCTTGCTGCATTTGTCGTGTCGCGTTTTCTGCAAGGGATGGGCGGTGCAATGATGACGCCTGTGGGGCGTCTGGTGCTTGTGCGCTCAACTCCGCGAAGTGAACTTGTGTCTGCGATGGCGTGGCTGACAGTTCCAGCAATGGTTGGGCCATTGGTTGGCCCTCCGGTCGGTGGCTTCATTACAACTTTTTTCTCTTGGCACTGGATATTTCTGATTAATGTGCCGATTGGAATTTTGGGTATCGGGTTTGCGACCCGTTTTCTACCGGACAATGACGAGCGCATTTTAAAGCCACTCGACTGGGCCGGCTTTTTGCTCTCTGGTATTGCAATGTCAGGGGTGGTGTTTGGTTTGTCTGTTGTAAGCTTGCCAGCGCTGCCTCCGGTGATCGGTCTGATCATCGTTGCTATTGGACTGGCCTCGACCATTGGCTATATTATCCATGCGCGGCATAACGAACATGCACTTCTCAATCTGAAACTCTTCGACAATCAGGTGTTTCGTTCGGCTGTTCTGGGCGGCAGTGTTTTCCGCTTTGGCATTGGAGCAATTCCCTTTCTGCTGCCGCTCATGTTCCAGCTCGGTTTCGGCATGACGCCGTTTCAGTCCGGCATGATGACGTTCGTTTCGGCCATTGGCGCTATCAGCATGAAATTTGGTGCCAGACGCGTTTTCAACCTGTTCGGGTTTCGCCGAACCCTGATGTATGGCTCACTGATTTCAGCATTTTTCATTGCAGCCAATGGGTTTTTCTTCCCCGATATGCCTTATGGTCTGATTATTGGGTTTCTCCTGATTGGTGGTTTTTTCCGTTCGTTGTTTTTCACGGGCGTAAATGCGTTGGCTTTTGCGGAGATACCGGATGACAAGACCAGCCAGGCAACCCCCATCACCGCAGTCGCGCAACAGGTTTCCATTGCTCTTGGCGTGGCTCTTGCAGGCGGTATTCTGGAAATGAGCACGGGTTTGCGTGGAAAAGGGCTGGAGCTGGCCGACTTCCATATCGCGTTTTTCGTGGTTGCCGCTGTTTCCGCGATGGCTTTCTTCTGGTTTGTAAGGCTCTCACCCGATGCAGGCCACGAATTATCCACGCCTGTCGCAAACAGAAAAAAGACCCGCGAAGCTGTTGCAGCCGAAGCTGCGGACAGCATTGCCGGAAAATAAAATCAGCCTTTAAAATCGCGGGCCAGCAGATAAAGCTCGACAGATTCCGCACGCGACGCTGGCGGCTTGATGTGGTGTACGGATTTGAATTTCTGTTTCAGCATGGCCAGCAAATCGTTTTCGGTGCCACCCTGGAACGTTTTGGTGAGAAAATGCCCGCCCGGTTTGAGCACGGAAACTGCAAAGTCTGCCGCAACTTCGCACAGATGGACGGTGCGAAGATGGTCGGTACGACGGTGCCCGGTGGTGGGCGCTGCCATATCGGAAATGACCAGATCTGGCTTGTCACCCAGCGATTCCATAAGTTTGTCGGGAGCGGTATCATCGAGAAAATCCATCTCAAGCAAAATGACACCGGGCAGTGGATCAACATGCAGATAGTCAATGCCGACAACCAACGGGTTTTCATCGGTTGAGCCAACAATTTTGGCGGCAATCTGCGACCAGCCGCCGGGGGCTGCACCCAGATCGATAATACGCTGGCCCTTTTTCAACAGGTCATAGCGATCATTAATCTCAATGAGTTTATAAGCTGCACGTGAGCGATAGCCGTCCTTCTTTGATTTGTGAACGTAAGGGTCGTTGAGATGGCGCTCCAGCCAGCGACGCGACGATTCCTTGATGGTCCCGGCTTTTTTCTTCACGCGAACACGAAGATTACTTGTGCCAGCGCCACCGCGTCCGCCGGTTTTCGTGCCGCCCTTGTTTCCGCCTGCTTTGCTCATCTTTAATGCCTGTTTCTTAAGTCGGGTTTGCCGCCGGTCTTGGCGATCTGAGCGCGGTTATGGCGCCAGGCACCGTCACGCGACATGAGTTCGGTCAATATGCCTTCGCGCAAACCGCGATCAGCAACAAGAAGTTTTTCACTCGGCCATACATTGCGAATGGCATCAAGAATAGCACAGCCAGCAAGAACGAGATCTGCGCGGTCCGCGCCAATGCAGGGATTGGCAACGCGGGCGTTGAAATCCCATGACAAAAGGCGGCTCGTCATCTGTGTAACGTCATCGGAATTCATCCACATGCCATCCACCCGACGACGATCATAGCGTTCAAGCCCAAGATGAATACCTGCAAGCGTCGTAACTGTGCCGGAGGTGCCCAGAAGATGAAAACGCGGGCTGGTTGCAAGACTGCCAAGGCAATGGCGTTCGGAAAAACTGGATAACAGCTCCGTTACATGCTCCACCATTGCGTTAAAACTTGCTTCCGTGACATCGCGTCCACCAAAACGCTCGGCAAGCGTAACTACGCCGACCGGAAGTGATGTCCATGCCATGATATGCTCGGCCAAACGGGGCGAGCGACGCTGCGATATGTCGATTAAGGCAATTTCCGAAGAACCGCCGCCAATATCGAACAATACAACCGCTTCCGTTTCGCGCGCCACAAGGGTTCCACAGCCCGACACAGCAAGGCGCGCTTCTGTCTGACGATCGACGATCTCCAGCTCAAGCCCTGTTTCCTGACGAACGCGATTAAGAAACTCCTCGCCATTTTCCGCTGCCCGACAGGCCTCGGTCGCGATCAGGCGGGACCGCCTGATCTTGCGTGCCGCAAGTTTATCCCGGCAGATTTTGAGCGCATCAATCGCGCGCTGCATGGCATGCTCGCTCAATCGACCTGTTGCGCTCAAACCTTCACCAAGACGGACGATTCGTGAAAATGCGTCCACCACGCGAAACTGGCCGGGACGGGTAGGTGACGCGATCAGAAGGCGGCAGTTGTTGGTGCCAAGATCAAGTGCTGCATAAAGTGGCGCTTCCTGCACATTGGCGCGCAAGGTGTGTGCACCAGCATTGTAGCGCTTGGGCGGCTGGACTGCGGCGCTGTCAGAGCGTGGAGCAGTGCTTTGTGCCTTCGTTGCGTTGTCAGTGTGCGCGGGTGCTCCCGCTTGCTGACGTGCCTGCTTTTTCTTGCGGGCGCGTCGGCGACGATTCGATAGCTTTCCAGCGGGTTTGCCTTCGGCAGATTTTGCGTCAGCGCCGGGAGGGGCTGCAACAGCCAGCTTTTGCACAGGCGTCTGCGCATCACGAGAAGCCTTGCCGCGATTGCGGCGGCGCGCGCGTTTACGCTGGCTTTGAGAGCCCTTGTTTTCAGTGTCTGAGCGTCCTTGTTCGGAGGCGCTGGATGCCTTGCCGACTTCTGGAACGGCTTGCTTGCGCTGTTTGCGCTTGCCGTTCTCGGACGGATTCCGGGTCTGTGTATTGCCCGTTTGTCCGCCGGACGCCCCTTGTTGCGCCAATCCTGCAGGGCGCTCCTCGGGGTTTTTCAAGGTTTTTATCCTTATGGCGCCGCGCGAACCTGAAAGGACGCAAGCATGGCGCTTCAATTTTTACGTTGTCCTTAATGTAGCAGTGCTTTGGACATTTACCAAGGGGCAGGCAGGAAAGTGGTGTTGGAAAATCGATAAAACCGCGAATGAATTTAAAATTACTTATAGGACAAAGGGCCTTGCAGAACGGAAGCCCTTCTAACCCGTTGCGCCCATTGGGACGCATAAAAATGCGCTCCCTTATTGAATCGAAGCATCGCCCAAAAAATGATCCTCGATTTTGGGGCGATGCTTGAGCCTGTTTAGATGTCGTAGCTGTGCGCTGCGTTGATCGTCGCCACAAATTGTTTTGTGCGTTCACGTGCCGGATTGACGAAAATATCGTGCGCACTTCCAGTTTCCACAATCGAACCCGCTTCCAGAAACACGACATTTTGCGCAATCTTTGAGGCAAGACGCAGATCATGGGTTGCCACAACCATTGTGGTGCCTTCCTTGGCCAGCTTGCTCAGGACATCCACCACTTCGGATGCGAGCTCTGGATCGAGAGCCGACGTTGGTTCGTCACACAGAAGAACACGCGGAGAAGGCGCAAGTGCACGCGCAATGGCAACACGCTGCTGCTGGCCACCCGAGAGCGTTGCTGGCCACGCATCGGCTTTGTGCGCCATGCCAACTTTTGTCAGCAGTTCCATTGCCCGTTCTCTGGCCTTTTCCTTTGGCCATTTGAGAACTGTGACGAGCCCTTCCATGACGTTCTGAATTGCTGTCTGGTGCGGGAAAAGCTGGAAATTCTGGAATACCATACCCGTCTGGCGGCGGATGGACTGGATTGCCTGCCAGCTCGGCTTGCGATCCGGGTCAAGCGTGATGCTCTGCCCGCCGATGATAAGTGTGCCGGAATTTGGAATTTCCAGCAGGTTGATACAGCGCAGCAAGGTGCTCTTGCCACCGCCCGACGGGCCAACGAGTGCCGTTACCGTGCCTTCGGCAATCTTCACGTTAATGTCGTTGAGGATTACAACATTATCGAAGCTTTTTACGATGTTTTTCAGCTCGATCATGCGTTTGTCTCCATCGTTCCACCATAGCGCCTGAAGCGTTTTTCCAGTCTTGCCTGAAGGTTGGACAGGATGGTGCTTAATGCCAGATAGATGAGCGCGGCTTCTATATAGAGGATGAGCGGTTCATAGGTTGTTGCGACGATGCGCTGTGCTGACTGGAAAAGCTCAGGCACCGTGATGGCTGCGGCGAGCGAGGTGTCTTTTACCAGCGAAATAAAGGTGTTCGACAATGGCGGCACAGCTGTGCGGGTTGCTTGCGGCAGAATGGTGCGGGTCAGCGCCTGACGCCAGCTCATGCCGATGGAATAGGCGGCTTCCCACTGACCTTTGGGTACTGAAGAGATAACCGCACGGATAACTTCGGAACTATAGGCGCCGACATTGAGCGAAAACCCGATCACCGCTGCGGGAAAGGCATCAAGATAGATGCCCGCGCTTGGTAAGCCGTAAAAAATCACGAATAGCTGTACCAACAAAGGCGTTCCGCGAAATATCCATACGTAGAAACGCGCAACAAACGATACCCAGACTGGTGCAAACAGACGTACCAGCGCGGTCAGCAATCCGAGCGACAGTCCGAAAATAAACGACAGAATTGTCAGAGGGATCGTGAACTTGAGCCCAGCCCAGAGCAGGGTGGGCAGTGAATCCGCCATGAGTTGAAACCAGTCGGGCACGTGTTCGATCCTTAAATATTAAACTCAGGGAATAGATGTGACGAAACAGATTCTATATATGCACAACGAAAGGAAGCCGGAAACACGTTCCGGCTTCTTTGCGACGATTCTCTAAAGCTTACTTGGAAACGTCCTGACCGAAATATTTCTGCGAAATTTTTTCGTAAGTGCCGTCAGCCTTGATTTCGTCGAGTGCCTTGTTGAGTGCTGCAACCAGATCATCGTCGCCCTTGCGCACGATAATTCCTGAAGCATCTGCATTTTTCTTTTCAGCAACAACTTTCACTGGCGCGTTTGGCTGCTGCTTTTTGAAATCCAGATATGACAAGCTGTCATTCAGCGTGGCGTCAGCGCGACCCGTCAAGACAAGCTGGATCGACTGGTCAAAACCGTCGGTCGCGACGAGCTCCGCGCCAGCTTCCTTCGCGATCTTGCCATAATTGCTGGTCAGCGACTGAGCTGACTTTTTGCCTTTCAGGTCGGCGAAGTCTTTGATCGTGTCATTCTTGTCATTGACGATCAGAACGACTTTGGAAACGATATAAGGATTGGAGAAGTTGAACTTCTTCTGGCGCTCTTCTGTGATGCCAACCTGATTGATGACGGCGTCATACCGCTTGGAATCGAGGCCAGCAATCAGGCCATCCCATTTGCCTTCAACGAATTCCGGTTTTACGCCGAGCTTCTGAGCGACGGCTTCACCGATTTCCACATCAAAGCCAACGAGCTTGTTGTCTTTATCGTGATAGGTGAATGGCGCATAGGTGCCTTCTGTGCCGATCTTGAGCACACCGTCTGCTTTGATTGCGTCTAGATTTTCGCCTGCAAGTGCAGTCGAGAGGAGGGCTGCCTGGAGAACGCCGACCGTTGCGAGGATTTTTGCAAACTTCATTTTGAGGCCACCTGTAAAATTATTCGATGAAATGTAAAATACAGGAATTCCATTCTAATGTAGCGTTGAAAATCGCAGCCATAAGGCATGATAGAGAAATTATTTCTATTTTTGTATCTTTTTTCGCAATATCAATCCGTATAATCGGAATTTGCGATTTCTGGTTCTAAAATATCGTGCGAACCGGGCTTTCAAGAGACGTATTGGGGCGAAAAGCGCAGTATTCTCTTAGTGATATTCAGCGCCACCTTATCTGAAATTGTCGACAAGTCCATCATTACAGATTTTATAGCTCCACTTTATTGACAAAATGTCGATAAGATGGTGACATAAAATCCAAACAAATTGGGGGCATTCAAATGGGGAACAATCGGGATATGGAGTTTGTGCCGGAAACGCTGACAAGTGGGCATGAGCAGAGCTTCGATGAAGTTTCTCTGCCAAAGCATCTGCGTTCCGTTGCTTCTCTGGGTCCTATCGTATCCTCTGCTCACCTTGCCGAAGGCGGGTCGCCCGGCATGTCGGAAGTTGAATACGGGCTTATTCTTGCGTCGCATGCTTTCTCGCGTTGGATGGTTCGTTGCATGGCTGCTGCCGGTATGCCCGGATTGTCGCCGATTGAAGTTCTGATTCTGCATTCGATCCGTCATCGTGGCCGTGAGAAGAAGCTTGCTGATATTTGTCTCGTGCTTGATATCGAAGACACGCACATTGCCACTTACGCGATCCGTAAACTCGAAAAAGCTGGCTTGTTGACCACTGGCAAGGCAGCCAAGGAAAAGACGGTCAAAATTACAGAGAAGGGGGCTGAGGCCTGCGCACGTTATCGGGAGATACGAGAGCGTTTGTTGATTGAATCAACAGCCAATGCCCGACCTTCGGAAGAAACGCTGTCGGAAGTGGCGGCTCTCCTGCGCTTCATGTCAGGTGCATTTAATCAGGCCACGCGGTCTGCGATAACACTATAAGAGAGTAACGATTTTGATCGGAACTGTGTCCAAGCCTCTTCTGTCGGTTGAGGGTCTGAGTGTTGAATTCGGAGCTAGTCGTGTTGTTGATGATCTGAGTTTTTCGGTGTCGCCGGGGCGTACTCTGGCGGTTGTTGGAGAATCTGGCTCGGGTAAGTCGATCACCTCACTCTCGATCATGCGCCTTGCCGATATGAGCGGCGCAAAGTTTCCCAACGGGCGCATTTTGTTTAATGGTCCCGAAGGTGAACGCGATCTGCTGAAAGCTGATCAGAAAGCAATGCGCGGCATTCGCGGCAAAGACATTGCGATGATCTTTCAGGAGCCGATGACTTCGCTCAATCCGGTCTTCACCATCGGCAACCAGATTTCAGAAGTGCTGATGCTGCATGAAGGTATGTCAAAGAGTGCTGCTCTGGCTGAAGGCAAGCGTCTGCTGGAAATGGTGCGCCTGCCGGATGCAGAAGGACTTCTCAAGCGTTACCCACATCAGCTTTCCGGCGGTATGCGTCAGCGCGTGATGATCGCGATGGCCCTTGCGTGCCGCCCGAAGTTGCTTATCGCTGACGAACCGACCACTGCACTTGATGTGACCATTCAGGCCCAAATCCTTCATATTATTAAGGATTTGCAAAAAGCGCTCGAAATGGCGGTCATTTTCATCACGCATGATATGGGTGTGGTGGCTGAAATGGCGGATGATGTTGTCGTCATGTGGAAGGGCAAGAAGGTTGAAGAAGGCCCGGTCGGCCGTATCTTTGAAGCCCCTCAACACCCTTACACGCAGACTCTTTTGTCGGCTGTTCCCAAACTTGGCAGTATGACGGGCGAGACGTTTCCGAAGCGTATGCCTGTGATGATGATGCGCGATGGTGTGCCCGTGCTGTCAGGCGAAGAGCGCATTCAGGATACCGCACGTTATAGCGACAAGCCGCTTCTTGCTGTTGATGATCTTTATGTTCGCTTTCCGATCAAGAAAAACCTGTTCGGCAAAGTCACCCATGTCTGCAATGCGGTTTCGAAAGTCGCTTTTGACATTTATCCGGGTGAAACACTGGCACTTGTTGGGGAATCCGGCTCGGGCAAATCGACTTTAGGCCGGACGATCCAGCAGCTTCAATCACCGCTCTCCGGCGATATTCGTTTTAATGGCAAAGCCTATTCGCAGATGAGCGCGCAAGAGCGCTATGCGATGCGCCGCGAAGTGCAATATATTTTTCAGGATCCGTTCGCTTCGCTTGATCCGCGCAAGACTGTCGGCTTCTCCATCGCAGAACCGATCCGCACCCATGGCCTTCTTGATAACAACAAAGCGACCAATGCGCGGGTGGCAGAGTTACTGGAACGCGTCGGCCTCGGCCCGGAACATGCTTCGCGTTATCCGCATGAGTTTTCAGGCGGTCAGCGTCAGCGTATCTGTATTGCGCGTGCCCTTGCTTCAAAGCCGAAGCTGATCATTGCCGATGAAGCACTTTCTGCGCTTGATGTTTCCATTCAGGCGCAGGTGATCAATCTGTTTATGGATCTGCAAAAGGAACAGGGACTGGCCTATCTGTTCATCAGTCATGACATGGCAGTTGTTGAAAAGATGAGCCATCGCGTCGCTGTGCTTTATCTTGGGCAGATCATGGAGCTTGGCTCGCGCCGGCAGGTTTTTGAAACGCCGTCGCATCCTTATACGCAGCGTTTGTTGTCTGCCGTTCCCGTTGCCGATCCATCGGCGCGTACGGAGCGCGCAGCCCTTGAAGGTGAAATTCCGAGCACAACGCGCCGGATCGACGAAAAGCCGACGATCTATAATCACCGCGAGATTTCACCAGGCCATTTCGTTGCCGAAAGCGCCTGAACTCCTGCAACTTTTTCCATCGCATTATCCAACGCAAAACCGCTTCACGCTTTTGCTGGAAATGCTCCAACAAACCCAAAGGGGAAAATAATGATAAAGAAAGCACTGAAAGCCGCTCTTCTGGCTTCCGCTCTGTCGGCCGCCGTGATCGCATCGGCTCCGGCTTTCGCCGCAGGCAAGCTCACTGTTTCGTCGCCGCAAGATCCGGGTAGCTGGGATCCGATCGATACGTTTCTCGTCAACTGGGCTTCGGTTGCAACCAATATTTTTGACGGTCTGGTCTATCGTGGCCCTGATCTCAAAATCGTACCGGGCCTTGCGGCCTCTTGGGAAGAACTGGACGATGGCAAGCGGATCCGCTTCAACCTGCGTGAAGGTGTGACGTTTCACGATGGCGAGCCCTTCAACGCAGAAGCGGTGAAGTTCACTTTCGATCGCCTGCTTGGTGACGAAGGCGCAAAAGGTCCGCAGCGTTCCAATTATATGGCGATTGAAAAGGTAGAAGTCATTGACGACAAGACCGTCGATTTTCATCTCAAAGCGCCTGACCCGGTGCTGATCACCAAGCTTGCTGGCTATGGCGCAATGATCGTGCCGCCGAAATATATCGCCGAAAAGGGTGAGGACTATTTCAACACGCACCCAGTTGGTACTGGTCCGTTCAAGTTTGTATCCTATGAGCCTAAGGTAAACATTAAACTTGAGGCTTTTGCCGACCATTGGGGTGGAGCGCCGAAGCTATCGGAACTCGAATACCGCTTTATTACAGAGCCTTCGACTGCCGTTGCGGAACTTCAGGCCGGTCGCGTTGATCTCGTTATTCCGCCAACGATCCCAATCGGCATGATCCCGACGATTGAAGGCGATGAAAATCTGGAACTGGTTACAACCGCTGGTCCAACTGTCGATGCTCTGCGCTTTAACACGCGCGATGGTATCACAAAGGATGAGCGCGTTCGTAAAGCCTTGATTATGGCTGTTGATCGCGATGCAATCATCCAGTCTATCCTTGCTGGTCAGGCAGAGCCAATTGCCAGCTTCCAGGGCGCATTGTCTTTTGGTTACGATCCTGAACTCAAGCCACTGCCATACGACCCTGAACAGGCCAAGAAGCTTCTTGAAGAAGCAGGTGTCCAGCCCGGCGCAACGGTGCAGATTGACGTTCGTGGTAATGATGCGACCTTCAATGAAGTGACACAGGCTGTTGCAAGCTTCCTGCAAATGGTTGGCATCAATGCAACGATCAAGCCATATGACGTGAATGTGCTGCTGAATGACGTCATTCCACAGGGCAAGACCGGCGCTATGTTCCAGCAGAAATGGGGCGGCTGGACGTTTGATTACGATAACACGGCTTACGCGATGTATCATTCGGGTGAGAAGTGGAACCCGTACGAAAAGGACGAGCGGCTCGACAAGATGCTCGAAGCGCAACGCTCTGTTCTCGACCGCGGTGAGCGTGAAAAGATGTTGCAGGAAATCGCCAAATATGCGGCTGATAAGGCATATGAAATGCCGCTTTATAGCTCCAAGGCGATTTACGGCGTGAACAAGCGGGTCAAGAACTTTGTGCCGGCACCGGATAACCGTCTGCGCCTCACAGACGTAACTGTAGAATAGTCAAAATGTATACGGCAAGCCGGTTAACGGCTTGCCGCTTTATTTCGGAGGCGCTCTGGTGGCCGGATTTCTGATAAAACGAATTTTGCAGGCGTTGTTCGTGCTGATCGCAATGACGATGCTCGTCGCCTATGCAATCCGCTTGACGGGCGACCCTGCACTGATGCTGACGCAAGGTGCGGGCAGTGTCACAGAGGCTGATCTTGAGCGCATCCGAGAAGGGCTCGGTTTGAACCAACCGTTCCTCGTTCAGTACTGGCAATTCCTCAAAGGGCTGCTCACATTCGACTTCGGTCGTAGTTTCCTCGGCGGTACGCCGGTTTCTGTACTGGTTGGAAAAGCCTTGCCGGCAACGCTGATGCTCGCGTTCGCGTCGCTGTTTGTTTCCCTTGTGATTTCCATTCCACTCGGCATCAAGGCAGCTGTTTCGCGCGGTAAATGGGCAGACCAGCTTATCCGTGTTTGCTCGCTGGTTGGCCTGTCATTCCCGAATTTCTGGCTGGCGACAATGCTGGTTCTGCTTTTTGGTATTTCGCTGCAATGGCTGCCACCAAGTGGTATGAGCGGTATCTCAAGTTTCATTATGCCAGCAATGACCATGGGCATTATTTTGACGGCAACCAATGTCCGTCTGGTGCGCACTTCGATGCTCGAAACGTTGCAATCGCAATATATTATGGTGGCGCGCGCAAAGGGGCTGAGTGAAAACAAAGTGCTCTACAAGCACGCTCTTCGTAATTGCGCCATTCCGCTGATTACATTCATTGGTCTTCAGTTTGGTGGTCTTTTGGGCGGCATCGTGGTCATTGAAAAAGTGTTCAATTGGCCGGGCATGGGCACGCTTGCCTTTGATGCAGTTGGTGGCCGCGATTATCCGGTTCTTCAGGCAACGATTGCCATTCTTTCGATGATGATTATCGGCGTCAATCTTCTGGTAGACATTGCATATGGCCTTGTCGATCCGCGTATTCGGACGGAGTAGAGCAGTGGCTACACAAGCGGTTAAAAAGACCTCGAACCTTCGGCTTTCACGCTTCGCAAGCATGGAATTCATTGTTGGATTTCTGCTGACAGGCGGCATCTGTTTTGCCGTTATCTTCTCCGGTTATCTGTTCCCGGCTGGTGCGAACAAGGTGGATCTTCTGGCGCGTCTGACGCCGCCATTTGTGAATCCTGCGCATATTTTCGGAACCGATCCGCTCGGACGTGACGTGCTGGCACGCGTCATTATCGGCGGCAAAATTTCGTTGTTCGTTGGCTTTGTCTCTGTGATTGGTTCGGTGATCATCGGTACGATCATGGGGCTGGTTGCAGGCTATTATCGCGGCTTTTGGGACATGGCACTGATGCGGTTTGTTGATGTGCAGCTGGCAATGCCATTCATCCTGCTCGCAATCACCTTCATGGCTATTCTCGGTGGCGGGTTGGTCAACACAATCATCCTGCTGATCGTTTCACAATGTGTGCAATATGCGCGACTGGTGCGCGGCTCAGTTTTGTCGCTGCGTGAGCGCGAATTTATCCTCTCAGCGCGTTCCATCGGCGTTAAAGACTGGCGCATCATCTTCCAGCATCTGCTGCCAAACCTTATGGGGCCTGTTATCGTTTTGATGACGCTCAATGTCGCCAATAACATTCTGCTTGAATCAAGCCTGACGTTCCTCGGTTTTGGTATTGATTCAACCATTCCTAGCTGGGGTGGCATGCTGGCCGATGGCCGCACTTATCTTCAGACAGCATGGTGGGTGAGCCTGTTCCCCGGCCTCGCAATCCTCTTCACGGTGCTTGGCCTCAACCTTCTGGGCGACTGGCTGCGTGACAGTCTTGATCCAACCGGCAGGACTTCACGATGAGCGTAATTTTTGAAAAGACTTACCAGCGTTCAATTGATGTGTTGATCGAACGCTTTTCAAAGCCGGAAATGCGCGATGCAAGAGTGCAAGCCTGGCTGTTCGATGATCAGCCAAGCCGCTTTGCTGCGGAAACGAAATTGCGTGAGGCAGGCATTGAGGCGCGCCTGCGTTCGTCTTATAAGCCGCTTCTGCATTTCTTTCTGGAAGAGGTGGATGGGGCAACCCTTAAGGCTGCAACAATTCGCTATCCGCGCCATGACAATTGTGTCGAGAACCGCTTTTTGCTGGAAACATATCCGCTGTCAGCACTTCTTCCAGATGCAAAGATCAGTTTCAGCGCATCCGGTAAGGATGATTTCTTCTACGAAGTCGATCTGACATTTGCCGATAGCCGCAGCGAAACTCATCGCGTTTTCGCTCCCAATCGTGTGCATGAAGATTTTATCGGCGAGACGCTTGTTTCACCAACTGGCTGGCTGATCGTCGAACATGAAGGCAGCATTAAAAGCGCACGCTTCGAGACAGCCTATGAAAAGCTGTTTCACGATACGATTTCGACTATTGCGACCCATGACTGGGGCAGGGGCGAGCCTTATTTCGAAGAGCTGAGCATTTCTGTCAGCCTGCCGATTACTGATCGCCGTCTGCCCTATGATGAGGAAGCGCTGAGCCTCACCGAAGCTCTGCACGAGGATATTTATTTCTCACTGCTCGAAGTTTTTCAGAAAAAGTCCGGGCGCCCGGTCGGTGATCGTGGCTTGCAGCCGGGGCAAATCGTGCCGGAGGTGCGTTTTCGCGATGCAGACCCTTGTGTGAAAGTGGAAACACGTCCGCTTGCAACAACTGATGCGCTGACTGCCGAGCAGGTTCTGGAAAAGGCGCAGGCGCCGCTATCCGCCGATCAGATCCGCCGTGAAATTGCAAAGCTCGGTGGTTCGCCTTTTGAAGCAAAGACCCGCGCCGGACGCACCGTGCGCGCCACCTATGTATCGGGCCGCGAAACACCGATGATGATCAGTGCTGGTCAGCATGCCAATGAGACGACAGGCGTTGTCGGTGCCTTGCGGGCAGCAAATCGTCTTGCTGCACGTGATGGCGGACATTTTACCATCTCGCCGCAGGAAAACCCGGACGGATATGAAATTCATAAGCGTCTGTGCGTTTTGCAGCCGCACCATATGCATCATGCATCGCGCTACACGGCTTTGGGTGATGATCTCGAATATCGCACTGGCGATGGGCTTTATGAGAAAGCGATCCGCGTAGAGGCAGAGGCACTTACAGGTGCCAAGCTTCACGTCAATCTGCATGGCTATCCATCGCATGAATGGACACGCCCATTGTCAGGCTATGTTCCACGTTCCTTTGCCATGTGGACGCTGCCAAAGGGCTTTTTCCTGATTGTTCGTCATCATGCATCATGGGAAAAGCAAGCTGAACAGCTGATGGATCATGTGACCAGGCATCTAGGTGCCATTGATGGTCTTCTTGACTACAATGATGCGCAGATTAAGCTTTTCGAGCAACATGCTGGCGAAACGGGCTTCCGCATCATCAACGGTTTTCCATGTCTGGTTGGCGTCGATGATCGTCACACGGTTCCGCTGACGCTGATCACTGAGTATCCGGACGAAACCATCTATGGCGATGCCTTTGTCAAAGGCCACACGGCGCAGATGGAAACGGTTCTCTCGGCCTATGATGCTTTGCAGCTGCTTTTCCCGAGCAAGCTCGTTGCATAATCAGAGATAGTAGATGCCAATACGGTTGCCGCCGATCATCTCGACGGCAATCTCCATCTCGTAAATATCGCGCAGAATATCCTGCTGAATGAGTTCTTCCGGCGATCCTTGATGCACGACCTTGCCCTTGCGCATGGCAACGATATGGTCGGAATAACAGGATGCGAAATTGATGTCATGCAGCACAAGCACCACTGTCTTGCCCAGCTCGTCCGCTGCACGCCGTAATAATTTCATCATTGACGCTGAATGTTTCATGTCGAGATTGTTGAGTGGTTCATCCAAGAGAACGTAATCTGTATTCTGGCAAAGAACCATTGCCACGAATGCGCGCTGGCGCTGGCCGCCGGAAAGCTCATCCAGAAAACGCTCTCCAAATTCATCAAGCCCCAGATAGCTGATTGCCTGCTCAACATGGTCGAGATCTTCACGGGTTGGGCGTCCTTTTGAATGCGGATAACGCCCGAAAGTCACGAGATCCCGCACGGTAAGGCGTGAATTGATCGCATTTTCCTGTCGCAGAATGGAAAGCCGTTTCGCAAGAACTTCGCCGGGTGTCGTGGAAACATCGAGCCCATCAATCGCAACTCGGCCTTTATCCATGGGCAGCAAGCGGCTGACCATGGAGAGCAAAGTCGACTTTCCCGCGCCATTCGGTCCGATGATGGAGGTAATACCGCGTGCGGGTATTTGCAGTGTTACATTATCGACGACGATGGCATCGCTGTAGGATTTGCTGACCTGATTTATTTCAATCAACGTGCGTTCCCCCTGACGAGAAGGATAATAAAGACGAGTCCACCCAGAAATTCGATGATGACGCTCAGTGCGGTGTTGAACGAGAACACGCGTTCAAGAATGGTTTGACCGCCGACGATGCAAAGGATTGCGAACAATATTGCAATCGGCATTACGATACGGTGCTTGGATGATCCTGCAATCATATAAGCGAGATTTGCGACCAGCAGGCCAAAGAAAGTTATCGGGCCAACAAGCGCCGTTGATACCGATACGAGGACTGTGACAATCAGCAGAATACGATGCACCACGCGGCTGTAATCAACACCCAGATTGATTGCCGGATCACGGCCAAGCGCCAGAATATCGAACACATTGAGAAAGCGCAGACCGTAAAGCGTGACGACGGCCACGATGATCGCCGCGAGCAGAAGAATATCCGCATTGACGCTGTTGAAACTTGCAAAGAAACGGTCCTGCAGCACTGCAAATTCGTTGGGGTCAATCATGCGCTGCATAAGGTTTGACAGGCTGCGGAAGAAGACTCCAAACACAATTCCGACCAGCATGACGAGGTGCAGGCTGCGTGAAGCCTTGGAAAACAGCCACGAATAAAGTGTGCTTGCAAAAACCACCATGATTGCTGTTTCGGCGAAGAAGCGCACATTGGGGCCAAGACCGTTTACATGAATGGCACCAAAGGCGAAAACTGCAATTGTCTGGATCAAGATATATAGCGCATCAAATCCCATGATGGAGGGTGTGAGAATGCGGTTGTTGGTGACGGTTTGAAACAGCACGGTTGAGACAGCAATTGAATAGGCAACCAGCACCATGGCCGCAAGCTTTGTGCCGCGGAAGGTGAGGATGAAAGACCAGCTGCCTTTTGCACCAAGTGTCATGAAGGCAACACAGGATACAAGGGCAAGCAATGCCAGAAGCAGGGTGATAAAGCCGGAATGTTTAAGCAAGGCGTGATCCTCGGCGCAAAAGCAGATAGAGGAAGATTGCACTGCCAACGACGCCCATCATCGTGCCTATGGGAATTTCATAAGGAAAGCGGATCAGGCGCCCGACGATATCGCAGGCGAGGACAAGTCCTGCGCCAAGCACGGCCACCCATGGCACAGCACGGCGCATGTTATCGCCAATGAACATGCTCACCACATTCGGCACGATCAGACCCAGAAATGGGATCATGCCAACCGTCACGACCACACTGGCACTGACCAACGAAACAATGACGAGCCCGAGCGTTACGACACGGCGATAGTTGAGGCCAAGATTGGTCGTGAAATCCTCACCCATGCCAGCAACCGTGAAACGATCAGCGGCGATATAAGCAATGACGGTTAGGAAAAAAGAGAGCCATAGCAATTCGTAGCGTCCGCGCAGAACACCGGAGAAGTCGCCCGTCGTCCACGAATTAAGCGATTGCAGAAGATCAAAACGATAGGCGATGAAAGTCGTCACCGCACTGATAACACCGCCGAGCATGATGCCGACAAGCGGTACAACGAGAACCGAGCGCAGAGGTATACTGCGCAGGATACGCAGAAAAAGCGCTGTGCCTGCAAGGGCCGTGGCAGAAGCCACAAGCATTTTACCGAAAACCGGTGTGTCGGGGGCGAAAAGAATGACCAGCAGGATGCCGAGACTTGCCGATTCAACCGTACCGGCTGTTGAAGGTTCCACGAAACGATTGCGGGTCAGCATCTGCATAATCATGCCCGCAACAGCCATCGACATGCCTGCGAGAATGATCGCAAGCGTGCGCGGTATGCGGCTGATCAGCAGCACTTCTGCCGCGCGATCAGTGCTGTTGGCACCCAAAAGTGTGCTGAGTGATACATCACTGACGCCGATGAACAGGCTGACGAAGGCCAGTATGACGACAACAATTATGGCTGCGGCAAGTGCCTTCACAAGGAATTCCTGTATTTTTGCCTTGTCAGCCGGGCTTTCCCGACTGACTGGGTAAGACGTTAATGCTTATTTTGCTTTGTCAAAGGCTTCAGACAGTTGCTGGATCGTGCTGTGAAGCGCACCGAGGCCACCGCCAACGAGATACCAGTTTTGAGCATTGAGATAGACGACCTGATCGTTCTTCCAGGCATTGGTCTGACGCACGAGTTCGTTGTCGAGCAATTGCTTGGCGGAGGTGCCTTCACGACCAATGGCCGCATCGCGGTCAAGCACGAAAAGCCAATCCGGATTGGTTTCGAGAATAAATTCCGAGCTGACTGGCTGGCCGTGATTGCCCACAGAAAGATCGGGGGCTGCTGCTTCGATGCCGAAACTGTCATGCAGCATGCCAAACCGTGAGCCGGGACCATAGGCACTGATTTTGCCGCCGGAGGTCAGGATCATCAGGCCGTTGCCTTTGCCCTTGGTCTTTTCTTTCAGCGCAGCAAGTTCGCTGTTGAGCTTATCAACTTCCGCTTTGGCTTCCGTTTCCTTAGCGAAAACCTTGCCGAGCTTTTCGATATTGGCTTCGGTACCGGAAATAAATTCCTTAGCCGGGACGGTGAGGTCGATTGTTGGTGCGATCTTTGCAAGTTCGCCATATTTCGCAGCCGAGCGACCACCGACAATGATTAGGTCAGGCTCTGCGGCATTGACCGCTTCGTAATCGGGTTCGAACAATGTGCCGACTTTGGTGTAATCAGCGCTTTCATATTTTTTGAGGTATTCCGGGTAAGCAATGCCGGTCGGAACACCGATTATTTTGACGCCGAGGCGGTCAAGATTGTCGAGTGTCGCAAAATCAAAAACCACAACTTTTTCAGGATTGGTCGCAACCGTGGTTTCGCCCTGCGCATGTTTTAAGGCGATATCGGCGGCGTTTGCGCCGGAGGCAAGTGCTGTTGCAACAAGTGCTGCGCCGCATAGACGGGAAAAGTGTCGGCTGAATTTCAGCATAGCGTTCAATCCTTTCGTCAATCCTGTGCTTTATAGTCCGGTTTTATGTCAGTCAAAGCCGGAAGGTTATAATTCAGTTGTTTTGTGCGCTTGGACTCTCATTGAGCAGAATGAATTTCAAACTGTCTTCAACGGTGAGGGGAATCATTGAGCCGTGGCTTTCATTATCGAAACGACGATAAGCGGCTTCAAAATCGGGCAGTTGTTTCAACTCGGTTTGAATATCTGCGCCAGATGGCCCACTGCGCAACTTCTTCAGGCGCTTGATTTCTTCTTTTGTCCGGCCCGGACGTTCGCCGCGCTTGCCGGACGATTCAACGAGCAACCGCATCGGTTTTGGATTGGCTTTGAAAGCCTCCACGAACCGATCTTTATCGGCAAGAATGGAACGACCGTTCCACCATATCGAAGGGTCTGCGGCAGCATAAGACTGAAATGAATCTGCATGATTAAACAGCGCGTAAAGTGTGAAAAGCCCACCAAGCGAATGCCCAAACAGCGCTTGTCTGGTTGGATCGATAGGAAACCGGCTTTCAATTTCAGCCTTTACCTGATGATTGATGAAATCGAAGAATGCGTCGCGACCGCCTGTTTTTGGAATATTGGTCTGGACGGGGATGAGATCATCAGGCGTCGGAGGCGTGAGATCAAAATAGCGCAAGCGGACGATTTCGTCCTTGTCGTCAGTCGGATAGCCAATGCCGACAAATATGGCTTCGAGCTTCGGATTTTCTCCCATCAGCTTTGCTGCGATTGGCAGCATTCGATTGCCATCCGTCATATAGATGACAGGAAAACCTTCTGCAGGCGCTTTTTTAGCGGGTGCGGCAACAAAAATTCGATAGTCGATACCGTTGGCTTGCATGTCAAAGGCGCTGACTTGCGGTGTTTCTGCCTGCGCGATCGCGCTTACGAGGATGCTCCCAAGCATGAAGCAAACTTTCAGAATTGTTTTTTTCATTCCGCTCATACGAGCACCCATTCCATAAAAATGACGCCAGCCCAAAGAAGCTGGCGTCAAACTGAGCATCAGAATCGTGATGTCATGCCGAGCCAAAGACGACGGCCTTCAACGACATTGTTTGTTTCATCAACCGTGACCTTCTTGTCGAAGATGTTGTAGACGGCTGCGTTCAGCGTCACGTTCTCACTGAATTCATAGGACCCGCCGAGATCGAGGGTTGCATAGCCCTTGTACTTGCGAGCAATCACGTCGCCTCGTTGGTTATAGGCATAAGGCTCACCGACCGTGCCGATGCGCAAACCGGCATTGATTTCGTCACCATGATAATTACCTGCCGTCCATGCCGTTAAACCTTCGACGGGCGTTTCCCAGTCGGCGCGAATGCTGGCCATATGCTTTGGAGTACGAGCCAGCGGCAGTCCTGCATATTCACCGGTTTTTTGTTCGGAATGGGTATAGGTATAGTTTGCACGAAGTTTGATCGTGTCAGTTGCTTCCCAGTCCGCTGTGAGTTCCACGCCTTGAATCACAGCATCATCAATGTTGTAGCTGTAATAAAGCACATAGTTCGGATCCTGATCCCAACGCAGCGGCAGGCCGGTGTTCGGGTCATATTGGATATTGCTGGCGATCTTATCTTTAAAATCGGTATAGAAGTAGGTTGCGCCCAGACGCAGCCCCCGCTGGTCGTCCCAAAGTACACTTGCTTCATAGCTTGTGCTCTTTTCCGGCTGCAAATTCGGATCGCCGATGATGACGCCGCATGTGCCGTTTGGACCATACGTACAATTTCCGCCGCCAGTCGTGTAAGCGTAACCGGGTGCAATCGTGCGAATTTCCGGTGCGCGGAAGCCTGTTGAAATACCGCCTTTGATAGTGAGCTGCTCGGTGGCATGCCACACTGCATAGCCACGTGGGCTCCAATGGGAACCATAGATTTCATGATGGTCCATGCGCAGGCCGCCGGTTAAGGCAAATTCAGGTGTGATCCACCACTCATCTTCTGCAAAAAGTGCCCACTGCTTGATGGTGAACTGCTCATCAAGCCCGGTGCGCCGACCGGGATTCTGGTCCGTCAGCGTGCCTTCGATAAACTGACCGCCTGTCACCAGCGTATGGTTGCCATAAAGTTCGAACGGGGTTGTGAATTTTCCGTCCAGAACAGAGTTGCGAATGTGTGGCGACCGAAGGTTCTCTACGAACTCACTGCGAGTGTTGTTCCAGCTAAAATTTGTTCTTTCAGATGTTTCCTGAAGGAAGGAGAAGTCGGAGGTTGTAGGCCCCCATCGTCCGGTGTGGCTGATCGACCAATGATTACGATCATTCAGATTATAGGTATCGACGGGGGCCGTCCCTCTCGTCGGCACCGGGTCGATATTGTTTCCGACGCTTGAATCGCGACGCAGACGTGTCTTGCCGACCTCTAAAACAATGTCATGGTCGGCATTTGGCGTGATTGTCACACGACCGGTGATATCAATGTCCTTTTGCTCAGGCGTACCATTGATAATCTGGTCCTCCTGACGCTTCATACCGCGTCCCCAAAGCTGAACACCAACAAGGTTGGGCACAAGCGGGCCGGTCATGTAATAAGACCCCTGATAGGAGTTTCCATATTTGGAATGCTGCTGCATGGTCGTATCGACGCTTAGCGAACCACTCCATTTGTCCGCGACTTTCTTGGTGATAACGTTGATAACGCCACCCATAGCATCGGAGCCGTAAAGCGATGACATCGGACCACGAATAATTTCGATGCGGTCAATCGCATTGGCTGGCGGCAGGAAGCTTTGCTCAAAACCGGAATTGCCGTTGGTGCGGGCATCACGCGTGCTCTGGCGCTTTCCGTCTACGAGAATGAGCGTATAAGTGCCCGGAAGACCGCGGATAAAGATGTCACGTTCCGCAGCGGCGCCTGTTACGGCAACGCCTTGAACATCCCGCAATGCATCGCCAAGATCACGATAAGCGCCTTTTTCGAGTGCCTCGCCGGGCACGACAGAAATACTTGCTGGAGCATCGGTGATATTTTGCTCAAAGCCAGTTGCCGATATAACGATCTGGTTGAGTGTAATCCCACCCTCAGCACTCACTTGTTCGGAAGCTTGTTTCTTTTTTGCGGCTTCTTCTTCTGCCGTCATTGCCGTCTGTGCGAACGCTGCTCCGCTCAGAATAAACGCTGTTGAAAGGCAGGTGCCGGCGAGGATCGCTTTTGCCAAAAGCGACCTGCTGGCCAATTGCCTGTTCTGCGAACCAAAGGTGCGCAATCCCCGAAACAAGCTGGTCATTTTTCACCACCATTAAAGTTGAGTTTTCAGCTCTCCTTATGTATGGCAAGAAGGTGACGTCAATCGTCATGATTTATAACAGTTCCAAGTTTCAGAAAACGCAACTGAACGGATGAAGCAGCAATGACTGGCAAGCGTATGAAAACGCAGGCGGACGTAGAAAGTGAAAGCCTGAGGCTTGGCCAATTGCGGCTGTTGATAGCGCTTGATGCACTTCTTGTCGAAGGCAGCGTTGGTGGTGCAGCCAAACAAATGGGGTTAAGTACAGCTGCCATGAGCCGGTTGCTTGGTCAGATTCGAGAAAAATTCGACGACCCCATTTTTGTTCGGTCCGGTCGCAATATGATAGCGACACCCAAGGCAGAGGCGTTGCGCGGACGCTTGCGCCGTCTGGCCAATGAAACGGAAGCACTGATGAATTTTGACAGCGATAATGCTGTTGAAACCCATTGTAGGAGAAAACATGGCTGGGAGCGCACAAGCACGATTGTGGCACCGCCGCCGCTCGGTATTCGTAAGGTCGTGGAGCTGGAAAACCATCCGACTCCTGAACAACTTGCAGCACAATTTGCGAATATTCAGGACGAGAATGATCCGGCTCTGCGGCTGGCAAAATATATAGGCATTACCGGACGCAAGGCTGGTCACACCCGGCCTCTCGAAATGCATGAAGCCGAAGATGCGTTCACAACAATCTTTGCAGGGCAGGCGGATCCCATGCAAATCAGTGCCTTGCTGCGTCTTATTCATTATCGCGGTGAAACTGCGCCGGAACTTGCAGGCATGGCGCAGGCAGCGAAGAAATATTATTCAACAAAAGCCGGTCTCGGCAGACCTGCTCTTGATTGGCCTGCCTATCTCTCGCCAAACTCGCACCAGTCGCCATGGTTTATGCTGTCCGCAATCCTTGTGGCGCGTGCAGGTTATCCCGTTGTGCTGCATGGCAATTGCGGGATGGGAGAAATCTCGGGCAAGCTGGAGCTGGCGGCAGAGGCCATCAAAATACCGATTGCCGGTTCATTGTCGCTCGGCGAGGAAGCTCTGAACGCACATGGCATCTGCTTCATGCCTTTGGCGGGATTTGCCCCACAAGTGCATGCATTGCTCGCACTTTATCCGCTGTTTCACTCCAGATCGTCCATCAACAGCCTCGCGCATCTGCTCAATCCAATGCAGCTTTCGGCGTCATTTCTTGGTGTCACGCAGCCAGCCTATCGCGAATTGCACCGTGATGCGGCGGCGCTTTTGGATTGGCAATCGGTCTCGGCGGTTTCGACGAGCCGTGACGTGGCGGAACTGGTACCCTTCCACGCCCATACGATTTACAGATGGGTTGATGGGCAAAAGTCTGACATGACATTGCCAACGCTCTCAAAAGCGACGACAGACAAGCATGCAAGTCTGACGACGTTTGAATATTGGCTTGCCGTCTGGTCTGGGGCTGCGGTTGATGAACGCGCGGAACTGACGGTTATTGCCTCAGCCGCAATGGCCCTCATGACCGTGCTTGGGGCCGACAATGAAAGCTATGGCCAGTTTCACAAGAAAGCAGAAGAGCTCTGGCGCACACGCCACACTGTTATGTGAGGATTGATAAGATTGTGCTTCAAATAAAATGATCGCAGTCCGGTCATCTGATTCAAACTGATAGCAACGTGTTTCGATCGGTGGAGAAAGATATTCTATATATGGCTTTTTAGAGAAAATAATTCCTGCCTTTGCAGCAGATCAGCACGTTGTTGCGTTGTTAACGGCCAGTGTAAGCCGTAGATTTTGCGGGAATAATCGGGACTCAGCAGGCGATTGCTCAAGCTGGTATTCCAAGGAGATTTTCTATGACTGCTCATTCGCATCCGTTCAATCTGCCGCTGCTTGATATATCCCGCTATAATGGAACGCCGGAAGAACGCGCCAATTTTATCGATGAACTTCGCCGCACGCTCCATGATCATGGCTTTTTCTATCTTACCGGGCATGGCGTTGACCCTCAGCTGATCGCGGATGTTATTGCGACAGCCAAGCGTTTCTTTGCGCTGCCAAGCGAAGAAAAGCTTAAAATTGAGATGATCAAAACATCGAATTTCCGTGGCTATAATCGTGCGGGCCTGGAACGCACGCGCGGAGAACAGGACTGGCGCGAACAGCTCGACATCAATACCGAGTTGGAGCCTGTCGACATTGGTCCTGACAGCCCGGCATGGAAGCGTTTGATCGGGCCAAATCAGTGGCCAGAGGCGTTGCCTGAGCTGAAGCCACTCTTGCTTGCTTATCAGGCGGAAGTGACGCGTGTTGGCATTGATGTACTCAAAGCCATTGCGCAGGCTCTCGGGCAGAGCGAAGATTTCTTCGCGCAAATCTATGAACCGCATCCCTCGCAGCTTTTGAAGATCATTCGCTATCCGGGGCGCGATGTGGCTGAAAGCGAACAGGGCGTTGGCGCACACAAGGACGGTGGCTTCGTGACCGTTCTGCTTCAGGATGTTGTTCCGGGTCTGCGCGTGCAGCGTGAAGACGGCGTCTGGATTGATGCGCCACCTGTGCCGGGCACGTTTGTCATCAATACGGGTGAACTCCTCGAATTGGCAACCAATGGGTTTGTACGCGCTGATGTGCATGGCGTTGTTGCGCCGCCTGCAGGCACTGAACGCTTTTCCGTCGCGTTCTTCCTTGGTGCACGTTATGATGCCACAATCCCTGTTATTGATTTGCCGGAAGACTTGAAGACAAAAGAGCGCGGCGTAAGCGTTGATCCGCTCAATACGCTTTTCCGCGAAGTGGGGCAGAACAATTTGAAGAGCCGCCTGCGTTCACATCCAGACGTTGCCCGCGCCCATCATCAAGATCTGCTGGACTCCCCGGAATTCGCCAGTCTCAAGCTGGGGGCTGCATATTAGAGTAGTGCTTTTGAAAGCGGGGATGCGTTCTGGGAAAAGCAGAGAAGTGAACCCGTTCCTTGCCGGCCGAATGCTCAAGTCGCTTTGGTCCATCAAGGAACAGGTTCGGGGGTACATATATATCATCCGCCCATTACGCCATTTATTATAGCTGGCAGGAATCACAGATAAATAAAGCGCCGGAGACCCGGCGCTTTTATTTTATTTTGTGGGTGTATTTCAGCCGCTGATCAGCTTCACTTCCATGAAGTCTTCCAGACCCCATTTGCCGCCTTCGCGTCCATTGCCTGATTGTTTGTATCCGCCGAACGGACTTCCGGCAACGCGCGATGTGCCGTTGATCTGAACCATGCCAGCGCGCAGCTTTCGCGCAACGCGCTTTGCCCGATCCGCATTGCCGGTCTGAACATAAGCCGCAAGACCATAAGGCGTATCATTGGCAATCGCGATGGCGTCTTCTTCCGTGTCGAAAGGAATCATCGCCAAAACCGGGCCAAAGATTTCTTCGCGCGCAATGCTCATATCATTGTTCACATCTGCAAAGATTGTTGGCTTGACGAAATCGCCTTCAGAAATACCGTCCGGACGGCCTGTCCCACCGGCAACCAGACGCGCACCTTCATCAATGCCCTTCTGGATCATTGTTTGAACCTTTTCAAACTGAACAAATGAGGAGAGGGGGCCGATATGTTCGCCTTCCTTTGCCGGATCATCGACCTTGGTATTTTCGGCTGCTTTTTTCGCAAACTCGACTGCCTTTTCGTAGACCGAACGCTCAACCAGCATACGCGTTGGCGCATTGCAGGATTGGCCTGTATTCTCAAAGCAATGGTTTACACCGCGTTTGATGGCCTGTTCGAGATCGCTATCCGCAAACACGATATTAGGCGACTTGCCACCAAGTTCCAGCGAAACACGCTTCACCGTCGCAGCCGCTGCACGCGAAACAGCCGTACCCGCACGCGTTGAGCCAGTGAAAGACATCATGTCGATATTCGGATGCTGCGACATTGCTTCACCCACGATCGGACCTTCCCCATTCACAAGATTGAATACGCCTTTTGGCAGCCCGGCCTCATCGATAAATTCGGCAAAGAGCATGGCCGACATGGGAGCGATCTCGGATGGCTTGAGGATAACCGTGCAGCCCACGGCAAGAGCCGGGATAACCTTGAGTGAAATCTGGTTCATCGGCCAGTTCCATGGGGTAATCAGGCCACAAACGCCAATCGGTTCATGTACGATTGTCTGATTGGGATGCTTGGGCGAAAGAATTTCCTCGAATTCAAAATTCTCGAATGCAGCGATAAAAGCCTTTGTATGCGACAGTCCCGCAGCGGCTTGAGACTCGCGCGCAAGTTTGATCGGCGCGCCCATTTCCTTGGAAATCGCCTGTGCCATTTCCTCAAGGCGGCGTTCATAAACATCCACAATACGGCGCAGATAACCAATGCGTTCTTCAGCGGGCGTTTCGCTCCATAGTGGAAACGCTTTGCGTGCAGCAGCGACAGCAAGATCAATATCCGCAGCCGAACCCGCAGAAATAACCGCATAAGGTTTTTCAGTTGCCGGATTGATGACCTCAATTGTTTTTGCCTCCAACGGAGCCTGCCACGCGCCGTCGATATAAAAATCCGTTTTCTGATCCAGATTTTTCTGAAGCATGATGAAGTCCTCCATGGGTGCTGATTTGATTTTAAGGGACGCCATTTCGCCCATTCCCGACGACGCATTATGCGCATTCATTTCGTATTCTAAACGATGCACCTTTCCCAAATACGACTTCGCTTTTGGGTCGCATTTTTCGCTTTGCGGAAACTACCTTCCATTCATGACGAGGTCAAAACAGAAGAAAGAATGGAACAATCAAATTTTCTTATTCATTATCGTAGGCTCCGAATTCGATGCCGAGCGTTTCCAGACCTTCTTCGATGTAGTCACCTAAAAGAGGAATGCCGAGCAGGTATTTCGCTTCACGTCCATTGTGACGATCTCCGGCTGTCGAGAGGGCTTCTTCCCATTCCGCAGCGCTGAAATCACCACGACCAACCCAGACCAGCGCCAGCAATTCGATGCGTTCATCTTCATTTAGCGATTGGATGGCCGCAATCAGTTCCTTTCGGGTCGGGTTGTCGACGGAGGAATCCAGAATGTCGACATCACCATCATCTGCTGCATTGGAGCCGGAAGATTCGTCCACCGCAGGCACTTGAACGTCATACTCCCGTGCTTTGGAGATGATGAATTCGATATTTTCAATATTATTGACCAGTTCGACCATGATTTGCCTCCGTTGTTCGCAGTTATTGCTTGTCGAGCGCTGCACGATGGGTCTGCTTCTGGATTGTGCTCTAAATCGAGAAGAATGGCAAAACCCAGTCGGCTATCAATTTAATCGACAGACCGAAAAGTGTGATCTGTACCAGCAGAAAAAACGGGCCATCCGGCATGACACGCGTAAGCTTTGCACCAATAAAGGTCCCGATGATTGCTGCTGGTAACAACCACAGGCCCAGCGACCAATCGAGATTGGAGAATTGCTGCAACTGCCAGTAAGGGATCAGCTTAACAGCATTAACGATGGCAAAGAGAATGGTCGATGTGCCTGCGAAAACCAGCTTTTCGAGATGTTGAGGAAGTACATACATCTGAAATGGCGGCGCACCTGAATGGGACACAAAGCTGGTAAGTCCGGTCAAAATTCCCCAGAAAGTGCCTCCCGGAATATCGGCCTTGCGCGCCTTACGGCGATATTTCGCGCCCATCCAGACATTGAAGCAGAAGAACAGGCCCACTAAGCCCACAAGCATGCCGATGAAAGTGCTTGAAAGATGTGAACTGAACAGCCAGCCCAATCCGACGCCAACAATGGCTGCGGGTGTGAGAATAGCGAGATTGCGCGCTGAAAAATGGTGCCGGTAAAGATAGAGGCCGAACATGTCACTTACGACATAGATCGGCAATAAGAGGGCTGCGGCTGTCACAGGCGAAATAACCAATGCCATCAATGGCACTGATAATGTGCCGACAGATGGCAGTCCGCCTTTCGATAATCCCACCAGAAAGGCCGCAATAACGGCGACTGTCATAAACAAAGGCGTATGTTCAAGCATTCAGACAGCCACCATTATATAATTTTGGCAAGAGACTCTCGCTCAGCTGTATCAGTTATTTACCCGTTTCCAATAGCGCGGCTGCCCAAAATGTGCGACCTGCCTTTGAAGAATTGCGGTCTATTTATCTTCGGCCAAAGCCGAGGACGGGTCAGATGTTGCCACGGCTGCCGGACCTTCAATTCCGCGCTGGCGTTCACGGACGAAAGTAAACAGGCCGGAGATGGTGATCAAAACGATGCCGATGAGCATTGGCAGATCGATGCGATCATGAAAGATAAAATAGCCAAATAAAATGGCCCAGAGCATCTGGCTATATTGCGGAGATGCAATGGCGCTGGCTGGCGCACGTTGTGCGGCAAGCATCAAAAGAATATTGGCGAATGCTGCCAGCAGGCCATAACCTGCCAGATAGGTCCATTGAATGGCGGATGGCGTCTGATAGCTCGGGATCATAAGCGCGCCGCAGATAAGGATCGGCCCGACCAGACCGGCGGTGTAAAGCGAGATGCGCTTTTCCTTTTTTCCCATAGCGCGAAAAATAACGATGCTGAACGCACCGCCGAGGCCTCCGCCAAGCGCACCAAGATGACCGATCGATAATTCGCGGAATCCCGGACGCAGAACCACCAAAACGCCGATAAAGCCGATGATAACTGCCAGCCAGCGGCGCCAGCCTACCTGTTCTTTGAGAAAAATCACGGAAAGGATTGTAACGAAAGCAGGCAGCAGAAAGATGAGTGCAAATGCCTCTGCCATGGAAAGATGGGTAAAGGCGACTACACTGCCAATCACCCCCATCGCGGCGGTCAGTGTTCGCAACAGCCAAAGCTTGAGATTGGTTGTCCTGAACATGTCCAGCCATTCGTCGCCGGGCTTTTTGGTAAAGGGAATGGCAAGTATACCCAGAACGGCACCATAGAAGGCAACTTCATAAGGGGAGAGTGTGCCGTCCAAAAACTTGACGCAGGCATCGCTTACAGCGAATGCGGCATAGGAAGCGAATGCGAGGAAAATACCGTAAAGCATTGTGATGTCCGAATATGGGCCAAGGATAGTTTCCTCCGCGGATCGGATTAATCGATTAAAGCCGATTTAGCAAAAGGCAATTTTGTGGAATTTCGAAAAACTGACCTAAAGTTTATCGCGCTTGATCGCGCAGATGGCACTCGCTCTAAACTGCTTTAATTACCGTCGGTTTGCAAACGTTCAATGAACCCATTTTGCTGCGCATGCTTTCGCTGTGCAGCCTATGGTGCAGGGGATAGCTGCCTTTTTAAGGCAGCGAGCTCCACCGAAAATGCATGCCTCATTTGCAATCATATCCGTGGTGGAATTTTGTGCAAAAGACTATTTATGAGGCATCCAACGAGGAGAGAAGAAATGAACATTCGTCAGAAATTCCAGCAGTATGTTTCCCGCCGTCGTGCAATGCGTGAACTTGGTGCGATGGACGATCATCTTCTTGCCGACATCGGCGTATCGCGTTCGCAGATTCAGAGCGCAGTGTTCGGTAAGTAATCACTGATGGTGCGGCTCACAATCGATCGCCCCGAAAGTGAAATTCAATCAATATAACAAAGCGTCGGTCCTCCAGTCCCGGCGCTTTTGTTTTTAAAAATGGCTTATTATAGATCATTCCATTAAAGCATTTTGATATCGCGCGTTGATTGCGTTTCTGTTCCAGAGTCAATTTTTTCTTTTTGAGACAAAACACCCATTAAATTGGGACGTTCTTCTCTTGCTTATGTATGCAGCTCTTGTAACCTGTATTTGTGTGGGGGCCAGCGATGAAGCTACGCTTCTTTATAGATGTAAAGATAGTTTAGCATCGAAAATCATCACTGCTGATTAGATAGAAGCTTTCATTCCGTAATTGTATACTGTCCCATACGTAAGGCATTATCGTAATTGGAATGTATTGCGGGCTCTAGCCCAAAACGGAATATTAAATATTAAGGCTTGCACATCGGGTAGCCACACGCTTATGTGGCTACCCGATGTTGTGTAAGGCCTTCCTATGATCAATCTCATTCTCAATGGAATAATAATCGGCATCGGTGCGACGATTGTCATGGATGTCTGGGCGCTTGCGCTTGCGCAGTTTCCCGGTCAGTCGCGCCCGAATTGGGGTCTTGTTGGCCGCTGGTTCTGGCATTTGTGCGACGGGCAGATATTTCACGATGACATTGCTGCATCCCGGCCCTATGCGCATGAGGTCGCTTTGGGCTGGATTGGTCATTATGCCGTTGGTATTCTTTATGGCGTTATTTTTGCGCTTTATGCCGGCAGTGTATGGTTCGCGAATCCAGCATTTCTTCCGGCATGGATATTCGGTCTCCTGACAGTGGCTGCAGGCTGGTTTTTGTTACAGCCGGGCTTGGGAATCGGCTGGGCAGCATCGCGATTGCCCAATGCGCGCACGGTGAGAGTGCTGAATCTGGTTGCGCATACATTCTTTGCGCTTGGCATGTATGGCACCGCAATTTTGCTAAAAATATTATGATAAACAATTAGATAGTCTTAGAAGTGCGACGTTGGGTATCTGTCATTTTTGAAGCTCTTTCAAAAAATAAAGCCTGAATGGACGGCTGGCGCAGCGCAAAATCTCGGTCCAAACTAAATCACGTTAATAAACAGGCATTCTTGCGGCAGAACTGTGTTTTTGATCGTATTGGGTGTATGGGGAACAAATCCGCTTGCTGTTATGTGGCTGCGGTTAACAAATACGGCATTCGCAATAGATTGCACTGATTAAAAGTGGCTGAGCGATCTCTTTCGCGTTGCGTCATTCATTGGTGTTATGGAAAGCGAGCTTTTGCCCTGGAGGGACCATGCTGGAAAAGCTGTTCAAGTTGCAGGAACACGGCACATCGGTGAGAACGGAAGTTATCGCCGGTTTGACGACCTTCCTGACCATGTCTTACATCATCTTCGTCAATCCTGATATTTTGTCCAGCACGGGCATGGATCGCAACGCGGTTTTCGTTGCAACCTGTCTTGCGGCGGCATTGGGTTCGATCGTCATGGCACTTGTTGCCAATTGGCCGATCGGCATGGCTCCGGGCATGGGCCTGAATGCCTTTTTCGCCTTCACAGTTGTGGGCGCTATGGGCTTTTCCTGGCAACAGGCGCTTGGCGCGGTGTTCATCTCTGGTGTCATCTTCCTGCTCCTCACCGTAACAGGTATTCGACGTTGGCTGGTTGAGGGTATTCCACAATCATTGCGCAGCGCCATTGCAGCCGGTATTGGCATGTTTCTGGCGTTGATCGGTCTTAAGAATGCAGGCATTGTTGTTGCTAATCCGGCAACACTGGTCGGTCTTGGCGATTTGCATGGTGCCGGTCCGCTTCTGGCGATTGCAGGCTTTTTCATCATCGCAGCTCTGGATGCGCTCAAAATTCGCGGCGCAATTCTGATCGGTATCCTCGTTGTTACCATTGCATCGATTTCGCTCGGCATTACGCAGTTTAATGGTGTGTTCGACACGCCTCCAAGTCTCATGCCGACATTCATGCAGCTTGATATCATGGGTGCATTGCATACCGGCATTCTGCATGTGATTCTGGTTTTCGTGCTTGTCGAAGTTTTTGACGCGACCGGTACGCTGATCGGTGTTGCAAAGCGCGGCGGCCTGATCGAACCGGGTAAGCCAAATCGCCTTGGCAGGGCCTTGTTTGCAGATAGCACAGCCATCCTCGGCGGCTCACTGCTCGGCACATCCTCAACGACCGCTTATGTCGAAAGCGCATCCGGCGTTCAGGCTGGTGGCCGAACAGGTTTGACAGCACTTGTTGTTGCTGTGCTGTTCCTTGCTGCGCTGTTCATTTCACCGCTGGCAGGTTCCGTGCCTGCCTATGCCACAGCACCGGCACTTGTTTATGTTGCCTGCCTGATGATGCGTGAGTTGTCAGAAATCAAGTGGGACGAGATCACAGAAGCAGCGCCTGCCGCTCTGACGGCACTTGCAATTCCATTCACCTATTCGATTGCAAACGGTCTTGCTTTTGGTTTCATCACCTATGTTGTGCTCAAAGCTGTCACCGGAAAAGCACGCGAGGTGCATCTGGCAACATGGATTGTAGCGGCATTGTTTGTGATCCGCTTCGCATTTTTCCCAGAATAACAATAAACGCCGGGGCAATACCCCGGCGTTTTTCTATCTGCTTTATTTGGGAGTTCAGATGATGGCACCGGATGAATTTAAGCTGCTTGAGAAGCTAATTGATGTCATTGAACAAGACATCATTCCTTTGACCCAACAGGGCGTTGCAAAAGGCAACAAGGTGTTTGGTGCTGCACTTTTGCGCAAGTCAGATTTGTCTCTGGTGCTGGCTGAAACGAATAATGAAACCGAAAATCCCCTCTGGCATGGTGAAGTGCACACGCTCAAACGCTATTATGAAATGCCGGAGCAGGGGCGCCCCAACACCAAAGATATGGTTTTCCTGTCCACGCATGAGCCATGCTCTATGTGCCTTTCGGCGATCACGTGGAGCGGGTTTGATAATTTTTATTATCTGTTCAGCCATGAGGATTCACGCGATGCGTTTTCGATCCCGCATGATCTGAAAATCCTCAAAGAGGTCTTCACATTGGAGCCGGGTGGCTACAACCGCGATAATAGCTTCTGGCACAGCCATTCAATTCCAAAAATGGTGGCATCGCTGCCGGAGCCGGATCGTCAGCGGCTGGAAAAGCGACTGGATGCAATTCGCGCACAATATGATGCAATGTCCGGCGCGTATCAGTCATCAAAAGACGGAAATACTATTCCGCTGAGCTAATTCAAAGGCCGCATATCAAATCTGATATGCGGCCTTATTATTTTAAATCTTGTCGAGCAGATTGCGCTTCTGAAGGTTCTGGATCAAAGCGCGAATACCAAAAGTCCATTCGGCGCAGTTATCGGTGCGATCCACCCAATTAACGAGACATCCGAGCTTAGGCGTAGAGATTTCCACCTTGTCGCCGATTTCGTGTGTGAAGCCCTGACCTGCTCCACGACGGTCTTTGACGGGGGCAAACATTGTGCCGAGGAAAAGAACGGCACCATCAGGATATTGGTGGTTACGGTTCATCATTTGCCCGGCAAGATTTTCTGGATCGCGACTGATCGCTTCCATTGGGCTTTCCCCGGTCATTTCGAAACCATCGCTACCGGTTACTTTGAGCGAAAGCTTGAGCTTGCGCAGCACATCCATGGTGAAGTTTCCGTCGAAAAGACGAATGAACGGGCCAACTCCGCAGGATGCATTGTTGTCCTTGGCCTTGCCGAGAAGCAACGCTGAGCGCCCTTCGACGTCACGCAAATTGACGTCATTTCCGAGTGTTGCACCGACAATGCGGCCATCCGAAGCCACAGCCAGGACCACCTCCGGTTCAGGATTGTTCCATTGCGAGATCGGCAGGATGCCAACCGTGGCACCACAGCCAACTGCAGACATGGGCTGCGACTTGGTGAAAATTTCAGCATCGGGACCGATCCCGACTTCCAGATATTGCGACCAGAGGCCCATTTCCTGAAGCAGCGCCTTGACCTGTGCAGCTTTCTCGGAACCGGCGGCGACGCCGCGCAGACTGTCGCCAATCACTGGTGCAAGCCGATCACGGACTTCGCGCGCGCGCGTCGGATCGCCTTTTGCCTGTTCTTCGATCACGCGCTCGAGCATGCTGTCGGCGAAAGTGACGCCTGCAGCTTTGATTGATTGCAAATCGATGGGCGCCAGCAATTCGCCTTTTGCGCCGGAAAGATAATCGTCTAAAGCTCCAAGATCGGCAAAGCGGCTGACATCCTTGAGCTCATCGACCAGTGTTTTACGTTCGAGCAAGCCGGAAACGGTTGCGGAAAGTTGAGAGAGATCATGCACATGGCCATTGGCGACCAAAACGGGGCAGGGACCATTTTCAGCCTTTGACCACACCCGGCCGATCAGAACTGCCGATGCACTGTCTTCGGGCAGGATGGTGGATGAATTCAGAATATGCTTGTCTTGCACGGATAGTCCTCCCATTTGGCAATATCTCCTCAACTCAGAAATCCGGATTGAATTGAATCCGAATTTATTGTCTGGTTGTCTGATAACTATATATACCTGCTTTGAAAACAGTTTTATGCACCAAATGCGGTTTCGACATGAAATAGTGTTTCACATTGCAGAACCATAACAGGTCAAATATCAATGGCTTCAATAGCGGTCGAGTGTCAGGACATTATGGGAGAACGCCTTGTTCGATGAAATCAGACGGAGTGAACAGCTTCCCGCCCGTATTGCTTCTGAGATTGTGCGCCAGATAACCGAAGGTAGCTGGCAACCGGGGCATAAATTGCCAACCGAACATCGTTTGGCCCAAAGTTTTGGCGTTAGCCGTTCGGTCATTCGCGAGGCTATTGCGCAACTGCGCAGCGAGGGGCTGATTGAAACGCGACAGGGGGTTGGCGCATTTGTTACCGAACCCGACCGGCGTCAAGCGATTCGTATTGAGCCTGAAACGCTTGCCGACCGCGATCATTTCCGCAGCTTGTTTCAGCTGCGCATGGCACTTGAGATTGAGGCTGCTGGCCTTGCGGCTGTGCATCACACGGCCGAGGACATGTGCAAGCTGGATGAAGCGCTCGCAGGAATGAGTGGCCACAAGAAATGGGCCGATGAAGGCATTGATGCCGATCTGGCATTTCACCGCGCATTGGCGAGTGCCACGCATAACGAATATTTTCCTCTCGTTCTTGGTTTTATTGCAGAGCGTATCAGCCAGGCCATTCGCGCCGCGCGGGCGCGTGCGGTTCTCGAAGAGATCGTTGAAATCACAATTCAGGAGCATCAAGCAGTCCGCGATGCGATTGCCGAGCGCGATCCTTTAAAGGCGCGAGACGTCATGCGAAAGCATGTGGTCGGCGCTGCACAACGCGTTAATCTTGAGTTGGAGACATTCTGAGCATGTCGGGATTGCATATAATAGTCATGGGCGTTTCCGGCTCCGGTAAATCGACAGTCGGGGAAAGGCTGGCAGAAGCCCTTCATCTGCCTTTTCTTGAAGGTGACAGCCTGCATCCACAATCCAATGTCGATAAAATGGTGGCTGGAATTCCGTTGCAGGATGATGATCGTTGGCCTTGGCTTGACCTCATCGCAGAGCGTCTTGCAACGGGTGAAAGCGGAATCATCATATCCTGCTCATCGCTTAAGAGAAGCTATCGTGAGCGCCTTCGGAAGGCTGCACATGGACCGCTGTTGTTCATTTTCCTCGATGGCAGTTTTGAAGTTCTGCATGAACATATGGGCCACCGTACCGGCCACTTTATGCCATTAGCAATGCTGGAAAGCCAACTTGCCACCCTCGAAAGCCCGGTCGGCGAACCCATGGTATTCCGCGCAGATGTTGTCGATCCTATTGAGAAAATCGTTTCAGAAAGCCTTGAATGGATGCGTTCGATGGCGGCCGAGTTACCGTAGCGGCCAGAAGAACATCAGCGCAGGCACTGTTACAAGTGCGATAATGATCGATAATGGCAGCCCAAGTCTGGGATAATCGCTGAACTTATAGCCGCCGGGACCCATCACAAGCGTATTGCACTGATGTCCGATCGGGGTGAGGAAATCGCACCCCGCGCCAATCGCTACCGCCATAAGAAAGGCTTCCGGCTTAAAGCCCAGTCCCGCTGCGAAACTCGTTGCAATCGGAGCCATAACCAGCACCGTTGCGGCATTGTTGAGAAAAGGCGTGACCATCATGGCCGTCACCAGAATGAGCGCCAGTGCGCCAGCAGGCGGCAATTGGTGACCAATGTTTGACAGCCATTGTGCGATCAGCTCAGTGCCTCCCGTTGTTCGCAAAGCATCAGACACAGGTATCAGGGCCGCAAGCATCACCAGAATTGGGCCGTCGATCTCATCATAGACTTCGTTGATCGGAATGACTTTGAATAGCAGCATAGCAACGGCCGCGGCAAAAAATGCAACCGCGACAGGCACGATACTCAATGCCGTCGCACCAATTGCAGCAATGAGAATGGTAAGCGGGACGAGGCCACGCCGGACACTTCCAAGCATCAGCTTGCGTCGTGCCAATGGCAGCAATTCAGATTCGGTCAGGAAGTTTGAAAGGCTGGCTTGTCTGCCTTGCAGAACCACCACATCCCCAAAGCTCAGACGTACCTCACTCAGCCGTTCTGAAATACGCTGGCCGGGCCGACTGACTGCGAGCAGATTGACCTCATAGCGCGCGTAGATATCAAGCTGTTGTGCGTTCAGGCCGACCAGGCGGGAATTGGTGCCGATAACAGCCTCAACGGTTTCGATCTCCGTTGAACCGCTTGTTTCAGACGGGTTTCTGTTTTTCGATAGAGTGAGTTTTCCAGAACTTACAACGGTGTCCAGTGCTTTCGGATCGCCCTCAAGCAGCACGACATCGTTTTCAACAATCACGGTATCGGGCAAAGGTGTAATGCGGCTGTTCTTGCGAACGATCGATGTTACCATCGCCTCGCCTTCAGCTGGCTTGATCAGATCACTGATGCGTTTGCCAACAACAGGAGAATTGGCAAGCACACTGGCTTCACAGGCGTAGTTTTTGATCTTAATCGCTTCGTTGAGCGAAATGTTTTCGCGCGTGCGCTGCGGCACAAGCCAATAAAAAGTCACAAGGTAAATCAGACCTACACTGGCGAGTATAGCGCCGACGGGGGTGAAATCGAACATCGTGAAGGGCTGACCGACCATTTCACCGCGAATGCGCGACACAACGATGTTGGGTGAGGTGCCCACTTGCGTCATCAAGCCACCAAGCAGCGCACCAAACGCCATTGGCATAAGGAAGGTTGATGGCGAGACATTGGAGCGGCGCGCAAACTGGAACGCAACCGGAATCATAATTGCCAATGCACCAACATTTTTCACGAATGCCGATAAAACCGTAACAATGGCAACAAGAACCGCAAGCTGCAATCGAACGCTGTTTATATCCGGCAGAAATCGCTGAACCGCGTTTTGCATAAGGCCTGAGCGTGCCACTCCGGCACTCACAATCAGCGCGCTGCCCACGATAATGACGATGTCATCACTGAAACCGGTAAAAGCCTGATCATAAGGGACGACGCCAACGGCAACAGCCAATAAAAGCGAGCAGAGAGCTACAATATCGTAGCGAAATCTGCCCCAGATAAATGCCCCCATCATAAGAATGATCACTGCAAAGGACAGTATCTGCGGATGGGTCATCGAATGCGCGTTCCTCGGAGGGAGAAAAATATTCTATTTCGTGTAGCGCATAACAAAGAAAACGAAAATGCTAAAATGAAGCGATTTCTTATATATCGGGCGCTCAAAATGCAGAACGCCCGATATTGAAATTAGTTGCCCGCGCGGCGACCATCGGCACCAAAAATATGAACGTCTTTCGCAGAAGCGCCGATTTTGACCATTTCATCTATGGAATGTTCTGAGCGACCGGCAACGCGGAAGATCAGCGGCTTGCCATCGGAGAGAGAGCTATGGATATAGCTTTCGGCGCCAACCAGTTCGATCGCGTCAATACGTACTTCCGTGTTGAAGCCATCTGCGTCAGGCTCACCGTTCTCAATGATACGAATATCTTCAGGACGCACACCAAAAGTGTACTTCTCCGAAGGAAGCGCAACCGCTTTACCCGGCAGCCAGACAGTGCTTTCGCTCTTTTCGAGCAGATTCATCGATGGTGAACCGATGAAAGTGGCAACGAAGGTCGAAGCCGGTTTTTCATAAAGCTCAATTGGGGTGCCAACCTGCTCAATATTGCCGGCGTTCAATACCACGAGACGATCAGCCATGGTCATGGCTTCCATCTGATCGTGTGTGACGTAAACACTGGTTGTGCCGAGTGCACGTTGAAGGCGCTTGATCTCAACGCGCATCTGTACGCGAAGTTTTGCATCGAGGTTTGAAAGCGGTTCATCGAAAAGGAATGCAGCCGGTTCACGCACGATAGCGCGACCCATGGCAACGCGCTGACGCTGACCGCCCGAAAGCTGGCGCGGCTTGCGATCAAGAAACTGTTCAATTTCAAGCGCTTTTGCGGCCTTGTTGATGCGGCGTTCGATTTCGTCTTTGGGCGTTTTGCGATTTTTCAGACCATAGGCGAGATTTTCGCGAACAGTCATATGCGGATAGAGCGCATAGTTCTGAAACACCATTGCGATGTCGCGTTCGGCTGGTTCGACATCGTTGACGATCCGGTCACCAATGGAAATTGTACCAGCACTTATGCCTTCAAGTCCTGCGATCATGCGCAGAAGCGTGGACTTTCCGCAGCCTGAAGGTCCAACAAGAACGACGAACTCGCCGTCCTGAATATCCAGCGAAACGCCTTTGATGACTTCAACACCGCCGCCATAGCTTTTGCGGACATTATCAAGAATGATCTTGCTCATTATTTTTCCGTTTCAACGAGACCTTTGACGAACCAGCGCTGCATCAATACCACCACGAGAATAGGCGGTATGATAGCCAGAATGGCCGTGACCATGACGTAATTCCACGGTGTGGAAGCATCGGCGAAATCCACCATACGGCGCAGGCCGATGATAATGGTGTTCATCTTTGCGTCATTGGTCACGAGCAGCGGCCACAGATACTGGGTCCAGCCATAAATGAAGAGAATGACGAAGAGGGCAGCAATGTTCGTCTTCGACAGCGGCAGCAGAATATCACGCATGAAGCGAAATGGACCTGCATTATCGATGCGTGCAGCTTCTACCAACTCACCGGGAATGGTGAGGAAGAACTGCCGGAACAGGAATGTTGCCGTTGCCGATGCCATCAAAGGCAATGTCAGACCAGCGTAAGTGTCAATCAAACCGAGATCGACGATGACCTTATAGGTCGGGAGAATACGCACTTCGACAGGCAGCATCAGTGTAACAAAAATCATCCAGAAGAAGAACATGCGGAATGGAAAGCGAAAGAACACAATCGCAAACGCCGACATGAAGGAGATGATGATCTTGCCAACGGCAATCAGCATGGCAACGACGAATGAATTCCACAAAAGCCGTTCAAGACTGACGCCAACAACACGTTCAACGCCGCCGAATATGGCTTCGTTATAGTTCTCCATCATATGCCCGCCGGGCAAGAGCGAGATTGGCGGACGGATGATCTGGCCGGATGTCATCGTTGACGCGATGAAGGTGTAATAAATCGGAAAGGCAACAATGATGATCCCGATGATCAGGATCAAATGGCCGATCAGATTGGAGACTGGGCGTTTTTCAATCATTCTCGCCTCACTCACGAATAATGCACGCGCTTCTCAATGAAGCGGAACTGGAATGCGGTCAGGGCGATCACGATAATCATCAGAATAACTGACTGCGCCGATGAAGAGCCGAGGTTAAGATTGACGAAACCGTCATTATAAACCTTGTAGACCAGAGTTTCGGTTGCTTTGGCAGGGCCGCCGCCGGTTACAGCATGGATGATGCCGAATGTGTCGAAGAAGGCATAAACCGTGTTGACCACCAGCAGGAAGAATGTGGTTGGCGCCAGAAGCGGAAACACGATCGACCAGAATCGCCGCGCGCCGCGCGCCCCATCAATGGCAGCAGCTTCGATCAGTGATTTTGGAATGGCCTGAAGGCCCGCGACAAAAAACAGGAAATTGTAAGAGATCTGTTTCCATGCGGCTGCACCGACAATCATCGCCATCGCCTGATTGCCATTGAGCAGAGGATCCCATGCAAAGCCGCTGCTGCGCAGCAGATAGGCAAGTGTGCCCATCGCTGGGTTGAACATGAACAGCCACAACAGGCCTGCAACAGCTGGGGCTACAGCATAGGGCCAGATCAGCAATGTACGATAAAATGTCTTGCCGCGAATGACACGGTCAGCAGCCGTTGCAAGCAGCAAGGCTGCGCCCATGGCTACAAACGCAGTCAGAAGATTGAAGACAATCGTGACCTGAACGGAATGCAGGTAATTGGGGTCGGATAACACATTCGTAAAATTGGCAAGTCCAACGAATGTGGATTTCAATCCGAACGCGTCTTCGCGCATGAAGGATTGATAAATTGCCTGACTGGCTGGCCAGAAGAAGAAGATCACAGTCAATATGATCTGCGGGGCCAGCAGGAAAAAGGGTAAGACTTTGTTTGGAAACGTGACTTTCTGCACGGGGAGTTTCCTTGCGGATAGCAATACCGCCAACCCTAATGGGCCGGCGGTATGCTTTATTTCATCATATTATTATTGTGCGGCGGCAATCGCTTCGTTTGCGCGTTTTACGGCGTTATCGAGAGCCGTTTTTGCATCCTGCTTGCCACCAAGCATTGCTTCGTATTCTTCATTCAGAATATCGCGAACCTGCGGCAGGTTGACGAGGCGGACACCTTTGGAATTTTCCGTCGGTGCTTTACCCATCATCTGAAGGATTGGCGTTTCACGGCCCGGATTTTTTTCATAAAAATCCGAGTTTTTGGTTGCTTCATAAGCAGCCATCGTCACAGGCAGATAGCCGGACTTTTCATGCAATTTCTGCTGAGTTTTGGTCTGCGAAAGGAAGTTGAAAAATTGTGCGATGCCTTTGTACTGATCGTCGCTGAGACCTGCGAAGACCCAGAGGCTTGCGCCACCCGGAATAGTGTTCTGCGGGCCATGGCCTTCATAATAAGGCAACTGACCGATGCCGTAATTCATGCCAGATTTCACCACATCGCCAAGTCCGCCCGAAGATTCAGTCAGCATTGCGCATTCACCCGAGGTAAAAAGCTGCTTTGCTTCAGATGTACGGCCGCCGTAACGGAAGGTGCCGTCCTTGGCAAGATCGGCAATTGCCTGAAAATGTTCAACGAAAAGTGGTTCGTTGATCTTGAGTTCCACATTCGTGCCTGCAAGGCCATTTTCGTTGGTGCCGTAGGAAATATTATTCCATGCAGCAAAGTTTTCGGTCTGAATCCATGTCAGCCATGTCGAGGTAAAGCCACAGGCCGATGCGCCGCTTGCCTTGATCTTTTTGGCTGCTTCAAAAACTTCTGGCCATGTCTTTGGCGGGTTGTTTTCGTCAAGGCCAGCTTTCTTGAAAGTGTCCTTGTTATAATAGAGGATCGGCGAAGAAGAGTTATAAGGGAAAGACAGCATGGTGCCGTCTGGCTTCGAATAATAAGCCACGATACCCGGCAAATATTGTGACTTGTCGAACTTATAGCCACCTTTTTCGAGCACTTCTGCTGCTGGAACCACCGCGCCTTCAGCAGCCATCATAACACCGCTACCGGCATCGAAGACCTGAATGATTGCAGGCGGCTGCTTGGAGCGGAATGCAGCAATGCCTGCATTCAGCGTTTCAGGATAGCTGCCCTTATAGACTGGAACGATCTTGTATTCGCTCTGGCTTTCGTTGAACTCTTTGGAAAGCTCATTGACCATTTCATTGTTTGCACCGGTCATGCCATGCCACCATGACAGTTCTGTCTGGGCAAAAGCCTGCGAGCCAAGTGTGAACGCAAGAGCGCCGGTCAGCGCCGAAGTCGTAATCAGACGGGTAAACATATTTCCTCCTCAGGAAATGAGGTTTCGTGAGCATCAAGAACGGATTCGATCCGGCCTCTGGGTGTCGGAACCTGCATTATCGTTATTACACTTATATGACTTCAATTTTCATTGAACAACTTTTAACTCCCGAAAACAGAATAAATCCGAAAATTTTATTTGTTGAAAGGAAAAAAAACGAAAACGAATTGATAACATTGGGGAGAAAGTGTGGATAGAGGCGTTTTTCCTGATGATTGCCTGACGATTGATTGCGACTCTTTAGCGATGAGGCCTTCACGATGAAATCTTTATGGTTTAGATGGGCCCAAATTTCTGTGCATCATTTTGCAGGTTTTATTCCGTAAAACGTGCAACGCAGCGGCGGAAATGCGGACCGATTTTTAAGAAAAGTGCATTGGAACGTTTTATCGTTCCCGAAATTCGCAGGCGGAGTTTTTATGTCCATCAAAGCAGACTGGAATGCAGCCTCTTTATCTGCAAAGATTTATTCCAGAACATGGGACAAAAATGAGCCAGGCGGAGTCATTATCGGGTTTGATCTGAACGGCACGAAGTTCGCTTATGCCGGAGGTCTGGAAAGTCTCGCGACAGGTATTCCATTTACCGCCAACACCGTTATTCGCTACGCATCGATCACAAAGCATATGTTTTGCGCAATGGTGCTGCGCCATAGAGATATCATTGATTTTAATGACAGGCTTGGCGATCATCTCCCAGAGTTGCAAAGCCCGTTGGCGGACGTTTCAATCGGTCGCGCTTTGGATATGACATCTGGTTTACCGGATGTGCGGGAGTGTTTGACATTATTGGGCCTGTCGGTTGATACGCATACGGGTGCTGAAAGCCTGATCGAGTTTCTATCGTCTATGACGCGGTTGAATTTCGCGGACGGGACTGAAGTTTCCTATTCCAATACCGGGTATCGACTGGTTGAAGCCGCTTTTGAGCGGAAGGGTCTGTTTTTCAAAGATTTTGTACGCTCCGAGATCGGTCTTCCTCTCAATATATTTATGGATGCACCTGACTGCTGGGCAGATCCGGTCAAAGGACTGGTCCCAGGCTATTGGAAGTCCGGCGAAAAATGGCAGCAGAGCCATGCTGGCCTTCAACTCTCTGCGTCTGGAAGTGTGGCAGGCAGTGGTATGGCGCTCACGAAATGGACGCAGGCTCTTTTGGCCGGTGAGGGTGCGTTGAGCGGGCTGCTTTCGGCACTTTCCGCGGGGCATTTTTTAAATGATGGCCGCCCGACAGGTTATGGCCTTGGTCTGCGTTGGAACGAAATTGGTGGCAAGCATTTTGTCGGCCATGGCGGATCGCATCCGGGCTATAAAAGTTATTTTCTCCTCGATCCTGCCGAAAAAACAGGAATCATCGTTGTTTGCAATCGGGAAGATGCAGACACATACACAATCGCTCGCGACTGTATGGCTGCTCTTAATGGGCTTTCGCTTCCTGAAAAGACGTCTGCTATCCCCGATGGACTGTATGTCGCTGATACGGGGCCATTCTGGCTTGAGATGCGCGAAGGCGTTGCCAATTATCTGGGGGCGGAAGACCGGCTTTATGACGTTGGGGAAGGTTGGGCTTCTTCACTGTCACCATCGTCGCCGATGAAGCTGCGCTGGAATGGAGAGGTGCTTTACGGCGAAATCGGCCATGTGCAGCGCGAACTGCGCCCGGTGCAGGCGGGGCCTGTGGACAATCAGTTTGACGGCCAGTGGAATGCGCCTCTTTATGGCGCGTCGTTTGTCATCGACAATGGGCACATCATTATGGGCGTAGGCCCTGCGCGTCAGGTCATGCCGGTTGAAGATTTGGGCAATGGCAGAGCCTTGTTCATGTTGCAGGATGGACCATGGAACAAACGCATTTGCATCCATCGTCTGGGGAACGATAGGCTTGAACTGGTCCTCAACCGTAGCCGCGTCATGGAATATCAGCGTTCAAACAAAATTGGAGTGCCGATCTGATCCAGTCAGATCGAAACACGCTCTAAAAACGCTCCACTGTGTTATTTTCGAAAAATTGATTCCGAAAATGATTTGAATGGAGTGAGCCAATGCTTGAACAGATGATCGATCAGGGTGCCGGTCGCGAACCCGCCGATATCGTGTTGAAAGGCGGCTGCTTCTTCGATCTTGTTACCGGCGAGCTTGTTGAAAGCGACATTGCGATCAGTGGCGATCGCATTGTCGGTACATTCGGCACCTATCAGGGAAAAAAGGAAATCGACATTTCCGGTCGCATTGTTGTGCCGGGTTTTATCGATACGCATCTGCACATTGAATCATCCAATGTGACACCCCACGAATTTGATCGGTGTGTGCTGCCACAGGGCGTTACGACAGTGATTTGTGACCCACACGAGATTGCCAATGTTCTGGGCGTAGAAGGTCTGCAATATTTCCTCGATAGTTCGCTGGAAACGATTATGGATATTCGGGTGCAGCTTTCAAGCTGCGTGCCTGCAACGCATATGGAAACGTCCGGTGCGCAACTGCTGATCGATGATCTGCTGCCTTTTGCCGATCATCCAAAGGTGGTCGGTCTCGCCGAGTTCATGAATTTTCCGGGTGTTTTATCAAAAGACCCAGAATGCATGGCGAAGCTAAAAGCCTTTCAGGGACATCATATTGACGGTCATGCACCGCTTTTGCGCGGGCTTGATCTGAATGGCTATATTGCGGCAGGCATTCGCACCGAGCATGAGGCGACCACTGCCGAAGAGGCGCTTGAAAAGATGCGCAAGGGTATGCATGTGCTGGTGCGCGAAGGCTCGGTTTCCAAAGACTTGCATGCCTTGATGCCGATCATCACAGAGCGGCACTCGCAGTTTCTGGCACTTTGCACCGATGATCGTAATCCACTCGATATTGCTGATCAGGGCCACCTTGATTATCTCATTCGCACGGCGATTGCAGGGGGTGTTGAGCCGCTTGCGATCTATCGTGCTGCAAGCATTTCCGCAGCGCGCGCCTTTGGCTTGTTTGATCGCGGATTGGTTGCGCCCGGCCAGCGCGCCGATCTCGTGGTCGTCGATAGTCTCGAAGGCTGCCATGCAGAAATGGTATTATCTGCGGGCAGGGTGGTTTCTGAAGAGCTGTTCTCAACGCGTGGATCTGTTGCGGAAGTTGGACGCAACAGTGTGAAAGCGCCGACAGTCAGCGCATCGAGCTTCAGATCACAATCCAATAGCGGCAAGACCCGCGCCATCGGCATCGTTCCGGGCAAGATTATTACCGAAAGCCTGGAGTTTGATCTTAAAGTCGGCCCACATGGTGTTGAACCCGATCTTGAGCGCGATGTGGTCAAAATTGCGGTCATTGAGCGACATGGCAAGAATGGCAATATCGCCACTGGCTTCGTGCATGGTTTTGGCCTGAAAGCCGGCGCTATTGCGTCAACCGTCAGTCACGACAGCCATAATATCTGCGTGGTCGGCGTTTCGGATGAAGATATTGCGGCGGCGGCTAACCGGCTTGGTGAAATTGAAGGTGGTTTTGTCGTGGTTCGCGATGGCAACGTGCTTGCAGAAATGCCTTTGCCGATTGCCGGACTGATGAGCGTTGAACCCTATGAAACGGTCCGTGAACAGCTGCGCGAACTTCGCCATGCTGCGGAAGAGCTTGGCTCGGTTCTGGAAGAACCGTTTCTTCAACTCGCCTTTGTTGCATTGCCGGTCATTCCGCATCTGAAAATCACGGATCGGGGACTCGTTGATGTCGATAAGTTCGAATTTGTCGGAAACTGATTATCGATCAATCCGCGTCGAGAGAATGATCGATGACATGGTGCGCTCGACGCCTTCGAGCGCACCGATTTTGTCGAGAACAACATCCAGTTCCTGAATTGACGGCGCTTCGACCACGACAATCATATCGAAATGGCCGCTGACCGAGTGCAATGTGCGCACAGCCATGATACCGCGCAGCGCTGTTTCAACCTTTGGTGCAAATTTCGGCAATGCTGTCACCAGCACATGCGCCCGCACCAGATCACGCTCAAATTCAGGAGCGATTCGAACGGTATAGCCTTCGATGATCCGCCTTTTTTCCAGCTTTTCCAGCCTGCTTTGGACGGTTGTTCGTGACACGCCGAGCCTGCGAGCAAGGTCGGCAGTGGAGGCACGGGCATTTTCACGCAGCAGGGCGATGAGGGCTAGGTCAGCATTTGTCGTCATAATGCATATTGAATACGTCAAATCGTACAAACAAACAACGTGAAATCGTCAGTTTAAATGCTTCTTTTCGCCGAAATTTGTGAGATTCTTTGTTCATCAAAATTGCATTACCCAAGGGGAAAATACATGAAAGAGATCGTTGTTGTCGGTGCGGGCAAAATTGGTGCAACCATTGCCGATCTTCTGGCTTCGACTGGTGACTATGCTGTGACGGTTGTCGATCGTTCGCAGGCTCAGCTCGACGCGTTGGACACGGGCGCGGAAGTCAAAACGCAGGCACTCGACATTGCAGACGCTAAGGCGCTTGAAACCGTTCTCGCCGGCAAGTTTGCTGTTCTGAGTGCTGCGCCATTTCAGCTCACGACGCTGATCGCTGAAGCGGCTGCCAAGACCGGCGTGCATTACCTCGATCTAACCGAAGACGTTGCCAGCACCAAGCGCGTCATGGAATTGGCCAAGGATGCACAGACAGCATTCATCCCACAGTGTGGGCTGGCTCCGGGCTTTATCTCGATTGTTGCCTATGACCTTGCAAAGCGTTTCGATACACTCGAAAACGTGCGTATGCGCGTTGGTGCCTTGCCAGAATTTCCGTCGAATGCTCTCAACTACAACCTGACCTGGAGCACAGACGGTCTGATCAATGAATATATCGAGCCATGTGAAGCTATCGTCAATGGCGTATTGACCAAGGTTCCTGCACTTGAAGAGCGTGAAGAATTCTCGCTTGATGGCGTAACTTACGAAGCGTTCAATACGTCGGGTGGTCTCGGCACGCTTTGCGATACGCTCGAAGGCAAAGTGCGCACGCTCAACTACCGCACGATCCGTTATCCGGGCCATGTTGCGCTCATGAAGGCGCTGCTCAACGATCTCGGCCTGCGTCATCGCCGTGAAGTGCTCAAGGATATTTTTGAAAATGCCCTGCCAAGCACACTTCAGGACGTTATCGTGATTTTTGTTACCGTTTCGGGCACCAAGAACGGCCGTTTGGTTCAGGAAACCTATGCGAACAAGGTTTATGCCAATCAGGTTGGCAAGATCGTTCGTTCAGGCATCCAGATCACCACGGCCTCGGCAATCTGTGCCGTGCTTGACATGCTCGCCAAGGGCGAAATCGCACAGAAGGGCTTTGTTCGCCAGGAAGACATCACGCTGGATGCATTCCTCGCAAACCGTTTCGGCAAAGCTTATGCGCAGGAAGACCATGCAACGCGTCTCGTTGCCTGAAAGCACCGTTAAGGCCTTGTCAGACCCGTTGCGTTCAATACGCAGCGGGTCATCTTGCGTTAAAATAGCACCAAAGTTGCAATTGAATTTGTTCGGCTTTGCGGGCAATCCGAACTGAGGACTGCATAAAAAGCCCGTGTGTTAAAAGTGAAATAGGGAAGCGATGTTTAAAACAATTTTGCTGGCCGGTCTGGCCTCTGTCGTCCTTTCCATGCCTGTGCAGGCAAAGGAATGGAAAGAAATCCGTATCGCCAGTGAAGGCGCCTATCCGCCCTTCAACTATATGTCGCCAGACGGCAAGCTGGTCGGATTTGACATTGATATTGCGAATGCGCTTTGTGAAGCGATGGAAGCCAAGTGTGAAATCGTCGCCAATGATTGGGACGGTATGATCCCCGGCCTTCAGGCCAACAAATTTGACGCAGTGATCGCTTCGATGGCCATTACGCCCGAGCGTGAAAAGCAGGTCGCTTTCTCGGAGCGCTATTACACCACACCACTGGCAGTTGTCGTGCCAAAGGATAGCGATATTACCTCGCTTGAGCCTTCAGCATTTGACGGAAAAACCGTTGGCGCACAGGCTGGCACCACACAGGGCAATTATGCCGATGACGTTTATGGCAAGGCTGGCGCAGATGTGAAGCTTTATCCAACGGCTGATGAGGCCAATGCCGATCTTGAAAATGGTCGTATTGATGCAATTGCAGCTGATAAATTTCTCGCAGCCGACTGGCTGAAGAAACAGGGTGCAGATTGCTGCAAATTCCTGGGCGATATTCCGGGTTCTGAAACAAAAATCGCGGTTGCTCTGCGCAAGGGTGATGACGATCTGCGCGAGCAGTTCAATGCTGCAATCAAAAAGATCCGCGACAACGGCACTTACGAGACAATTCGCAAGAAATATTTCGACTTCGATATCTATTGATAAAATTATCGGACGCCGCTCAATCTTTAACTTGAAACAGGCGGCGTCCGGTGCTTCATTCTATAAATAATTGCTGGCATAGACCTGCAAAACAGAGCCATAAAACGGTCAAGGGGAATATTATGTTGAAATCGATCCTGTTCGCAGGCGTTGCTTCCATTATCGCCGCACTTCCGGCGCAGGCTAAAGAATGGAAGGAAATCAAGATCGCGACAGAAGGCGCTTATCCGCCTTTTAATTTCGTTGCGGCCGATGGTTCTTTGCAGGGATTGGATGTTGATATCGCCAATGCGCTCTGCAAAGCGATGGAAGCCAAGTGCACCATCATTGCTAATGATTGGGACGGAATGATTCCGGGCCTTCAGACCAATAAATTCGATGCGGTTATTGCATCGATGAGTGTGACCGAAGAGCGCCAGAAGCAAGTATCGTTCACCGATAAATATTATTCAACGCCGCTCTCCGTTGCCGTTCCAAAAGACAGCCCGATCACTTCACTCGCCCCAGAAGCTTTCAAAGGCAAGTCGGTGGGCGCGCAGGCTTCCACCACACAGGGCACCTATGCGGAGGACGTTTATGGCAAGGCCGGAGCGGACATAAAACTCTATCCGACTGCCGATGAAGCCAATGCCGATCTTAAAAGCGGTCGTCTTGATGCGGTGGTTTCCGACAAGTTCCCGATTTCCGACTGGATCAAGGCTGATGGTGCTGATTGTTGCAAGCTGATTGTTGATGTGCCTGGCACGCAGACCGACACGGCAATCGCTGTGCGCAAGGATGACAATGATCTGCGCGAGCAGTTCAATGTGGCTATCAAGAAAATCCGCGACGATGGCACCTATGCGACCATCGTGAAGAAATACTTCGACTTCGATATTTACTGATTAAATAAAGTTTCTTGTAAAAGTTTGCTCACTTTGATGTATGAAAGCGCGCGCTGACTGTTTATCGGTGCGCGCTTTCATTTCATGGAATGGTTCGGGGATACCATGCAGCAACAAGATGTCATCGTTCTGGGCGCGGGTATTGTCGGGGTTTCAGCAGCACTTCATTTGCAGGCGCGGGGGCGGTCGGTCACGCTGATTGATCGTGGCGAACCGGGGCAGGCCACAAGCTTTGGCAATGCTGGTCTTATCGAACGTTCGAGCGTCATTCCCTATTCTTTTCCGCAAGGGTTGGGTAAGCTCCTACGATATAGCCTCAACCGGCGTTCCGATGTGCGCTACGATCCATTTTATGTTCCACGCATTGCGCGGTGGCTGTTTCAGTATTGGCGTGAATCTTCGCCTGAACGCTTGAAAGTTGCGACTGAAGCCATGTTGCCTTTGGTTGAAGCGAGCGTTCGCGAGCATGATGGATTGATTGCACAGGCTGGTTGTGAGCGGCTGGTGCGTGCGCAGGGCTGGATTGAAGTTTTTCGCAATGAGCCCGCATTTAAGGCTGCTGTTCAGCGCCTGCCGCAGTTGCAACGGTTTAATCTGGCCTATGACATTCTTGATACGTCTTCCTTGAAACAACGCGAAACGACACTGGGCGATGTTGTCGGGGGTATTCATTGGCTTGATCCCAAAACCATCGTCAATCCCGCTGGTCTGGTTCAGGCTTATGCGGACTTGTTTCGCTCGAATGGCGGCCTGTTTGTACATGGCGATGCAGCAACGCTTGCGGAAAGCGCAAACGGCTGGCAGGTGATGACGGAGGACGGTCCAAGTTTTGCGCGTGAAGTTGTGGTGGCCCTTGGTCCACAGTCGGGGCTGGTTTTCCAGAAATTTGGCTATTCTATACCGCTCGGTATCAAGCGCGGTCATCATATGCATTTCGAAATGCACGATGGTGCACGGCTTGGCCATACCGTGGTTGATGAAGAGGCAGGCTATGTGCTCGCGCCGATGGTGCAAGGCGTCCGCCTTTCCACTGGCATCGAGTTTGCGTCACCCAAAGCGCCTGCTAATTTCATTCAGCTCAAACGTGCTGAAAGAGTTGCGCGACGTCTGTTACCACAACTGGGGGCGCCTGTAGAAACCAAACCCTGGCTTGGTCTGCGCCCTTGTTTGCCGGATATGCGGCCTGTCATTGGTGCCGCGCCGCGTCATAAAGGACTGTGGTTTGACTTCGGTCATGCCCATCACGGGCTGACACTTGGCCCGGCCAGCGGTCGATTGCTTGCAGAGATGATGACGGGTGAGAAGCCATTTACTGATCCAGCCCCTTATTCAGCAAATCGCTTTCTATAATTTCCTTCAATTTTCGGCGAGCGGCCTTGTCAGGCACGACAAAGCGGGGTTATCAATTACGCCCCTTCACATCCGCGTCCTGCGGGCAAATTGATCCGGAAAAATCTCGTGAAAATGAAGCCTTTGGGCCGCACAGGCCTCAATGTTACAGAAATCTGCCTTGGCACCATGACCTGGGGCGTGCAGAACACTGAAAATGACGCACATGATCAGCTCGATTTTGCTATCGATGCTGGCGTCAACTTTATTGATACAGCCGAAGCTTATGCCATTCCGATGAGCCCTGAAAGTTTTGGCAAAACCGAAACTTATATCGGAAACTGGTTTCAGAAATCGGGAAAGCGTGATCGTGTCATCCTCGCCAGCAAAATTGCAGGTGGTGGACGTCAACCATGGATCCGCGGCGGTGCGAAGCCAAGTCGTGGCAGTGTTGCGGAAGCTGTGAATGACAGTCTGAGGCGTTTGCAGACAGATTACATTGATCTTTATCAGATTCATTGGCCATCCCGCCCGCATTATCATTTCGGTCAGGGCTGGAGTTTTGATCCCTCAAGCGTTGATCCTAAGGCGGAACGTGAACAGATCCATGATGTTCTACTCGGTCTTGAAGATGCTGTTCGTGCGGGCAAAATTCGTCATGTCGGTCTGTCGAATGAAACGGCTTGGGGCACCATGCAATGGCGGAAAATTGCCGAAGAACATAATTTGCCACGTATGGCGTCGATCCAGAATGAGTATGGCCTGTTGCAGCGGGAATTTGATCACGATATGGCAGAGGTATCGCTGTTTGAGGATGTTGGTCTGCTTGCCTATTCAACATTGGCAGCAGGCGTGCTGACCGGAAAATATATTGGCGGTAAAATCCCCGAAGGATCGCGTGCTTCGGTAATGGACGGTGGCATGTGGCGGGATAATTCCTATTCACAGCCAGCAATCCTCGCTTACATCGATGTTGCGAAGAAGCATGGTCTTGATATTGCGCAGATGGCGATTGCTTTTTCTGCATCAAGACCTTTCATGACCTCTGTCATTATTGGAGCAACAACCGTCGAACAGCTTAAGACAAATATCGCTGCAAGCGAATTAAAGCTTTCAGACGAAGTGCTGGCGGACATCGAAAACGTCTACCGCAATTTCCCGCGTCCTCTTTGATTGAAAATAGCCAGCCACCTATGTGTGGCTGGCTTTTAGCCTAGCGTGTCGCGTTTCATCCTACCCATCGGCTCGCTCTATCTTCTTGTTTTTACGCATCTCGTTCTCGTAAAATCGGTTTTCACTTTTCCGCGACATGCTTTAGATAGGCCACGCGTTGGATTGGCGTGTCGCTTGATGAACTGACGACTATGAGGCAGTCGAGCCGCATATATTAGTTGCAGCACAAAGAGCCTCCTGCAAATTAAACGCTCAGGCGATTTCAACTTGATGTTGCGCTTTTGTGCGCGCTGTGCGCCAGGACGAAAACAGAAAGGCCGCAATGAAAATTACGGTCATCAGCAGAACGATTGTTGGAGCAGGGGCGCTGTCGATGAAAAATGACAGATAAACGCCCATAAAAGACGAAAACACAGCAACGATAATTGCGACAATCATCATACTGCTGAACCTGCGGGTGAGCAGGAAGGCGATTGCACCGGGTGCGATTAGCAGAGAAATCGCCAGTATGATGCCGACTGCTTTCAAAACACCGACGATCGTCAGCGAAATCAGGCACAGAAGTCCATAATGAAGAAACCTGACAGGCAAGCCGACAGCGCGCGCCTGCGCAGGATCAAACGCATGGAGCAGGAAATCTCGCCATTTGACGATGAGAACGCCGGCGGTCACAGCGGCGATAATTGCTGTCTCAATCAGGTCGCTGGTGTTGATGCCCAGAATATCGCCAAACAGGATGTGATCGAGGTGAACATTTGCGCGCACGGAGACGTAAAGCACGAGCCCCAGCCCAAACATGCCGGAGAAGACAATGCCCATGACCGTATCCTGCTTGATACGGCTGTTTTCTTTGAGAAAGCCGGTGGCAAGCGCGCAGACCATGCCAGCAACGAAAGCACCGATGCCAAAAGGAAGGCCAACCATATAGGCGATCACAACCCCCGGCAGTACAGCGTGGCTGATCGCATCGCCCATCAGTGACCAGCCTTTAAGAACCAGAAAGCAGGAGAGCAGGGCGGTCGGAATGGCAATCAGCACCGAGGCAGCCAATGCGTAGATCATGAAGTCAAACTGAAACGGCATCAGGAGTGTTTCGGGAAAGCTCATAGCTTAACCTCCTTGAATGCTTTGGTCGCACGTCGGCGGGCCGCAAACATTCCATGCTTGGGCGCCAGAAAAAATACGGCAAGAAACACAAGCGTTTGCAGCACGACGATAATGCCACCTGTCGCGCCGTCCATGAAATAGCTGGCATAGGCACCCATGAAGCTGGTCAGTGCGCCAATAAGCACCGCAATCCACAAAAGCCGTGAAAAGCGGTCTGTGAGGAGATACGCGGTCGCTCCGGGTGTCACGACCATACAGATGACCAAAAACGCGCCTACGGTCTGCATTGCCGCAACGGTGGATGCTGAAAGCAGCGTAAAGAACATGATTTTCAATGCGGTTGGCTTTAAGCCGATGGAACGCGCATGGCTTTCGTCGAAAAAGACCACCATCAGGTCTTTCCATTTCAACAGCAGCAACGCCAGCGAAACGAAGCCGATGATCGCCAGTTGCAGAATATCGCCGGGCGTTATCGCCAGAATATTGCCAAGCACAATGGTCTGAATGTTGATCGCAGTTGGCCGCAAAGAAATCATAAAGAGACCAAGACCGAAGAACGCTGTGAAAATCAGCCCGATAATCGCATCTTCCTTGAGCTTTGTACGCTGATTGAGAAACAGCATCGCCGCAGCAGCCAGCCCGCCGGAAAAGAAAGCCCCGATAGAAAATGGCAGGCCCAGCATATAGGCTCCCGCCACGCCGGGAACGATGGAGTGGGAGAGAGCGTCACCGATGAGCGACCAGCCCTTGAGCATCAAATAGGCAGACAGAAATGCACAAACACCGCCAACAAGAGCCGAAACCCACATCGCATTGAGCATATAGCCATAAGAAAACGGTTCGAGCAGCAGAGCCATCAATTCTGCCCTTCCTGCTTTTGCTCATAAAGCACAAATGGCCGTTCATCATCGGTAATCACACCAACGGCCAAACGATCGGATTGCTTGGCCTCATTCAGAATAAGATGACGCAGAACGCCGCCAAATGTCTTTTCGAGATTGGCCTGTGTGAAAACTTCCTTCGTTGAACCATAAGCAAGCACAGTATTCTTGACGAGAACAGTGCGGTCACAAAATTCAGGAACGCTGCCAAGATTATGTGTCGAGACCAGCATGACCCGGCCTTCATCACGAAGCCCACGCAGCAGCAGCACAATCGCCTCCTCGGTCTTCACGTCTACCCCGGTAAAAGGTTCATCAAGAAGGATTACCTGCGCATCTTGCGCAAGCGCACGAGCGAGAAATACGCGCTTTTTTTGACCGCCGGAAAGCTCACCAATCTGCCGCTTGCGAAAATCCAGCATATTGACACGACCGAGCGCCTTTTCCACCGCCTCATGGTCGGCACGACGCGCAACACGCATCATGCCCATATGTCCATAGCGGCCCATCATAACGACATCTTCCACCAGAACAGGGAAGTTCCAGTCTACCTCTTCGCTTTGCGGCACATAGGCGACGAGATTGCGCTTGAGTGCCTGTTTTACCGGCTGGCCAAGAATAGAAATGTCGCCCCTTGCCAGACGAACAAACCCCATAATGGCCTTAAACAGTGTCGACTTGCCCGATCCATTCACACCAACCAGCGCCGTAATCGTGCCTGTTGGAATTTCAAAGCTCGCATTGCGCAGTGCTGTGTGGCCGTTGCGATAGGTGACGGTTGCATCTTTGACTTTAAGCCCTTCAGACACGCTATCATTGAGCGCGGCTTGTGCCCGAAGGTGTTGATCTATCGGAACATTCATTGTTTGAGGCCTTTTGCAATCGTGCCCGATGTAACTTTGAGAAGGTCAATATAGGTCGCAACAGGGCCATCAGCTTCGGAGAGAGAATCGACGTAAAGCACACCGCCATATGTCGCGCCGGTTTCACGCGCGACCTGCTTCGCAGGGGCTGCCGACACCGTACTTTCCGAGAAAACCGCGGTGATCGTATTTGCACGCACGGCGTCAATCACTTTGCGAACCTGCTGCGGAGTGCCTTGCTGGTCGGCATTAATTGGCCAAAGGTAAAGTTCCTTGAGATCAAAATCACGGGCGAGATAGGAGAATGCTCCCTCGCTGGTGACCAGCCATCGCTTGTCAGCCGGAATCAATGCGAATTCGGCACTGATCGGATCGATGGTCGCCTTTATCTTAGCCTTATACTTCTCCGCATTGGCTTTGTAAGCCTCTGCATTTTCCGGGTCATATTTGACGAAAGCATCACGGATATTATCGACATAGATGAGAGCAGAGGTCGGGGACATCCACGCATGTGGATTTGGTTTGCCGCTATACGGACCCTCGGTGATGCCCATCGGCACAACGCCGTCGCTCACCACCACGCTTGGAACATTTTTGAGGCGTGAGAAGAATTTCTCAAACCATAGTTCCAGACCGAGACCGTTCCAAAGAATAAGATCCGCACCCTGCGCCTTAATGAGATCTCCGGGGGTGGGCTGATATTCGTGAATTTCAGCACCGGGTTTTGTGATCGATTCAACTGTTGCTGTATCACCAGCCACATTGCGCGCAATGTCGGCGATGACCGTAAACGTCGTTATCGCCTTAAATTTGTTTGATGCAAATGCATTTGCCGGTGCCATCAGTATCACAAGGCTCACAGCCAGACTTGTAAACAGTCTGCGGTTGATCGGTCGATGCATTGCTCTCTCCTTCAAATTCATCCTGTCGGCTGCAAGACGGTGCACGGCCGGATACCTTTAATGCGAATAATTAGCATTTGCATAAATGAAGTGAGAGTGACTTTCAAGCGCTTTTGCAAATCATTTGCAATAATGCCGTAACCGAATTTCCATAGGTGATTTTGCGATTTTTCACTTATAAATTGTATTAACGTGATTTCTGTGTAATTTTTCTTCTATGGGCGAAAGCTTCGTTTAGGCCATTTGAGGCGGTAAACCCTCTGCTTGAGATAGAGCTTCAACGGCATAAGAAAGTAATTGGAATCCCATTTTCAATTTTTAATTTTGATTTGATCATCGGGGATACTAATGCGGTTAAAGATGAAAAATAATATTAAAATTCATGAATATAAGGGCAATTTATCCACGGGCAACAAAGGAGGGGAGAGTTTTACTGCGGACGAAATTTCAAGGGGAGCCTTTCTCTACACCCGCTCCTCAACAGGGATCGATATCTACACGCCGGAAGATATAGTCGCGCTCATTTTGCTTGAACCTGTGCGCAACCTTAGATGGAAATTTCCTGAAGGGGGTGAAAATACATCAAGCTTTTCGGCAGGTACGGTTTTGCTCATTCCGGCGGATCAAAGAACGATTATAACCTGGCCCGGGCAGGTCAAGTTATTGAAAGTCTTTATCGGTCGAGATCAAAATTGCGGGCAAGATGCTCAAGATATAGCCTTGCGCGTTAGCGATACGCATGGCCGTATGATCATTTTTTACAGCAAGCAATGTTTACGGATCAGTGAATTGATTTTGGAGCAATTGCGGGTAGAAACCCCTTCGGCGCAAAGTTATCTTGAATCATTATATTCTGCACTTCTCTATCAAATTGCGTCTAATGCAGCGACTTCGCTTAGCATGGAGGCTTCACCGTCCGGTTTGCGAAGTTACGCCTGTCGGCAGATAGAGGATTACATGAAAGAAAACTTCCGCAATTCGATCAGTGTGCCGCAAATGGCATCGTTGCTCAACATGTCTGCCGGGCATTTTTCGATGTGTTTTCGCAAAAGCTTTGGCCTTACGCCATATCAGTACTTGATGGGACTGCGGTTAGACAAGGCAGAAAAGTGGCTTATTGAAACCGACATGCCAATCAGTGAAATTGCAATAAAGCTTAATTTTTCGAGCCAGAGTCATTTTACGACTGCTCTAAAAAAATATCGCAATCTGACACCAGGTGAGGTTAGGCGGCGTAGAAGCAAGGAATATCTTCAAACAAAGACGAAGCGATAGCACAGCCTCAACGGCAGGTATCAGCCTGCCGTTGGCGTGGAGCCTCGCTTAAGCCACTTACGCCAGATGTGAACCTCACTCTTACGGCGCCAGCGCCTGACGCGATGAGAATCGTTTGAAAGAACGATCAGCCCAAGTGGAAGCATCCAGAAGCCGAGGATGGGCAGGAAACCAAGCGTACCTCCGACTACCAGCGATCCTCCCAGCGTTCTGCGCATTGCGACGGACTGCGGCATAGGGATTCGCTTTCCGAGAATCACAATTGTGCGTTTTGGTGGTTTAAGGCCGTCTTGTTCGTCCACTTTTTCAGTCTCGCACGGTTTGAGGTGTTTAATTTATTTGTAAAACGCACCAGAGAATATAGGGTTTCGTGAGAAGAATGCAAAAATTTGGAAAAAAACGAAAATAGGGCTTGGCAAATCAGAAATCCTCCTGCTATACGCCACCTCGCTGACGCAACGAGCACCTCTTCCCCGGTAGCTCAGTGGTAGAGCAACCGGCTGTTAACCGGTTGGTCGCTGGTTCGAATCCGGCCCGGGGAGCCAGCTCTTTTCATTAGGTGATTGGCCTAGGTCGTTTTCCAGTGGTAATAACGTATTTTATCGGCATTTAAAATTCGGCTCCGAGATTTGATTAGTCCGCATATTCTGGTTCTTTGTTGGCCATAACTGCCGCTCTTTAAACGTTCCTCTTTGTTTGAATTTTAGTGCCTTCGCTTATATGGCGTGAATAAGTTTAGAGGGGCGTTTCCTTTAGAGGATTTCCTGTTTTGATTGAACCGCTGTAAGACTATTATGCTTACAATGGGCGTTATTTGGCTTTCAGCGCCCTAATCGCAGCCCATTAACTTGACCGGCTTTTTCATTCTGAGACAGCACTGAATTCCAGAAAATTAAAAAGGCGGTGAACCAAATTCGTCTGGTTGCGTTGTTAATAAGTGATTAATCATTATTGGAGGCAGCCATGCTTATTTATTCGCGAATAGAGGCCATCGTCGCAGTAGCATTTTTGCTGATCATTCCTTTAATGCTACTTGTCAGTTAAATCGTTGCAAAGCGTTTACTGTGTTATAAAAGCCGCCTTTTTCGACTTCTAAAGCGCCTGATATTCATTCGATGTCAGGCGCTGTTTGCGTGTAATTATAATGAAATTTATTCACTTGATTATATAAGCTGGCTGAATGTTTATTTTGCTCGGTGAATTTTGATAGAACATTGATTTTATTTAATGTTTTGCGGATATTTCATTCATATTGCGTTCACTTTACCTCCTGTATTCTGGTGTCAGAATAAAGGAGTATTTCATGATTAAAAAAGCCGTACTCGCCGCCATCGCACTGTCGTTTATTGGTGCACCTCTTGCTCAGGCGCAAAATTACAATCAGCCGCGCAAGCCGGGCTATAGTCATGTTGAGCCGCAACACCCTTCCCATGGGAAAGATTTTAAACGCCATGACCGGTATGACCGTCGTGACCGCGATCACAAGCGTTGGCGGCAGGGAGAACGCTATGGCGACTGGCGTCGCCATCAGGAAATTCGTGATTACAAGCGTTATGGTCTTCGCAAGCCGGGCCGTGGTCAGCATTGGGTGAAGGTCGACAATCAGTATCTGCTGATTACAGCTGCAACCGGCCTTATTGCAGGTATTTTGGTCGCTCGTTAAAGCATTTCCTGTTTTGGTTGAATCGCTGAAAATGCTTGATCGTTTGTTTCACGCATTATCCCGCGCAAAACCGCTTATTCGCAATCCTACAATGGTGCAGACAGTTCCCTGTTTGCACCATTTTGCGTTTTGTCGGAATTAACGCGCGTTTTATTCATGCCGGGCTTTTTCAAACACTTGCTGAAAGCCCTTCACATCTGCAATGTGTCGGAAATCATATTTGCGCTGAAAGCGGAGACACCTGCATGAGTGGCCTTCTGGCACTTCTTGATGACGTGGCGGCAATTACCAAAATCGCGGCGGCATCCGTCGATGATATATCCGCCAATGCCGCAAAAGCGGGAACAAAGACAATTGGCGTGCTGATCGACGATACGGCGGTTACGCCGAAATATGTTGTCGGTATTGCGGCTGCACGCGAATTGCCGATGATTGGTAAAATCGCGCTTGGAAGTCTTCGGAATAAGGGGCTGCTTATTCCGGTTCTGCTTTTGCTCGATTATTTTTTGCCGCTAGCAATCACCGCATTATTGATGCTTGGCGGGGCTTATCTGTGTTTTGAGGGCGCTGAAAAGGTTTGGCACACGCTTTTTCCCAGTGAAGAGCATGATGGAGAAGAATCCGAACAAAGCAAAGATGCAACCGCGCTTGAAGAAAAGCGTGTTGCAGGTGCAATCAAGACGGATTTGATCCTTTCCGCCGAGATCATGACACTCGCGCTTTCGATGATCGAAACCAATTCAATTTGGATCGAGATAGCCACTTTGGCTATGGTCGGGATCATGATTACGGTTCTTGTGTATGGCGTTGTGGCCATAATTGTGAAACTGGATGATTTTGGCGTGTTAATGGCCCGTAAGGGGCGGTCTTCTGCAACGCGTGCACTGGGGCGATGGATGGTGCGAGCCGTACCCAAGCTGCTGGTGGTGCTGACAATTGTGGGAACAGCAGCCATGCTGTGGGTTGGCGGTAACATTTTCATTCATGGTTTGCACGGTCTTGGCGTCCATCAGCCATTTGCATGGATTTCAGAGACCGCAGCGGATATTGCAGGGGAGGTGACGGCAAATCTCTCTGGTGCTGTTGATTGGATGGTCACAGCCCTGGCCGATGGCATCTTTGGCTTTGTGCTGGGCTCGCTGATTGTGCTTTTTATGATCAAAATAGCATCACCACTTTGGAATGCACTCAGGGCTTGAAGAGGGGCGTATCAAATCCAGCAAAGCCGTTTCTCACCTTTGCTGGAAATGTTCTAGCCCAGCCGAATGCCACGCCTTGCTTGACACTGATGGCCTCAAGCACCGGATGATCGGTGTTGAGAAGACGTTCGTGAGTGCGCTACAGAAACGCGTTATTTCAAAATATCGGAAAGACGCTTTTGCTCTTTCGCCGCACGTTTGAGATTGAGGCCAGCGAGCAAATCAAGAATGTGCGTTTTCATCAATTCCGAAGCTTCACTTGTTTTACGGCGTTCAATAGCATCGACCAGAGCATTATGCGCGTGGCTTTCGCACGTGGTTTCGCGGCGCCGCCAGTAAAGCGCAATAATCAGGGATGAGCGCGGCAGAAGGTCTGTGACAAACCCTGCCAGAATGGAATGACCAGCAATGCTTGCGAGTTCGAGATGAAAGCGCGCAGACAAACGAATGGCATCGCTGTCGCGGCCTGCATGAAGGGCTTCATGTTCTTTATCCAGATGCTCCCGCAGCTTTTTCACATCGTCTGCGGTCGCCACTTTTGCCGCAAGTGCTGCAACCTCCGGCTCAATCAGCATACGCGCTTCAAACACTTCGCGCGCTTCTTCCTGCGAGGGCTCGGCTACAAATGCGCCGCGGTTCGGTTCAAGCCGTACCAGACGATCGTGGGCAAGAGCCTGCAATGCAGAACGCACAACGGCGCGACTGACCGAATAAATCGACGCCAGTTCGTCTTCCGGCAATTTTGTTCCGGGCAGCAATTGGTGGCTCACGACCGCATCGCGTAGCCCCTCATAGACAGGATGCCAGCGTGTGGACCCGTTATTGCCACTCATCTCGTTGTTGTCAGTTGTTTGCGTGTCCAGAAAATTCATTTTCATCCAGATACAAACGGGTCAAGGTTCAGGGCCGTTTTGTATGTCTTTGAGTTGCAACTCATATACATATCGAAGCAGCACTCTTCATTGTCAACGATATTGCCGTTATGGTTTACAAAATATCGTGTCGTTTGAAATTGGCAAGATCGTTTGATTGGCCTTCAGTTTCGTGGTGAAAAAGGTTCAAATATACCCTGAAACTCTTTTGATCTTGGCGTCTGATAGCCACCAATTTTCGATGTTCTAAGACCAAGCGCGACGAGACTTTCGCAGAGCTTTACCGCAGCAGTCACACCATCTATGACGGGAATTCCATGCTCTTCCGATAAGGAGGAGGCAAGATCTGCCATGCCTGCACAGCCCAGAACGATTGCTTCGGCGTGATCATCGCGCATCGCATGTGCGATCTCTTGCGCTATGCGGCGTCGGGCATCTGAGCCGGGAATTTCAAGGTCAAGCACGGCCACATCGCTGGCCCTGACACGGGCGCAACGTGTTGCAAGACCGTAACGTGACAGATTGTGCTCAATGGCCGGAACTGAGCGCGACAGGGTGGTTACAACGCTGAATTTTCCTGCAATCAGGCTTGCCACATGAAAAGCAGCTTCACCGATACCGATCACAGGCATCGTGCTTGCGCAGCGCGCCGCGTCGAGTCCCGTGTCGTCAAAACAGGCAATCACACAGGCATCGGCTTTCGGATGTTTGCGCATTTCCCCAATCATGCCGGGGATGGCAAAAACCTCATCGAAATAGCCTTCAATGCTGGGTGGTCCATCCTTGGGGTTGATGGCAATGATATTCGTTTTGGCTGCCGCCACGCTTCGCGCAGCGTCACCGATTTTCCGCGTCATAGACGCGGTTGTATTCGGGTTGATGACAAGTATGTCCATTTCCTCAAACCATCGATTGTTTTTTTATCGTTGTAGTTGTTTCAGGGCGCTTTAGCGCGCCCTGAAATCAAATTTCGCCGCCCAGATAAAGCTTCTTGATACGGTCGTCAGAAACAAGTTCTTCAGAGTTCCCGGAAAGAACGATCTTGCCCGTTGCCAGCGCATAGGCGCGCTGTGAAATACGCAGTGCCATGCGGGAATTCTGCTCGACCAGAAGAACACTGACCTTTTCATCGCGGTTGATGGCGACAATTGAACGTGCAATGTCCTGCACAAGCTTTGGTGCGACCCCGAGCGAGGGTTCATCCAGCAACAGCAGCTTGGGTTTTGCCATCAATGCGCGCCCGATGACCAGCATTTGCTGCTCGCCGCCGCTCATTGTGCCAGCGGCCTGAGAATAGCGCTCTTTCAGACGCGGAAAACGCCCCAGAACCATTTCAAGCGTGTTGGCGATGTCTGCCTTTGCGGAGCGGGTGAAGGCGCCCATCAACAGATTGTCGCGCACGCTCATATAAGGGAAGACCCGTCGTCCTTCGGGTACCATTGCAATGCCCATTTCGACGATCCTATCCGAGCGTGTGCCATCAAGGCGGCTTCCCTCGAAGTAAATTTCACCCTTGCGCAATTTGTTGAGCCCGGTGATTGCCCGCAGAATGGACGATTTGCCTGCACCATTGGCACCAATCAGAGCAACAGTTTCTCCCTGATTGACGCTCAGAGACACGCCCTTCAACGCGTAGACGTGATCATAATAGAGTTCGGCATCGGTAACTTTCAGAAGCTCTGTCATGATCAGTATCCAATCGTTTCATCTTCTGCGCCGAGATAGGCTTCGATGACTTTTTCGTTCTCCTGGATCTCCTTCGGTGTGCCTTCTGCGATTTTCTGACCGAAATTGATCACGACGATCCGGTCCGAAATATTCATCACCGCAGGCATGTCATGTTCGACCAGAAGCACTGTGATGCCGCGTTCGCGAACTGCGCGCACCATTTCCACTGCCTTGACGGTCTCGTCATGGTTCATGCCTGCAAAGGGCTCATCCAGCAGCAGAACTTTGGGCTGTGTGGCAAGACCAATGGCAATACCGAGCGCGCGCAAGTGACCATGTGGAAGGTTTTGTGCAACCTCGTTACGCTGTAGTCCCAAACCGAGAAAATCCAGAATTTCGTCTGCCGAGCGTTCAAATGTTTGTTGGTCTTCCCGCGCAAGACTCGTTCCAATATAACAGCCGAGAAAGCTGGCCTTCGCGCGCAGGTGATGCGCGACGATGACATTTTCACGCACCGTCATGCCTTTGAAGATGGTGGTTTCCTGAAAGGTTCGAACCACGCCTTTCCGGGCAACGATATGCGGCGCAAGGCCGGATATGCGCGCACCCTTAAACAGAACCTCGCCTGTCGTTGGATTAAGGAAGGAGGCAATCAGCTTGAACAGCGTGGATTTGCCTGCACCATTGGGACCGATCACTGAAAGGATTTCTTTTTCTCTGACCGAAAACGAAACATCATTGACTGCGACCAACCCGCCGAAGCGCTTGGTAACGCCTTTGACTTCAAGAAGCGCACTCATGGCCGCGTTCCTTTCTTATTTGTCAGACGCAGGCTGAGCAGGCCATTTGGCAGGAACAGCATCAGGATGATCAGCAAGCTGGAGAAAATAAGGAGTTGGAATTTGCCGGTCTGGAAAAGAAAATCCCAGCCGAAATAGAGGACAAAAGTACCGATAATCGGTCCAAATACATAGCCAAGACCGCCAAGGAAGCAGTTAAGCATGAAGTTGACCGAGTCTGTCACCGTGAAGCTCGATGGATAGATCGACTGGGAGATGGCTACAAACATTGCGCCGCCCAGTCCTCCAAGGAAGGAGGAAATCGCATAGGCAAGCACCCGCAGATTGGTGATGTTGACACCAATGGAGGAGGCCAGCTCTTCATTTTGTTGCAAGGATTGGCACAAACCGCCGATGCGCGAATGGATGAGCCTGTAGAGCGCTGCAAAGCAGAGCACCATAAGAAAGACCGACACGAAGTAGAACGCGGCGCGCGGATTCTGCAATGTGGCGAAGTCCGGCAGGATTGTGAGGCCGAAGATCGAAATTCCACCGGGAGGCGGTATGTTGACCATGCCTTTAGCACCATTGGTGATGGGCAGTGCCATAGCAAGCAGGCGCGCAACTTCTGTGAGCACCAGCGTCACCATCGCAAAATAAACACCGCGAAGGCGCAGGATCGGCAGTCCGATCAAAACACTGGCAAAGGCGCAGAAAAGCCCCGCCAGCGGCAATGTCAGCCAGAAAGACACACCGTACTTGACCATGAGAATGGCCGACACATAGCCGCCCATCAGGGCATAGGCCCCTTGGCCGATATTGATACGGCCAATGTAAAAGGTGAGCCAAACACCCGCGCTGACAATGGAGAGCAATGCAACCGATGTCAGGGTGTAATAAAGATCGTTACGTCCTGTTATGCTGATCAGCAGTGGTATACCGATGAAAACCAGCGCGAGGAAAGCAACGACGCCGAGAAGTTTTGTTGTCTTTGTCATGTTTCCTCCCATCAACCCCAAGGTTTGCCCATAAGGCCGTTCGGACGCAGGCTGAGGAAGACCATCAGGCCGGCAAAGATTACGAGATAGGTGATGTCGCCGTAAGGTCTGAGCACCGTGAGGCCGACAGATTCCAGCATGCCGAGAATAAAGCCGCCGGCAATCGCGCCACTGACGACACCCGCGCCACCGATCATCACCATCATGAAGGCTTTGATCGATATTGCGCCACCTATGCCGGAATTGACCCCGGTAATGGCAACCAACAAACCACCAACCAGGCCTGCCAGCATTGCCCCCATTGCGAAGCCGATCATGGAGTATCGGTCGACATTCACGCCCATCAACTGCGCCGCTACGCGGTCTTGGGCGAGCGCGCGCATGGCGCGACCGGGTTTCGTGAATTGCATGAAAAGAACGAAGGCTGCGATGAAAACCACCGCCAATACGCCGATCAGAATACGATCATAAGGTATGATCAGCCAATCTGAGACGAAAACGCCATTTATGATCTTCGGCACACCGCGCTGCTTTTCGCCAAAAAGTAACAGTATGACAGCATCCAGAAAAAAGGCGACGGCAGCAGCAAGCAACATCGTACTTTCGTCGCGCAGACTGCGTTTGATAACGGGTCTGAACAAAAATTTTTCAATAAGTGCACCGACAATCATCAAAGTGAGCGCAGATGCAAACAGCGCCACCACGAAAGGCAGGCCTAGCTGGCCATAAATCGTGTAAGTGACAAACCCTCCGAGCACGTACATTTGGCCGTGTGCAAAATTGAGGACGTTCATCAGAGCAAAGATCAGTGTAAGACCCAGCGCAATCAGCGCATATTGTGATCCAAGATACAGCCCGTTGACTATGACTTGTTCCATGAAGGCAAACTCCCTCCTGCGGAGAGCGGCGCATGCCAAAGTCTCCGTGGCGATATATGACAATTGGGAGGCAGAAGCGGGCGCTTCATGCACCCGCTTCCCACAGTCTCAGGCTTAGTCGACCTGTCCGACGAATAAGGTTTCGAACTTGCCATCCTTATATTCGGTGACAACCATCGGAATGCCCAGCTGGCGCTTCTGTGTGAACGATGTCGTGCCAACATAATTCAACTTGGAATCGTCGCCTTTTACATAGGGGTTGGGTGCCGAGAATGTGTCGACGGTCTTCTTGAATTCTTCGACGTTATCGATTGCAGCAGGGTTAGCCTTCAATGTTTCGATAATGTATTCAAGTGCATAGACCTTGGTATTCGATTCATCATTATACTCGCCATAAGCTTTTGTATAACGATCAACGAATTCCTTCATGGTATCCGATGCAATCTCCGGCGTGGACGCGCCGCCCACAGAAATGAAGCCATTAGCGAGCTCTCCGGCACCTTCCTCCAGAACCTTCGCGTCTTGCGCCGTTTCCGTGGAAATGAGGCCTTCATAACCAAGTTCGCGTGCTGCGCGGATCAAGAGAGGTGCATTCCCCGGAGCAACACCTGAAAGAACCAGAAGGTCTGGTTTCTGCATAATGATCGGGGTGAGCACGGGCGTGAAGTCACGCGTATCGTTCTGATAGGCATCGCTTGTTGAAACCACGTCCAGACCGAGTGCCTTGGCGGCTTCAATACCGCTGTCGCGCTGACTCAAGGGGTCGGATTCATTGGCGGCAACAAAAGCGACAGTTTTAACGCCCTTGTTTTCCTTGAGGTATTTATAGATAGCTGGACCCGACTGATAATTGGCAATCATGCCAAGAATGGCATTGGATGCCGGCGGTGTATAAAGTTCTTTCGGGAAGGAATAAGGGAAATAGATGATCCCTTTGGCTTCGGCGACCGGACGCACGGCGGCTGCGCCATCATCGACATTTGGCCCGACGACATAATGGACACCTTCCTGCGCCATTTTCTCCATGCCAGCAATGGCGCGCTTCGGATCTTTTTGATCATCGAAGGTTACGATCTTAATTTTGTAATTGTCGTCGCCGATCTTTACGCCGCCCAGCTCGTTGAGCCAGTCAGCACGAACCTGCATGGATCGAACGTTGGATGTTCCCCATGCCGCTGCTGGACCACTTGTAACACCCACAAAGCCGATCTTGAGTTCTTTATCAGCCGCTTGGGAGGCATTTGCTGAGATAAGCGCAAAAAGTGAAACGGCGCCGAGCGCCGCAGTTTTTAAAACTGCGCGTCTGTTAAACATATCTATTCCCCTTGTTTGGTCACTGCTCCCTCGTTTGGTGGGGCGCAGCGAGCGGAATTGAACGCCAGATACATCGGATTGTCAACAATATTAATTTTTTTGGTTGACAATCGGAGGGTGCAGCCGCGTTCGTAAATGAATTGCTGACATGTCGCCGCGCGAAACTTATTGAGGGAATTGCCCTGAGCTATTGAATTTCAAGGAAAATCAGGGCAGTTTTCGAATATAGTAATAATCGATGAGTGATCATGTCTGTCCAGCGTGCGAGTTTTTATATCCTATTGGCATTGGTGACGGTCGCCTTTGCCTGGCTGCTGATACCTTATTATTCGGCAGTGCTCTGGGGCGTTATTCTCGCGCTTATTTTCTACCCGGTGCAACAACGATTGCTTCGTTCGTTGCGTGGGCGCAAAAATCTGGCGGCTTTCCTTTCGGTGCTGATGTGCCTTTGTCTGGTCATCCTGCCAGCGCTATTCATTTTTGGATTGTTGGCTCAGGAGGGAAATACCCTTTACCAGCGTCTGGCCACGCGTGAATTTGATCTCAACAGCTATCTCACACGTATTCTGGCAGCTTTGCCCGGCACTTTGGAAGAGTGGATGATACGCTTTGAGCTGGGAACTTTTGCGGAATGGCGCGCGCGCATTACTGGCGGGATACTGCAAGGCAGCCAGGTTTTCGCAAGTCGTTTGGTTAGCCTGGGGCAGAATACGCTTCAGTTCATTATCAGCTTCGGCATCATGATTTATCTGCTTTTCTTTTTGTTTCGCGATGGTGAGGAACTTGGAGAAAAGATTCGCCAGGCGATCCCTCTGAGCGAAGATTACAAAAATCAGTTTCTCGAGAAATTTGCTGCTGTTATTCGTGCAACAGTTAAGGGGAATATCATCATTGCGCTTATTCAGGGCACAATTGGCGGTGTCACATTTTGGTTGATCGGCATTGAAGCAGCATTGCTGTGGGGCGTTTTGATGACAATTTTTTCGCTGCTGCCAGTTGTCGGCGCATCTCTCGTCTGGGGGCCCGCTGCTATTTGGTTTGCCGTGAATGGAATGTGGTTCCAGACCTTTATACTGGTCTTTGTCGGTGTTCTGGTGATCGGGCTGATCGATAATTTGCTGCGTCCGCCGCTGGTGGGCAAGGGCACACGCATGCCGGACTTTGTCGTGTTGATTTCAACGATTGGCGGGATTTCTCTCGTCGGAATTAACGGGTTCGTTGTTGGCCCGATGATTGCCGCAATGTTTATTGCAGCATGGTCGCTTCTCGCGCAGGAGCAGAACAAGCAGCTCACGCCAAGCTCAAAACTCGATTAGAGCACTATCCAAAAAGTGTGAAACAGCTTTCGGACCAAGATGCGCGTCAAAACAAATATTTACAGCGCCGATCTGATTCAATCGGATCGAAAGCCGCTCGAAGCCGCGCTAATTTTCCAACGCTGAAAACAAGAACGCCCGCTGCACTGGGAGGAGGAGTGTGCAACGGGCGGATCTGGTAAGCGCGACTGGGAGGAGGAGTGCCGCGCTTCATGTTCAGTTTCTGGGAGGAGGAGTGAAACTGAACAACCTGAAAATAGGGTTGATGCTGGCGACTTACAAGGCATTATGCTGCAAGGCAGATATGCATTTTTGAATAGCTGAAATAAGAAACCGCCCCGCAGCGATAAACGCGCTGGGGCGGCTCTTTCCTCCTCCAAGTGGAGAAGAAAATAACCAGTCGTTTTTAAAAAGCAACCCCTCAATTGTCACAGTGAATTTTCAGTAATTACTGAAAAGAATGGATGATTATCACCCGATCACAGCAAGCGCTCAGCCGGAATACAAGTTGCGGTGATGATGAGGCGCTTGGTTTATTTCCAATGTCTTAAATTGCGTTAACGAATGAAATGAATATCCGAAAAATGGCTGATTTTATCTGACATCATACTTCGTTTTAAATCGATTATTTTCGACTGATCGGCTGCTGGAAAAAACCATAAAAAATTTCGTCATTTCCATGCTGTTAAAGTTGACTCTTAATATCATGATTAATATAGCCAGCAATTAATATGAGTCTTTTTGTCATCTTAATTATGCCGTTAATGCAGAATGGGGCTTGGAATGCTGTTGAGAACTGGACGCACGGGGTATCTGCTCGTGACAACAACGCTTGGTGGTGCTTTTTCTTTGATGCTGTTGGGAGCGGGATCCGCTCTTGCACAAACAGTCACCACCGAAAAGGCAGAAGATCAAGCAAAGCGCTCAGAGCAAGCATTGCAACTCGACACGATCACCATTTCACCCACGATTCAGAACCAGGCTGTCATAGATGCAATCGGATCGACCAGCATTATAACGCAGCGCGATATTGATCGTATTCAGGCAACAACTGCGGCAGGTCTTTTCAGGGCGACCCCCGGCGTTCACGCGTCCCTAAACGGTGACGATCCGGCAACCTCTATTAATATTCGTGGACTTCAGGAATATGGACGTGTTGCTGTCACGCTGGATGGTGCTCGTCAGGACTATTGGCGTGTGGGCCACGGTTCCGGTTCATTCTATATTGAACCGGAAATGCTCAAGCAGGTCACAGTCATTCGTGGCCCTGTTTCCAATGCATATGGTTCCGGTGGCATCGGTGGTCTGGTTGCCTTTGAAACGAAGGATGCCGGTGATTTCCTTCGCGACAATGAAACATGGGCTCTGAGTGAAAAACTGCGTTATGAAAGCAATGGCAAGGGCTGGATGACCAGCACTGTCGGTGCTTATCGCTTTCATGAAAATTTTGACGTGATTGGCAATCTGAATTATCGCGACAGCGATGCTTATAAGAATGGTGATGGTGATGTCGTTCGCTGGACGGGCGAGCGTGTCGTGAGCGGTTTGGGTAAAGTCACAATCCGTCCCGCCGAAGGGCATGAGTTGAAGGTTGGCTATTCACGCCAGAAATACAGCGATATCATGACTGGCAGCAGTGGATCGACGTCAGCAGTTCTGTCGCGCTACGACGCTGATACAATTGTGAGCAATTACACCGGCAATTATACCTACAAACCGGAAGACAACCCGTTCTGGAACTTGTCGGTCAATGCTTATTACACCGATACGGATAACGACCAGTACCAGATCTGGCCAAAAGCCAATATTGGCAAAACGCGTTATTATGATGTGTCGACGGCCGGGTTCCGTGCTTACAACAGCTCGCGATTTGAAACTGACGCCATGATACACACCATCACCTATGGTGTTGATTATTATAAGATGCGCGGCAAATCCGATACGGATAACTTTGGTAATGGCGATCAGCAGGCCTATGGCGGCGTCCTTCAGTGGCAGGGTGAGTACCAGAAGTGGCTGGAGCTGATCGGTGCACTGCGTTATGACGGCTACCGGCTTGATGGCACCACGAAGGCAACCAATCTGCTGCCGTCGGAAGACGTCAGCGCTGACGGTAATCGTCTCTCGCCGCGTCTAAGCGTCGGCATAACACCTTGGGATGGTGTGCAGTTTTACGGCCTTTATTCGCAGGGCTATCGGGTGCCGCATATGCAGGACATGTTCCGCCAAAATGGCGCGCATGGCTCTGGCTATGAGCCAAATCTGTTGCTGAAGCCAGAAGTCGCCACTTCCTTGGAAGCTGGTGTCAACCTTCGGCAGGACGGCATTCTGGATGCTGGTGATCAGGTGCGTGCCAAGCTGAATTTCTTCCATACCGATGTGAAAGACTACATCAATACCGTAAAGAACGGCAAAGTAACGACATCAGAGAATGTTGGCACAGCGCGTCTGCGCGGCGTAGAATTTGAAGGCACCTATGACAACTGGTGGGGATACGTCAATCTTGCCGCGTCTTATACTGACGCCGAGATGAAAGATGGTATCTACAAAGGGGATAGTCTGAGCAATACACCGCTTAATAATTTCAGCGCAACGCTGGGCCTGAAAGCTTTTGAAGAAAAGCTGGTTTACGGCGTAGAATATGAAAGCGTCGGCAAGGTTAATCGTGCTCTGACGACGGGTGGCGTGAAAGTCTATCCGCGTGTTGATCTGGTGAATGTATTCGCCAATTGGCAGGTGAACGATCATGTGAAGCTTGATTTCGGCGTCGATAATCTTTTCAACAAGGCTTACACGGACGCGCAAACGGGCTGGGCCACCAGCTCAGATATTGATCAGGCTAAAGGCAGAACCTTTAAGATCGCCATCACCGGCCGCATTGGCGGCTAATGTTCCGGATTGAAAGCAGACATGCTTTCAATCCTTTCTTGCACAAAGTTTTCCTTATTTAAAATTGACTGAGAAAGCCCGTGTCACAGCCATCTCCTGAAGTTTCCCGCGCATTATTGAGCCATGCAAGCATTCGATTGCAAAATGGCGGCATCTATTTGCCGAACATTATCGATCGTCTGAATTCCTACCAGGCGCAATATGATAACAGTGGCGACAACCACATATTCGAGTTCTCCTTTGGGCGGATTGAGATTGATAGTAAATTGCACGGCTACAGCGTCGCGCTGCATGCAGATGACGATACAGGTCTGCATCGATTAAAAGATATCGCAGCGGTTGCCATCGAACTCTACACAAAGGCGGAGGCCCCGAAGATTATTTGGCTGGGCGATAGGGCGGGAGAGCAGGCTCTTCCGCAGTTTCGCCTGATGCGCGTGCTTTCGTCCAATCTGTTCACGCCACATATGTTGCGGCTTCGTCTCATGGGAGAAGATCTCAAGCGTTTTGCATTGTTTGGAGCGATGCATATCCGTCTGCTTTTACCCACCAACGAGGTTCCGCAGCCCGTTTGGCCGATCATGGGGCCAAATGGATTGCCATTCTGGCCTGACGAGGCGCGCAAGCCCGCATCGCGTGCGTACACAGTCCGCAACCTTGACATTGAAGCCGGTTGGCTGGAGATTGATTTCTATCTCCACGACGTTGAAGGGCTTGCCTGCACATGGGCAAAAAACGTTAAGCCCGGTGATCAGGTTGGTTTGATGGGGCCGGTTGGCCGCCCTCTGCGCCATGCAAGCCGCTATCTTATGGGTGCCGATGCAACCGGTTTGCCAGCAATCGGGCGGATGCTCGAAGAGTTTTCAGCGGATGTGACAGGCCGTGTTGTGATTGCAGTCGATAGCGAAAAGGATGTGCAGCAACTCGTTCACCCAGAAGGGTTTTCGGTCGAGTGGATTATTGATGCCGATCAGAAACGCGCTGCCGAAACACTCACAAAAACTCTGTGTGAAGCGGAGTGGCCGAAAGGCCCTGACAGCTTTGGCTGGTTTGCGGGCGAGGCGGATCAGGCGAAAGTCATTCGCCAACATTGGCGCCAGAAGCTTGGAAAAAGCCGGGAAGAAACACTCGTTGCAGGCTACTGGCACAAGGATGCAATAGGCTTCATGGCTGGCTAGATAACAAGCTTTCTCTCAGAGAGATAAAATGAAAGCGGCCCGCGAAAAGCAGGCCGTTTTTTTGAAGGTGCTTTGAGTTGATTGAATCAGATTGTCACTCTAATCCTTTGTTTTAACGCGCATATATGTCCAAAAATGTTTCACCCTTTTCAGGGGGCGCTCTGTTTTTTATCTTCGATAGCCTTGCCCTGTGTGATCAGGCGGGCACTGTGTTGACCCGATATAAAGGTCCACAGCCAGCTCCATGCAACCGCCGCGCGGCTGCGTGTGCCAATCAGGAAAAAGATATGGGCAATGCCCCATACCCACCATGCCAGCGCGCCTTTCAGCTTGATCCGCCCCATGTCGACGACGGCCGCACCTCGGCCAATCGTTGCAAGATTACCCTGATGGCGATAGCGAAAGGGGGCCGGAGCGGTTTGGCCTGATATGCGGCTGCGAAGGACCTTAGCAACATAAGCGCCCTGCTGTTTGGCAGCCGGTGCAATACCGGGAACCGGCTTTCCGTCCTGCCCTTCGACCCAGGCGGTATCTCCGATCACAAACACATCCTCATGGCCGGGAACGGTGAGATTGGCCAGAACGCGTGCGCGACCTGCACGGTCGCTTTCAACGCCAAGCCAGGCTGCGGCAGGTGAAGCTGCAACACCCGCTGCCCATATGGCCGTTTTACAGGAAATAAATTCATCGCCAACAGTTACGCCATCTTCAGTGATTTCTTTTACCGGCATCCCAAGACGCACCTCAACACCAATCTTTTTCAAGGCATTTTGAGCGTAAGATGAAAGATCTTCCGGAAATGCAGACAGAATGCGTTGACCCGCTTCAATCAGCAGGATGCGCGCCTCCCTTGTGTCGATATTACGAAATTCCGGCCACATCGTATGTTTGGCCAGTTCACCAATAATACCCGCCAATTCAACGCCGGTTGGTCCTCCTCCCACCACAGAAAATGTGAGCAATGCCCGTCGTTTTGCGAAGTCTGTCTCGCGTTCGGCGCGTTCAAACGCCAAAAGAAGACGACGACGAATGGTCGTAGCGTCTTCCAGCGCCTTAAGACCGGGGGCAAGCTTTTCCCAGCGATCATTGCCGAAATAAGCGTGCCGTGCGCCGGTTGCGAGCACGAGCGTGTCGTAATCAAGTGTAGAGCCGTCTTCGAGCTTCACCTGTTTGTTGGACGTGTCCACATCGACAACAGTGGCGAGCAGGGTGGTTACATCTTTGCGATCGCGAAAAAGATGGCGAATTGGCCATGCAATTTCGGATGTCGCAAGGATTGTTGTCGCGACCTGATACAAAAGGGGCTGAAAGAGGTGATGATTACGCTGATCGACAAGCGTAATGCGAACATTTGCACCTTTTAGATCATGGATTAATTGCAGGCCACCAAAGCCTGCACCAACGACGAGGATATGGGGGGTATCCGTTTCGCTCATTGCAGTTATTCACCTGAGTTGGCGCGAAAAAACTCGCGCTCATCTAACGATCATTGCGCTTGGCAAACGAACGCTATCAGGTTGATCAACCAGAGCCTACTGATTATCGCACAGGGCTGGCTCCCACTTTTGGCACAGCTTTACCTCGCCAGGATGACCTAAAAGTCATCTCCGTGGCGCATATGCCGGAAATAGGCAAAAGCCGTTCCTGCCAGAACCGGCAGAATAACCAAGGCTATCCAGAATATAATATTGCTCATGTTTCCCTCCCATTTTTTGCCACAATAGCACATCTTTGAGGAAGAGCATAATCCGACGACACTCAAACAAGTGACGCTAAGATTATGCTTCCAGCAAAACGGGTTAGATCAACGATCTAATAGGGAAACGTCTGAACGGCCCGCTTGTTCCACTTGCAACAGAAGCGTCTGAACATGGAAAGGGCCACTTTTTCAGTTTCAGCCTCGCCTTATAAAAACTCTTCCAAACGGACCTATTGCCAGCGCCCGACTCTTTGAGTAGTAGTTATCTCACATCAAGAGTTGGGGCGACGCCCAACGCCAACCTGCCTTTCCGGGCAAGGTGGTACTTCCTTAAAGGAAGGATGTGGCCGACCGGCAAACATACGGACAAAGCCACATGCGTCTGCCTTGACATAACGAAGGACTGACACGCATGCCTATAAAAATTCCTGATGATCTGCCTGCAACCAGTGTTCTCGAAGCCGAGGGCGTTATGGTGATGCGTGAGGCAGATGCTGTGCGTCAGGATATCAGGCCGCTGAAGATCGGCCTTCTCAATCTGATGCCGAACAAGGTCACAACGGAAACACAGATTGCACGGCTGCTGGGGGCGACGCCCCTGCAACTGGAACTGACGCTTGTTCGCATTACCAATCACGTTGCGCGGCATACTCCAGCGGATCATATGCTTTCTTTTTATCAGCCATGGGAAGATATCCGCAATCAGCGCTTTGACGGCTTTGTCATCACAGGCGCGCCGGTTGAGCGCATGCCCTTTGAAGATGTGACCTATTGGGATGAAATGCAGAGGGTTTTCGATTGGACGCAAACTCATGTCCACCGTACGCTCAATATCTGCTGGGCAGCACAAGCCGCCGTCCACCATTTTCATGGTATGGGCAAATATGATCTGCAGAGCAAGGCATCCGGTGTCTTCAGCCAACAGAATCTCGCGCCGTCTTCACCCTATCTTCGCGGGTTTTCCGATGACTTCGCGATTCCAGTTTCCCGCTGGACAGAAGTGCGCAAGGACGACATTCCTCCACAAAGCGGCCTAAAAGTTCTCGTCGATAGCCCGGAAAGCGGCCTTTGCCTGCTGGAAGATCCAAAGCATCGTTCATTGCACATGTTCAACCATGTTGAATATGACACGACATCGCTTGCCGATGAGTATTTCCGTGACATTCAGCTTCAACCGGAAACACCGCTGCCTGCCAATTACTTTCCCAATGACGATGTCAGCAAGAAGCCGCAGAATTGCTGGCGCGGCCATGCACATCTGCTTTTTGGCAACTGGATCAATGAAATGTACCAGTCAACGCCTTATGATCTCGAAAATATCGGCAAATTCTGATGCGCAAAAAGCTGATCCCTGAAAAGGGATCAGCTGGCAAAACGTTGAACCCATTGATGCCACTGGTCTTCACTGCCTTGGAAGACATTAAGGTCAATCTTACCATCGACGCCCTGAGACAGACCTGAACCCGAATACTGCCAGAAAATCCAGCGACGCCCCGGATAAACCTTGGAGGGATGCTGTGCGACAGCGCGTAGCCAGAATGGGTAATCTGTGAATGCGCCCTTGAGGTTGTCGTCATAGAAATCAGGCGCGGTATAGATCACGGGACGCTTGCCGTAATGGCGTTCGAGCGCATCCATGAAAACCTGCATTTTTTCACGCACCTGCGCAGGCGATGGGCGTCGTTTGCATGACGAGTCGCCATTCCATTCCACATCGATCACTGGCGGCAATGCATCGGGATCAACCGGCACATTGCGAATAAACCAGTCAGCTTGCTGACTTGCCACGCGGCACCAATAAAAGAAGTGGTATGCGCCGCGCTTCAATCCCGCAGCTTTTGCATCGCGCCAGTTCTTTTTGAACATCGGGTCAAGGTGATCACCGCCATCTGTCGCTTTGATATAGGCAAAGTTTGCACCGTTCTTGCGCAGCGTCGCCCAGTCGATGTCTCCCTGCCAACGCGATACATCCACGCCATGCACGGCATGTTTGCGTGGCGAGATTTTTCCGAAGTTAATCGGTTTTGCATCGCGAAACCGCTGACTGTAAACGCGTAAGCGTTGTGCGGGCGCAAGACGCACTGGCGGGTAGGCTGCAACATCCGGCTTTGGAACGGAAATCGGCGTTGCAATGCTTTTTTGCACTGGCGGAGTTACGGGGGCGGGAGGCGAGGCCTTGAAAGGACCGGCATCGGGTACCGGTCCGGCCCAAGCCAGAACTTCTGCCTGCGGTGCGGCAGGCATAGACTGAGGCGCTCTCGCCGTTTCGGTTACAGGTGCCGAGGGCCTGATCACAGAACTGGTCAGCTCGGCAGAAGGTTGCGGCATCAGATTTTCGATGCCCGAACTCGACGTGCAACCCGCCAGCGCGGTACAGGCAAGGGCAATTGCTGACACAACTGAAAAACGCATGATACCCGTACACAAAACTCAGGCACTCTGCAGCCAGACACGATCGCAGAAATGCCATCAATCAACACCCGCAACGCTCACCTCAAGCTAATTGCTAACTAAAGATTACTGCATAAAGCTGAATCCAAAGTTTACAAAAGTCTTAAAGATGATGGCAGGCTATCTCGCACATTTTGAAATAATGCGTATAAAAACAATTGGTTATGGTGAAAATTTAAAAATAAGCTAAAGTCAGCACTTTGGCCGAATACAGAAGCTCACATTTTTTCGATTGCGTCAGGCAATTTTTATCTGTTCATCGAAACTCTGTACGAGAACCTGTTCGGCGAAAGGCTTCGGCTTCACACTTTCGATCTGCATCATAAGATCAGCGATCACCTGCGGATTTGAAACACCGCATTCGTAAATCTGAATGATCTCGCGCGCCATTTCATCTTTCTGAGGAGAGGTTATCGGACAACGCCCCAGGCGTTGACACGTTTCAACATATGCCGCCTGTAACTGTTCCAGTTCAGGAGGCTTGAAACGCTTGAAAAAATAATCTCTCGAAAAAGGCATCTTACTTCATTGCTGTTTGGTCATGGTTGACCGATTTTCATAAAATGAACTACATTTTAACGCTAGATTTTAGAAAATCCTAATGCTTATTAGCATAACTATAGATCGTTTACATACTGTAACTGCGCTTAAGGGCGCATTAATTCCAATTGCACTGCGATTTTTGCAATTTTATCCGGATCGGATTCACCTGTTTCGAATGTCTTGATGACTTCACGTGCGAGATCATTTTTTGATATATGCGTTTTCGGACAACGCTCCAGCAAGACACAGCTTTTGTTGTAAGCGGCTTGCATCACTTGCAAGTCCTCGGGCATGAACGTTCCTCGATACTGAGCGCCTCTGAATGGCATGGTGTTCTCCCCCCATCAATATTGTGATTGAAGCTCTAATTTCTTGGGAAAGCAACAGTATTTTGTGTGGCGTTCAATATACCAGTTTTGCATCACAATGGCTTGATGCCGAAATCTTCACAAGCTGGCGAGATATCGGTATAAGCGAAGAAAAAGCGCAATGAAAAGGATGTGACAGTGAAAATCGGCGTCGTTACTGTTTCTGACCGTGCAAGTTGCGGCGAATATGAAGATCTGAGTGGTCCGGCCATTGAATTGTGGCTGAAGAGCGCGATTGTCACACCCTATGAGACCGTCAGGCGCGTCATCCCGGATGGTATGGAATCCGTACGAGATACACTCATTGATCTTGCTGACACCGTTGGATGCGATTTGATTTTGACGACAGGTGGAACCGGTCCAAGCCCACGCGATGAAACGCCGGAAGCCATGCAGGTGGTATTGCATAAGGAATTGCCGGGCTTTGGCGAACAGATGCGTCGCGCAAGTCTGGAGCAGACCCCAACCGCTATTCTTTCGCGGCAGACTGCTGGCAGTCGCGGCAAGAGCTTTATTCTCAACTTGCCAGGTAAGCCGGCCTCCATTGCAATGACCTTGCAGGCTATTTTTCCGGCTGTACCTTATTGTCTTGATCTTATTGGTGCTGGCCGTATCGATACAGATCCTGCCTTTGTCAAAGCGTTTCGCCCATGCTGAAATGGCCATTTGGCGTAATTAGAAACGATGGCTGGGCGATTGTCGCGACGAAATTGCGCAACCCAGCTTTGCACTTTTGTATGGTTTGCACACTTGCATTTCCCTGATTTGAAGCTGACTATTAGCAAAAAAGAAGGGGAAGTAAGTGAAGCCATTTGATGAGATGCTCAATCATGGCGGGAATGTCCGCCAACCCTACGAATTTCTCAAGCAGTGGCTCGACCAACAGGATCAGCATAAACTTCTGCAAAAAACGCAGGACGCAGAAAGCGTCTTTCGCAAGACTGGCATCACTTTTGCAGTTTACGGTGATGAGGACGCAGCGGAGCGCCTGATCCCGTTCGACATTATTCCACGTATTATTTCCGGGCAGGAATGGCGAAGGCTTTCGCAAGGCATTGAACAGCGCGTGATGGCGCTGAATGCATTTCTCGATGATATTTACCATCGTCAGGAAATCGTCCGGGCAGGGCGCATTCCCAAGGACCTGATTGTCAACAATGAGGCGTTTTTGCCGGAGATGATTGGTTTCCGCCCACCGGGCAATGTTTACACGCATATTATCGGTGTCGATATCGTGCGTACGGCAGAAAATCAGTTTTACGTGCTGGAAGACAATGCCCGCACCCCGTCCGGCGTCTCTTACATGCTGGAAAATCGCGAGACTATGATGCAGCTTTTTCCTGAGCTGTTTCAGAATGTGAAGGTTCGTCCGGTTGAGAATTATCCGCAATTGCTGCGGCAATCACTGGCCAGTGTCGCACCGCCCGGAACGAAGGGCGTGCCAACGGTGGCTGTGCTTACACCGGGAATTTATAATTCTGCCTATTTCGAGCACGCATTTCTTGCGGATCAAATGGGCGTAGAACTGGTGGAAGGCAGCGATCTGCGCGTTGTCGACGGACGCGTTGCCATGCGCACAACCAAAGGCTACCGCGCGATTGATGTGCTTTATCGCCGGGTGGATGATGATTTTCTTGACCCGCTTACATTTCGGCCGGACTCAACGCTCGGCGTTGCAGGCATTATGGATGTTTATCGTGCCGGAAACATCACCATCGCCAACGCCCCGGGCACGGGTATTGCTGATGATAAGGCGATCTATTCCTATATGCCTGAAATCGTTGAGTTCTACACAGGCCGTAAGGCAATCCTCGAAAATGTACCGACATGGCGCTGTTCAGAGCCGGATAGTCTTAGCTATGTGCTCGACAATCTGGCCGAGCTCGTTGTTAAGGAAGTGCATGGTTCAGGTGGCTACGGCATGCTCGTTGGCCCCGCTGCAACCAAAGCGGAGCGCGATGCGTTTGCAATAAAGTTGAAGGCGCGCCCGCGTAATTACATTGCCCAGCCAACTTTAGCGCTTTCCACCACGCCGATCTTTACGGAAAGCGGTCTTGCGCCGCGGCATGTCGATCTCAGGCCATTCGTTCTGGTTTCAGACCGTATTCGTATTACGCCCGGTGGGTTGACGCGTGTGGCGCTCAAAGAAGGATCACTTGTGGTCAATTCCAGTCAGGGCGGTGGCACAAAGGATACTTGGGTGCTCGACGATTGAATTACAGAGCAGATTAGCATTGCGCTATAAGCCAGCAACAAGACTGGTGCGCAGAGAAGGGGAATATTTATGCTTCTTGGCCGTACGGCAAATGGTCTTTACTGGATGTTTCGCTACATCGAGCGTGCTGAAAATATGGCGCGGTTGGTGGATGCGGGATTGCGAATGGCGCTCACAAAGACATCGGATGCACCCGAAGAATGGTCGTCCGTCATTGTATCGGCAGGCGCCAGCCAGACATTTTCGCGAAAATATGATGCTTATAATGCCGCAAACGTGGCTGACTTTCTGCTGTGCGACATGGATAATCCATCCAGTGTCATGTCATGCATTGAAACGGCGCGTTCCAATGGGCGTATGGTGCGAACCGCATTGACACGAGAAGCATGGGAAAGCGTCAATGAAGCCTGGATGGTGCTCAAAAAATCACTGTGCAGACCGCTGAAGGAAGCAGATCTGCCGCCGCTTCTGGATCAGATCAAACGCGAGACAGCGCTTATTCGCGGTGCATTTCACGGCACGATGCTGCGTAATGAAATCTTTGATTTTGCAGGCCTTGGGACATTTATAGAGCGGGCAGACAACACAGCGCGTATTCTCGACGTAAAATATTATGTGCTGCTGCCAGCCGTTTCCTATGTCGGCACAACGCTCGACAATTATCAGTGGGAATCTATTTTACGTTCTGTATCGGCGCACAGGTCGTATCGCTGGGTCTATGATGGCGATTACCGCCCGGCGCATGTTGCAGATTATCTGATCTTGAATGGCCGTATGCCGCGCTCGCTTAATTATTGCTACCAGAGCATCAATGGGCATCTGAATTATCTGGCGAAGGATTATGGCGATAGCGCTGTTTGTCATCAGACAGGAGATGAAATATACGCCACGCTGCAAAATCAGGAAATTGGCGCAATTTTTGATATCGGATTGCATGAGTTTCTGACCGAATTTATCGCGCGGAATAACCGGCTCGGCAACGAGATCGCAGAAACCTATAATTTCTATTGAGGTGATCGCTTGTTGCTCAATATTCAGCACGTTTCCCATTATCGCTACGAAAACCCGGTGCCCTATGCGGTTCAGCGTCTGCGCTTGCGACCACCAACGCTTCCCGGACAGGTGGTCAAGCATTGGGAATTGAAAATCGAAGGCGGAGAGCCGGAAGTTTCCTATATTGATGGTTTTGGCAACAAGGTTGATCTGGTGCAGCACCATCGCAATATCAGTGAAATCATCATCACGGCCAGCGGCAGCGTCGAGGTGGAAGACCGTGTTGGTGTGCTGGGGCCGGTTTATGGTTATGCGCCGCTTTGGCTCTTTGAGCGGGAAACCCGCCTGACCAGCCCCGGCGAACGTATTCGTGCACTGGCAAACAGCCTGACAACTGTGGAGGATCCATTGGCATTGTTGCACGAGATGATGAATACCATTCATAACGAAGTGGCCTATATGCCGGGAACGACGAGCGTTTTTACAAATGCGGAAACGGCGCTGGCGGCGGGCAAGGGGGTTTGTCAGGATCACAGCCATATCTTTGTATCTGCTGCTCGGCTTCTTGGCATTCCGGCGCGTTATGTTTCCGGTTATCTGCTCATGGAGGGGGTCGAAGATCAGACCGCAAGCCACGCATGGGCAGAGGCACATGTCGCCGGTCTTGGCTGGATCGGCTTTGATGCGGCGAACAATGTTTGTCCCAATGACCGCTATGTGCGGATAGCAACTGGCCTTGATTATCGCGATGCTGCGCCAATTTCAGGGGTTCGGCTTGGCGGAACCATTGAAAGTCTTGCAGTCAATATTAATGTAGGGCAGTGATTGGTTCAGTTTTGAATCTGCCTGCCGGAAATTATCTATGACCTATTGCGTTGGAATAAAGATTGACCGTGGCCTGGTGTTCATGTCCGATACGCGGACAAATGCCGGTCTTGATAATATTTCTAAATTCTCGAAAATGCGCGTTTGGACCAAGCCCGGTGATCGCGTGATCGTGCTTTTGTCGGCTGGCAATCTGGCGACAACGCAAGCGGTCGCAAGCCTTCTTGAAGAACGCATGAAAGCGCCGGAAGATCGCCACGTCTCCCTGTTCGATGCGCCGTCGATGTTTCAGGTTGCACGCCTGATCGGTGACACTGTCAAGGAAGTCATTAAAAGTTCAGCAACGGGTGGACAGAATGCCGATGCTTTTGGCGCATCCTTTATTCTGGGTGGTCAGATCAAGCGCGGAGAACCGCGGCTGTTCTATATTTATCCAGAAGGCAATTTTATCGAAAGTTCGGACGATACGCCATTCTTTCAGATCGGTGAAAATAAATATGGCCGACCTATTCTGGTGCGTGCCTATCAGCAGGAAATGAGCTTTGAGGATACGGTGAAGCTGCTGCTGGTTTCGTTCGATTCAACGCTCAAAGCCAACCTGTCCGTCGGCTTGCCGCTGGATATGCAGATTTATGAAGCCAATAGTCTGGTCGCCGGTGAACACAGGCGCTTTGAAGCGACAGATCCCTATTATCAAACAGTTTCCGAAAGCTGGTCAGAGGCACTGAAATCAGCGTTAGAGCAGTTGCCGCCCTTCAGCTTCGAGAAATAAAAAACGGCTGGAATTTTCCAGCCGTTCCTTATTGTTGGCTTTGTTTAGCCAAAGACTTTGAAGCGTTCGGCGTCGTCCATGAATGCTTTGTCGCCAAAGGCCTGTTCATTGGAGCCAAACGGCATTTGCGCACGCAACTTCCAGGATGAAGGAACGCCAAAAACCTTGGCAACTTCTGCATCGATCAATGGATTATAATGCTGGAGGCTTGCACCGATATTTTCATTTGCAAGTGCAGACCAGACCGAAAGCTGCGCCATGCCGCTCGCCTGTTCCGACCAGATAGGGAAGTTATCGGCATAAAGCGCAAAATTTTCCTGAAGGCCTTTAATAACGTCCTGATCTTCAAAGAACAAAACGGTTCCTGCACCAGCTGCGAAGCTGTTGATCTTGGCTTCGGTGTCACCAAATGAATCGGCAGGAACGATTTTACGGAGTTCTTCCTTGGCGATATTCCACAGCTTGTCGCTCTCTGCGCCAAAAAGAATAACAGCGCGAGAACTCTGTGAATTAAAGGATGAAGGGGAGTGCTTGATCGCTTCTTTGATTAGTTCAGCGGTTGCTTCCTTGGAAAGTGGGAGGACCTTGCCAAGTGCATATTGTGTGCGACGCTGTTTGAGGGCGCCGATATAGCTATTGCTCATCTTCATTATCCTATTTAGGCACTGATTCTGCTCTGCGAACTTAATGCAGCAAATATGAAAAACTGATGCAAGATATTGCGATTTCAGGAAAAGAAGCCAGCCCGCGATTCTGAAACACACTGTCAACGAAAAGCATGTCTCCCAAAAGTGGAAACCGGTTTTGGGGGTAAAGACATGCGTGCAAACAACGCATGTCTCCCAAAAGTGGAAACCGGTTTGGGGGTAAAGACATGCGTGCAAACAGTGCATGTTTTAACGTGAGATTTTTATGCGTTAGGTTTTCATCTTCTTCAATCGATCCGTTGTCAAAAGAGGTTTCTCTTTTGTTTTTGTGCGAATCTGACAAAATTTGTAGGAGTTTGAGACGTCGTTGGAAATGTTCAGCCAGACCGGCGGGTGCCTGAAAGACGGCAGGGCAGGGAGGTAATATTCGTTTGAAGTCATTTATTATAATCGGCGGTGGTGCAAGCGGCGTTCTCATGGCCGCGCAATTGCTTGCACGATCAGCGGAGACAACGGTTCGCATTTTGGAGCGTTCGGGCGACATCGGAGCAGGGGTCGCATATTCCACGCTTAACCCCAATCACCTCTTAAATGTCCGCGCCAGCAATATGAGCGCTTTTCCAGATGACTCGAACCATTTCTTAAACTGGCTTCAAACCAATGCGAAGGCTGCAAATGCTGGCAATTGGCAGGCTCAATCCTTTGCGCCGCGCTGTCTGTATCGGCTCTACCTCAATGATTTGCTAAAGCCATATCTCGAAAGCACGCCCCGCCGCCTTTTTATCGAGCATGCTGAGGTTGCAAGCGTAGCATTTGAAAGATTGCGCCCCAAATTAACGACTTCTGCCGGGCAAAACTTCATTGCAGATGCTGTTATTGTGGCAACAGGCAATGAAGCAGCAATTTCGACGCCCGGAAATCTTGTAGCGGAATATTGGTCGAGCAACGGCTATTTTGACATTTCCCCCGATAGTTCCGTGGCAATTTTAGGCACAGGCCTGTCCATGGTGGACAGTGTCATTTCGCTGCTTGATAGAGGGCATAAGGGTAACATTCATGCGATTTCACGGCGTGGTTTACTTCCGGCACGGCATGAACCATCCGAGGCACTGACAATTGAAGCGGATCAACTGCGGATTGCCGATGGATTGCCTGAACTTCTTCATTGTGTTCGCAAGCTGATCAAACAACAGGAGAAGGAAGGCAAAGGATGGCGCAGCGTGATTGATGGGCTGCGGCCTCATACAAAAGCCATCTGGAGTCGATTGCCACTCCGGCAGCGTCAGAGCTTTCTGCGTCACTTGCGGCCATGGTGGGATGTGCATCGCCATCGTATGGCACCGGCGATTGATGAACGCATCAAAGCAGCCGAGCGGTCAGGACAACTCACGATCACCGCCGCGCATTTAGCTTCTGTGAAGAGCAAGGGCGCGCATATCGCCATTCACTATCGCAAAAGGCACAGTAATCTCGTTGATGAACTTGACGTGCAAGCAATCATTGATTGCCGTGGCGGGAGCCCCCGATTTTCCACGACGCGCAACCCGGCGCTGATGAGCCTATTGGAAGGTGGTTTTGCGAAGCCCGATGCTCTTGATCTTGGTCTGGATGTGGCAGCTGATCTACAGGTATTAAACGCCCACGGAGAGCCTTCAGGATCAATCTTCGCTGTCGGGCCGGTGACGAAGGGGATTTTTTGGGAGGTGACGGCAGTTCCAGACATTCGCGTTCAGACAGAAAAGCTCGCGAAAACTCTTTTGGATAATTAGGAGTGGCTTTTTTACCTGGGCGACAGAATTATTAGCCCCATTATCGGTTGCAGAAAATACGCGTCAATATGCCCAATAAAGAGTTCTTGTATGGATAACCGCGCCGAATAAGCACCATTTATCGGTCTTTCGCAGAATAAAATGATTCAAAATATCGCGATAAGCCATTGAAAGCTATTGCCATAATAAGTGCTAGCCGGTCATAATAATGACATCGGAATATATGATTCCTATCTTAAACTCACCAGAGCGTTCCTGTTGCTTTTTGCATAAGCAGTGCCTGCTTTGGATCAACCTTGATTGCGGAATGGAGGCCAGTGGCGCATGACGATGGACGGCAGGATGCTCTTTTTGCTGGTCCTTCTTCCATTTCTTGGCAGCGCTATAACAGGTCTGTTTCGGGGGGTTGATCGCAGCGGCTCAGCATGGTTTACGGCTGCAATTGCGCTTGTCGCCTTCGTCATCACAGCGAGTCTTTATCCCATCGTATCGAATGGTGGCGTTGTTCGCGGCTCGATCGATTGGCTGCCGAATTACGGCCTCAACATAACCTTCCGTATGGATGGCTTTGCGTGGCTTTTCGCGATGCTGATCACCGGCATTGGTTTGCTCGTGGTGATCTATGCGCGTTATTATATGTCGCCGGAGGATCCGGTTCCGCGCTTTTTCTCTTTTCTGCTGTCGTTCATGGGGGCGATGCTCGGTGTTGTTCTGTCGGGCAATATTGTGCTGCTCGCCGTGTTCTGGGAACTGACCAGCATTTTCTCCTTCCTGCTCATTGGCTACTGGTATCACAATGCCAGTGCGCGTGATGGCGCACGTATGGCCTTGACCGTGACAGGTATCGGCGGTTTTTGTCTGCTTGCAGGCGTTTTGCTGCTTGGTCATATCGTTGGCAGCTACGATCTTGATAAAGTTCTTGAGGCGGGGAATGTGGTTCGTTCCCATCCGCTTTATACGGTGACGCTTCTTCTCATTCTGATGGCCGCATTCACCAAATCAGCCCAGTTTCCGTTTCATTTCTGGCTGCCCAATGCAATGGCAGCCCCCACACCCGTGTCAGCCTATCTGCATTCCGCAACCATGGTCAAAGCGGGCGTGTTCCTGCTTGCGCGTCTTTGGCCGGTCTTTGCCGGCACCGAAGAATGGTTCTGGATTTTGGGCCTCGCGGGCCTCACAACGCTGCTCATCGGTAGCTTCTTTGCTGTGTTTCAGCAGGACCTTAAAGGCTTGCTGGCCTATTCAACCATCAGCAATCTTGGGCTTGTCACAGCACTGCTGAGCCTTGGCAGTCCGCTTGCGGCCGTTGCTGCCATTTTCCATATGGTCAATCACGCGATCTTCAAAGCATCGCTTTTTATGGCTGCTGGCATTATCGATCATGAAACCGGCACGCGGGACATGCGCAAGCTAAGCGGACTGGCGCGCGCTATGCCATATACCGCCACACTTGCGATGGTCGCAAGTGCATCCATGGCGGGCGTTCCGCTGCTTAATGGGTTTCTGTCCAAAGAGATGTTCTTTGCCGAAGCGGTTGAAACGCATATGGCATCGGCGCTTGATACGGTGACGCCTTATATTGCCACGCTTGCAGGCATATTCACGGTCGCCTATTCGGTTCGGTTTATTTACTCGACCTTCTTTGGTCCACCGCCGCATGATCTGCCAAAAACGCCGCATGAGCCGCCGCACTGGATGCGCCGTCCGATTGAACTTCTGGTTCTGCTCTGCCTGGTCATTGGCATCATTCCAAATATCGCAATCGGCTCCTTCCTGCATGCGGCTGTGGTATCCGTGCTGGGTGATGCGACACCACAATATAGTCTTTCGGTCTGGCATGGTTTCAATTTGCCGCTGATGATGAGTATTGTTGCAATGATTGGCGGGATCATTCTGTTCTGGGCGCTCAAAAATTATCTTGCGACAAGCGAGGACGGACCGCCGTTCTTCCGCCACTTGCAAGGGCAGCGTATTTTTGAACGCGTGCTGGTGACGGTGTCGTGGAACTGGGCGCGTAAGGCCGAAAATCTATTCAGTACACGCAGACTTCAGCCACAGCTTCGCCTTGTTGTTGTTTTTGCCATCGTTGCCGCAGCGTGGCCGCTCTTCGAAGACGGAATTCACGTGGGGGTGATGGGCGTACAGCCTGTTGACCCGATTTTTGCTGGTCTTTGGATTTTGGGCGGTGCCTGTGCCATTGGCGCAGCCTATCAGGCTAAATATCATCGCCTTGCGGCGCTCATATTGCTCGGCGGTGCAGGCCTTATCACTTGTATTACATTCGTGTGGCTGTCTGCTCCTGATCTTGCCGTGACGCAGTTGCTGGTCGAAATTGTTACGACTGTGCTGCTTCTGCTTGGCTTGCGCTGGCTGCCCAAGCGCTGGGAAGATCCAGACCCGGTTCCTGTTAAATTCGGGCCGAGAATTCGTCGCTATCGCGACTTCGCGCTGGCGATTGGAGCAGGCATTGGTGTGTTCATTGTCTCTTATGCGATGATGACGCGTCCATCACCGAAAGGTATTGGAGATTACTTCCTGGAAAATGCCTATTCGGGCGGCGGCGGTAAGAATGTCGTAAACGTCACTCTGGTCGATTTCCGCGCATTTGATACGTTTGGTGAAATTGCGGTTCTCGGCATTGTTGGGTTGACGGTCTTTGCGTTGCTGCGACGTTTCCGTCCGGCACCGGACAGCACCGGTTCAACAGCCCAGCAGAAGATTCAAGATGCTTATGATGAGGCAATGGATGATCGTGAAAAAGGGGAAACCCTGACCGATTATCTGGCTGTGCCGTCTGTTGTCATGAAATGGCTGTTCCCAGTCATTATCGTTCTTGCGGTGCATCTGATCCTGCGGGGGCACGACCTGCCGGGTGGTGGGTTTGCAGCCGGTATTACGTTAGCAATTGCGTTCATTCTGCAATATCTGGCGGCTGGTACGCGCTGGGTCGAAGATCATTTGCGTATCCTGCCCGTTCGATGGATCGGTTTTGGTTTGCTGATTGCAGCGGCCACCGGAGCAGGCGCGTGGTTGTTTGGCTATCCGTTCCTGACAACATTCTTCCAGTATGCAGATATACCGCATGTCGGAAAAATGCCTGTCGCAAGTGCGCTTCTGTTTGATATTGGCGTTTTCGCACTGGTCGTGGGTGCCACCGTTCTTATGTTGATTGCGCTCGCGCATCAGTCGATCCGTAAACACCGCGTCGAAAAACTTGCCGCTGCGAAGGAGGAGAACTGATGGAACTCGTTCTCGCTATAGCAATTGGCGTATTGATGTCATCTGGCGTGTGGCTGATCCTGCGTCCGCGCACGTTTCAGGTTGCCATTGGTCTGGCGCTTGTCTCTTATGCGGTCAATCTGTTTATCTTTTCGATGGGGCGCCTGCGCACCAATGCGCCGCCGGTGCTTGATACCGGCATCAATGTTCAGGCCGCGCAATATACCGACCCCGTGCCACAGGCACTCGTATTGACTGCTATCGTTATCGGCTTTGCAATGACTGCGCTTTTCCTTGTCGTGTTGCTCGCTTCACGCGGACTGACACGCACCGATCATGTCGACGGCAAGGAGAAGAGATGATGGATTGGAAATCGCACCTCATCGTAGCGCCCATTCTCCTGCCGCTTGTCACGGCCGCATTGCTGCTGTTGTTTGATGAACGCAAGCGCAAATTGAAGATGGTGATCAATACAGTCTCCATCATCGGCCTGATCTATATTGCTTTTACGCTTTTGGGGGTTGCGAGCGAAAAAGCGCCCGCGGCAGAGGTTTATCTGATTGGCAACTGGCCTGCGCCCTTTGGGATTGTGCTGGTTTTGGACAGACTTTCGGCGCTTATGCTGATGCTGACCAGCGTGCTGGCACTGGCTGCATTGAGCTTTGCATTGGCGCATTGGCACAAGGCGAGCCCGAATTTTCATACGATCTTCCAGCTTTTGTTGATGGGGCTGAATGGCGCGTTTTTGACGGGTGATCTGTTCAATCTTTTCGTCTTTTTTGAAGTCATGCTGGCTGCATCTTATGGTTTGGCGCTGCATGGCTCTGGCCCTGCACGTGTCAAGGCAGGCATGCATTATATCGCCGTCAATCTTGTCGCATCGTCACTGTTCCTGATCGGTGTCAGCCTGATTTACGGTGTAACAGGGACGCTCAATATGGCGGATCTGGCGCAAAAAATTTCACAGGTTGCAGCCGAAGATCGCATGTTGCTCGAAGCGGGTGCCGCTGTTCTCGCTGTCGCCTTTCTGGTGAAAGCTGGCATGTGGCCGCTTAATTTCTGGCTGGTGCCAACCTATACGGCAGCGGCGGCTCCGATTGCTGCGATCTTTGCCATCATGAGTAAAGTCGGCATTTACGTGCTGCTGCGCTTATCGCCATTGATGTTCGGTATCGGTGCCGGTGAATCCTATGGTTTTGGCAATGACTGGCTTTATTATGGCGGTATGGTCACGCTGGCTTTTGGGCTGATTGGCGTGGTGGCTTCACAGGCCATGGGGCGTCTGGCGAGCTATAGTATTCTGGTATCATCAGGCACTCTTCTTGCCGCAATCGGCAGCGGTAATACGGCGATGACGGGGGCCGCACTCTTCTACATGGTCAGTTCTACACTGACGATTGCAGCCTTCTTTTTGCTGATAGAGCTCGTGGAGCGGGGTCAGGATGCGGCAGCAAATGTTCTTGCCGTCACGATTGAAGCCTATGGTGACGATGAGGAAGAAGAAGAGGAAGAGGAAGTCGGCGTTGTTCTACCCGCTACCCTTGCTATTCTGGGCACATGTTTTGCCATTGTTGCGATTTTGTTGATTGGTTTGCCGCCATTCTCCGGCTTTATCGCAAAATTCCTTATTCTTGCTGCCATATTCAATGGAGACGGCGCGGCCCCGACGCTCGCCATGCCAGTGAGCCCTGCAAGCTGGGCGCTGATTGCGCTTATTCTGCTTTCGGGCCTTTCGGCACTTATTGCCATGACGCGCACAGGAATACGTACATTCTGGGCCTCACTTGAAGGAAATGTGCCGCGTGTGCTGGTACGTGAAGTGGTGCCGATAGCCGGTCTTCTAGGCGTCTGTCTGGCGCTTACAATCGCAGCCGGTCCGGCGATGCAATATATGGATGCAACGGCACGCTCGCTGCATAGTCCAAAGGACTACATCAATAGTGTTTTGAATGCGCCGCGTGTGGGTGGAGAAACGGTGGAGGTAAAATGAGAAAAATACTGCCTTACCCGCTTCTTTTCGTCTCTCTCATCCTGTTCTGGCTTTTATTGAATGGTTTCACGCGGGCGCAATTCTTATTGGGCATCGTGATATCACTGTTGGCCTGTTATGCGATGACTGCTTTGCAGCCGCAAAAAAACCATCTGCGCTCGCTCCCAACGATGATATGGTTGTTCTGCGTTGTCAGCATCGATATTATGATGTCGAATTTATCGGTTGTAAAATTGATCCTGTCGCCCAGAAAAGCGCACCATCCTGGCTTTGTGGTCATACCGTTGGAACTGGAAAACCGGTCTGCATTGGCCGTGCTTGCTTGTATTATTACCGCAGCACCCGGAACAGCATGGGTAGACTATAACGTTGCGCGAAAAGTGCTGACGATTCATGTGCTTGATCTTGACGATGCAAAAAGCTGGCGCGCCAAGATCAAGCAGCGCTACGAACAGCCGCTTATTCGTATATTTGGCGCGACGGATGTGGTGAAAGAGGAGCAGTCAGCATGAGTGCAGTTATTCTTTTCTGGTCACTGCTGGCAGCTCAGGTCATGCTGGTTGCTGCGATGGGTTGTGTTGTTTATCGTTTGCTTATAGGGCCACGCGCGCAAGACCGTGTGCTGGCAACAGATGCTCTATATCTCAATGCACTGCTACTTCTGCTTACATTTGGCATGCGCACGGGCAGCGTCATTTACTATGAAGCAGCCCTTATTATTTCGCTGCTCGGTTTTGTTGCAACAGTTGCACTTGCCAAATTCCTGATGCGCGGGGAGGTGATCGAATGATCGGAGCTGCAGATCTGCCCGTATGGGCCGCTATCATTGTTTCGTTCTTTCTTGTTGGCGGTGCCTTTCTGACGCTTGTCGGCTGCATCGGATTGGTTCGTTTGAAGAGTTTTTATGAACGCATTCATACGCCAACGATTGGTTCGTCCTTCGGTGCCGGTGGAATCCTGATTGCTTCGGTCCTGTTTTTCTCCATCTTGCAATCCAAGCCGATTCTGCATGAAGTGTTGATTGCCGTCTTTGTGGTCATCACAACGCCGGTAACGCTCATGTTGCTGAGCCGCGCAGTGATTCATCGTGATCAAACGCAGGACAGTAAAGAGCTTCCTTCATCTTCCGACAAAAAATAGCTGTCGGAAGCGTTGGCTTGAAGCATTTGGAGGAGTGCTGAGGGCTGCGGCTAATTGTCTATATGCCCTCGCATCAAGGCATGCGGATTGAAGGTTCAGGCAATTTGAATTATCTGAATTTCAGTAATTTCTGAAAATTCAGAATTTACGGGAGAGAGAACTTGGAATTATCGCCAATTGTTCAGTCGTTTGTGCTCCACTTTGGAGAGATGGGTAGCCGCTGGGGTATCAACCGCACGGTTGGTCAGATTTATGCGTTGCTCTATCTTTCATCCGAGCCTCTTTGTGCTGACGATATTGTAGATGCGCTTGGCGTCTCACGATCCAATGTCTCAATGGGTATTCGCGAGTTACAGGGTTGGAACCTTGTGCTGCTCAAGCATATACCAGGTGATCGTCGCGACTTTTTCACAACGCCCGGTGATGTTTGGGTGATCTTACGCACTTTGGCGGAAGAACGTAAGAAACGCGAAATCGATCCAACGCTTTCGGTGTTGCGGGAAGTGCTGATGGAGCAACCGCAAGATGCAAATGACCGTTTTGCGCAAGAGCGCATGAAGGACATGTATGCGCTGATCGAGCGCCTCACCAATTGGTATGACGACGTTAAGAAGCTCGACACGGACCGATTAACCAGCCTTCTGGCGCTTGGTGCCAAGGTGACCCGTTTCCTTGAAACGACAGACAGAATTGTCGCTCTTGGACGCGGTAGAACAGCGGCCAAAAAGGAGCCTAAACGAGAGTGACAACCGTTGCCCCCAGAACGGAAGACGCAACACAGGAAGACGGTCAAGCAACAGGCGATAAACGCCGTTCAAGCCGTCGTGCAGTTCCGTCTGCTCTGAAAAAGGGGGCAAGGCTTCAGGCTGTGGCAGCGCTTTTGTGGCTGCCACAGGCTGCACTTATCGCCTATGGCATCGGCCAACTCGCCAGTGTTGGTTTTGACGCGACAATTTATTATCTGGCAGCAGGTTTGTTTGTTCTTGGCTCTCTTCGCAGCATGCTTGACGCGCGCGGTGCAGCGCAGGCTTATGATGCAGCACGTTCAGAGCTGAGCAACCTGCGCGAAAAGGCAGTTTTCGCGTTATCGCAACGCTCCCCTCTCGACACCTCTCGATCATCGTCCGGTGAGGCGGCAAGCATCTTGGCAGAGCAGGCCGAAATGGTCGTGCCCTATATGTCGCGCTTTGTACCTGTGCGCATTCGCGTGATGTTGGTGCCGCTGGCAATATTTTTTGCAGTTTTTTGGTTTTCATGGGCTGCTGCCCTTGTTCTGCTGATTGCAGCACCTTTGATCCCGATCTTCATGGCGTTGATCGGCTGGCGCGCAAAAGCTGCAAGCGAGAAGCAGCTTGTTGCACTGGGTGACATGAATGGCTTTTTGCTTGATCGTCTGCGCGGACTTGCAACGATCCGTAGTTTTCATGCGGTCGATATGACGGCCACCCGGCTGCGTGACAACGCCGAGACGCTGCGCAGAAAAACGATGATCGTTTTGCGTATTGCTTTTCTGTCATCAGCTGTTCTTGAACTTTTTGCGGCGATAGGCGTTGCCATGGTGGCCGTTTATATTGGCTTTCATCTGCTCGGCCAGCTGAATTTCGGCGCCTGGGGCCACAAGCTCACGCTTGCTGAAGGCTTGTTCGTTCTCCTGCTTTCACCGGCATTTTTTGAGCCGCTGCGTGATCTCTCTGCCGTTTGGCATGATCGCGCTTCAGGCGAAGCGGCAATTGATGCTTTGGAAGATATAGCAAAGTATGAAATGCCGGTTGTGGGCGGCATCAAGTCCACAGACAGTCCCGAGAACTTGATTGAAACCGAGCCTTCGTTGGTGTTGCGCGATATCGGATTTCACTACGCTACCGGTGCAGGCGTGTTTGAGCACTTCAATCTGGATATAGAGCCAGGCGAAAATATAGCGCTTCTTGCACCAAGCGGTTATGGAAAATCAACATTGCTGGCGTTGATCGCTGGACTTGCATCTCCCCAACAAGGTGAAATTCGAATTGGCGGTGCTGTCCTTAACAATGAGACGGCTCAGGCCCTTCGCGCAAGAATGCGATGGGTGGGGCAGAGGCCGCATATTTTTGCTGGCAGTGCACGGCAAAACATTACGCTGGGCCGCGCCCTTGATGTAAAAAAGACAGCAACGATCATCGAACAAATGGCGTTGAGCCACGTCACGGGTGTTACCGGTTCCGGGGCGATCGGCGAAAATGGGGCAGGTCTTTCCGGTGGCGAAGCGCTGCGACTGGCGCTTGCGCGCATCGCCGTTGATCAACAGGCCGACATTATCCTTGCCGATGAGCCGACTGCGCATCTCGACCATGAAACGGCCGATCGCATAGCGGAGAGCCTTATCAGCCTCGCCAAGGGAAAAACACTTATCATAGCCACCCATGACGAGAAGCTTGCGAGCCGTATGGATCGGATTGTTCGGCTTGATGACGAGAATGCCAATACGCAACTCTTCCAGAGGAGGGCTGCGGAATGAACGGATTTCAAGCACTCCGCCCCATTTTCAATCTGTTTTTCAAGACCAAAGGCAAGCTTCTTTACGCGGGTATCCTTAGTGCAACCATGACTGTTCTGGCAGGGATTGCACTGCTTGGACTTTCTGGATGGTTTATCACGGCGACTGCGATTGCTGGATTGAGCGCGTCAACCGCAATCATATTTGATGTGTTCATGCCTGCCGCCGGCATCCGGTTTTTTGCGATCCTTCGTACCGGAACGCGTTATCTGGAGCGGCTTGTCACGCATGAAGCCACATTGGCCATCCTTGCAGCGTTACGCGAAAAGCTGTTTAGAAGCTGGGCGCGTCCGGCAGCTGCCAGCGCTCTGCTTAAACGTCCAGCGCGGCTACTATTCCGGCTGACCGCCGACATCGATGCGCTGGATTCACTGTATTTGCGGGTTCTGGTGCCTGCAGGAGCAGCTCTTGCAACCGCACTTGTTGCGGGTTTCGCGCTTGGATTGATGCATCCGCTTTTCGGGTTGACCGTGGCTTTGACGCTGCTTTTTGTGGGGCTTGGCTTACCGCTTATTGCATCCCGACGCTCTGAAAAGCCAATGCGGCAGCGTGCAAAAGGCACCGAAGCGTTGCGGGCGCGAACGATTGATCTGGTCGCCGGTCAAACTGAACTTATCATGGCTGGCCGTATGGATGCCCAGAATTCGAGCGTCATGCACGCCGATGGCTACATTGCAACAAGTGACCGTATTCTCAATCGAATTGAGATTTTGACAGGAGCAGGTCTTGGCATTTTGCATGCTGGCCTTCTGGCGGGTGGGTTGATCGGGGTTGGGTTGCTTATGCAGGCGGACCTGATCAACGCGCCGGTTGCAGCCCTTGGCGTTCTCATTATCCTTGGTGCGATGGAACCGTTCGTTGCCCTGCGTCGCGGCGCGATGGAACTGGGCCGCACAATACTTGCTGCGCGTCGCGTCGGGCCTGCACTTGAAGCATCAGAGGCGCTGACAACGCTTCCATTGCCTGAGCCGGGAAATGCGGTTGTTCTCAATCACGTTACAGTCTGCCATGAAGGTTCAACCGTAAATGCGCTCGAAGATATCGATCTCATTATCAAAGCCGGTGCACATGTCGCAATCATCGGCACAAGCGGTGCGGGTAAATCAACTCTCTTCAATGTTCTGGCCGGTGAAATCGCTGCAAAAAGCGGTGCGGTTGCAGTTATGCCTGTACGCCTTCTGACGCAGAGAACGGAACTTTTCAAAGACAGTCTGCGCAATAATCTCAAGCTTGCAAAACCCGATGCAACCGACGCGCAACTGCTTGCCGCATTGGAAGCTGCCGGACTTGCCGATTTTATGAAAGCCCAGGCCGATGGGCTCGATACGATTTTGGGCGAAGGGGGACTTGGCGTTTCCGGCGGTCAGGCGAGACGCTTGGCGCTTGCTCGCTTGTTCCTGACCGATGCACCTTTATGGCTCCTTGATGAGCCGACCGAGGGGCTAGATGAGGCGACCGCCAAAGACGTGCTTTCTCGTCTCAATGAACAGGCCAAAGGACGCACATTGTTGATTGCAACACATATTCAGCGTGAAGCACGAATTTGTGATCAGGCGATTGTTTTGGATCAAGGCGCTCTTGTTCAAACGGTGTCCAAAGGAGAGGCGTCTTTTAAAGAAATACTCAAGTCATTGAGGTGAAGTTTGCGTAGGGGGCTGTGTTCGCATTTGAGAGCCGGGCGCAGCTATTAACATCAGGAGGGCCGGGGGTTCCGGCTTAAAGAGATGGAATTCGATATTGTCTCCCTGTCGCGATTGCAATTTGCAATCACGGCACTTTATCACTTCCTCTTCGTACCACTGACATTAGGACTTTCCGTGCTGCTTGCCATCATGGAAACCGTCTATGTCATGACCGGAAGACTCATCTGGCGGCAGATGACCAAGTTCTGGGGTACGCTGTTTGGTATCAATTTTGTTATGGGCGTTGCGACCGGCATTGTGATGGAGTTTCAGTTCGGCATGAACTGGAGCTATTACAGCCATTATGTCGGCGATATTTTCGGAGCGCCGCTGGCGATTGAAGGTCTGATGGCCTTCTTCCTTGAGGCGACTTTTGTAGGCCTGTTCTTCTTCGGCTGGGATCGACTGTCAAAGGTTGGCCATCTTATGGCAACTTATGCTGTTGCGGCCGGTTCCAATTTTTCGGCACTGTGGATTTTGATTGCGAATGGCTGGATGCAAAATCCGGTCGGTTCAGCCTTCAACCCCGAAACCATGCGCATGGAAATCACTGATTTCTTTGCGGTTCTGATGAACCCGGTTGCGCAGGCGAAATTCGTGCATACGGTTTCGGCTGGCTATGTGACCGCATCAATCTTTGTGCTTGGTGTTTCGGCCTGGTATCTGCTCAAAGGTCGGTCTACTGAACTCGCAAAGCGTTCAATGACGGTCGCTGCTTCTTTTGGTTTAGCAGCCTCTCTCTCTGTGGTGGTTCTGGGTGACGAAAGCGGCTACCTGACAAATGAACACCAGAAAATGAAGATCGCAGCAATCGAAGCGATGTGGGAAACAGAGCCTGCACCTGCATCGTTTACTGCCTTCGGTTTCCCGGATCAGGAAACGCGCGAAACACACTATGCTGTGCATATTCCATGGGTTATGGGCCTGATTGGTACGCGCTCGCTCACGACGCCTATCGAGGGCATTGATCAGCTTGTTGAAAATGCGGAAGGCAATATTCGTAAAGGCCTTCTTGCTTACGATGCTTTGCAAAAGATCCGTGCTGCACAGGACACCAGTGCTGTGCCACAAGATGTCAAGGATACATTCGCTGACAACAGTCAATGGATGGGCTATGCGCTCCTTCTGAAGCGCTATGTGGATGATCCGCGTCAGGCAACTGATGCACAGATCACACAGGCTGCAAACGATACAGTACCAGGCGTGCTGCCGCTGTTCTGGGCGTTCCGCATCATGGTCGGTATCGGCTTCTTCCTGATCCTGCTGACCGGAACATTCTTTGTGCTGTCCGCGCGCCGTAAGCTGGATCATTATCCGTTCCTGCTTAAAGTTGCGGTCTTTGCGATCCCTCTGCCTTGGCTTGCAGCTGAGATGGGCTGGGTTGTTGCTGAGTTCGGTCGTCAGCCTTGGATTATTGAAGGTATTCTGCCGACCGCAGTTGCAGTCTCCAATCTTGGTGCTTCGACGGTTCTGATGACGATTGTTGGCTTTGTTGCAATCTACACGGTCCTGTTCATCATCGAAATGGGCCTGATGCTGCGGGCAATCAAAGCCGGACCGGAGCCTGACAGCAAACCAGAAGCATTGCTCGCTCCTGCAAGCATTGCACCAGTGGAGTAAGGATCATGGTACTCAGCGATTTGTTGGACTATCAAACATTACGCGTCATCTGGTGGGTGCTGCTCGGCGTTCTGCTGATCGGATTTGCCGCGATGGATGGTTTTGATCTTGGCGTTGGCACTTTGCTGCCATTTGTCGGAAAAACCGATATCGAGCGTCGTATCGTCATCAACACGATTGGGCCGGTCTGGGAAGGCAATCAGGTTTGGTTGATCCTTGGCGGCGGTGCCATCTTTGCAGCATGGCCACCACTTTATGCGGTGTCATTCTCCGGTTTTTATCTGGCGATGTTTGCCATATTGTTCGCTCTCATCCTGCGTCCGGTTGGCTTCAAATACCGCTCCAAGCGCGACAGCGTGGCATGGCGTACCGGCTGGGACTGGGCATTGTTCATCGGTGGATTCGTGCCGTCGCTTATTTTCGGCGTTGCTGTGGGCAATGTGTTGCAAGGGGTTCCGTTCCGCTTCAACAGTGATCTCCAGATTTTCTATGATGGAACATTCTTCGGACTGCTCAATCCATTCGCACTTCTTTGCGGGCTGCTGTCGGTTTCGATGCTCACCATGCATGGTGCCTCATGGCTGGTGCTCAAAACGACGGGAGTTGTTCAGGCAAGGGCTCGCTCTTATGGCAGTATCGCAGCAATTATAACCACAGTGCTTTATGTGCTTGCGGGTGTTATCAGCTGGATGTGGGTTTCCGGCTATAAGATCACCAGTGTAATTGTCACTGATGGTCCTTCAAATCCGATGCGTAAGGTGGTCGAACTCGACCATTCTGCGTGGTTCGATAATTACATGAACTATCCGGTGCTTTTGATCGCTCCCGCACTGGGTATTCTCGGACCGCTGCTTGTGCTTCTGACTCTGCGGATGGGAAGAGAACTTGCTCCAATTCTGTTTGGCGCAGTCTCGATCTTTGGGATCATTTCATCTGTCGGCGTTTCAATGTTCCCGTTCATTCTGCCATCTTCGATCAATCCAACGTCGAGTCTGACAGTATGGGATGCATCATCGAGCCATATGACACTGTTCATCATGCTCGTGGTCACGCTGATCTTCCTTCCGATGATCCTTGCCTACACGTCATGGGTTTACAAAGTGCTGTGGGGCAAGGTCGAAAAACGCGATATCGAAGACGAAAGCAACCACGCTTATTAAATCATTGGCGGGCGCGTGCCGCCCGCACGAATTCAATCAGGAAAGGAGAGCAAGATGTGGTATTTTTCATGGCTTTTGGGCCTTCCACTCGCAGCCGCTTTCGCCGTTCTCAATGCCATGTGGTATGAGTTAATGGACGACAGGGCGCGCAAACGCCTCGCTGGAGACCCAACCGCCGCACTGGCGCGTGAAGGCACCAAGCATCATTAAAATTGAAAGCGGCCCCAAAACGGGCCGCTTTTTTTGTACTGGACCGCGCGCTTTGCATAATTCAAGACAGCTTGCTCCTGTGGACAAAATGCCTCATGGAGCGGTTTGATAATTTCAAACGGATCCATTAAACCCGAAATAGTACCAACAGGTACTGACTCTTCGGTCAATTCGAAGTAATAATATTACGTACTGCCGGTTCATTCTTTTCATATAATTTGTATTCAAAAACAATCCTATAAGCTTATTTCGAATGATCGCTTATGTCGCCATAGCTGTCAGAATTGACGCATTGGATTTTTTCGTGGCGCTTTCCTGAAAGAATAATCTTGCTTTATTCTTAAACCCGATCCACCCTTACACACGTGAAATCGGAGGAGGAACCCGGCTTCACGTCGTATGGGAGGAAATGAAGCCGATCCGATCAGGACTGGCTTCAGGCTGTTGCTAAGTCCAGCAGCTGGAACAAAACCGAAAGTCTCCCGTTCGACATTTTGTGCACGTTTGCGAGGAACACCTGCATGAGTGATGATGTCGTACTTTCTCTGCATGTCCCTGAACCTGAATGGAGGCCCGGCGATGCGCCGGATTTCTCGCACGTCAAAATTCCGCGTGCAGGAAGCGTCAGGCGCCCGGAGATAGACGAAAAGCCGGAAGCCATGCGTGATTTGGCTTTCAGCATTATCCGCGTGCTCAACCGGGAAGGCGAGGCGGTCGGCCCCTGGGCTGGCACGCTGAGCGATGATGAGCTGAACGATGGCCTTCGGCACATGATGATCCTGCGTGCTTATGATGCCCGCATGATGATGGCGCAGCGGCAGGGAAAAACCTCGTTCTATATGCAGCATCTGGGTGAAGAGGCAGTCAGTTGCGCGTTTCGCAAAGCGTTGCGCAAGGGCGACATGAACTTCCCTACTTATCGGCAGGCTGGGCTTCTCATCGCTGACGACTATCCGCTCGTCACCATGATGAACCAGATTTTCTCCAATGAGCAGGACCCGCTTAAGGGCCGCCAGTTGCCTGTCATGTATTCTTCAAAAGAGCATGGCTTTTTTACTATTTCTGGCAATCTTGCCACGCAATATACGCAAGCTGTGGGTTGGGCGATGGCGTCCGCCATAAGCCATGACACAAAAATCGCCGCTGCATGGATTGGCGATGGCTCGACGGCTGAAAGCGATTTCCATGCGGCCCTTGTATTTGCGTCGACTTATAAAGCCCCGGTGGTGATGAATATCGTCAACAACCAATGGGCAATCTCAACGTTTCAGGGCATTGCGCGCGGTGGTTCCGGTACTTTTGCTGCACGAGGGCATGGCTTTGGAATCCCGTCACTTCGCGTCGATGGAAACGACTATCTTGCCGTTCATGCGGTTGCGAAATGGGCCACCGAGCGCGCACGCCGAAATCTTGGTCCGACCATCATTGAATATGTCACCTACCGTGCTGGCGGACATTCGACCTCTGACGATCCATCCGCTTATCGTCCAAAAGCCGAAAGCGATGCATGGCCGCTGGGTGATCCTGTCCTGCGGCTCAAAAACCACCTTATCCAGCGCGGCGTGTGGTCTGACGAACGGCACAAGCAGGCAGAAGCGGAAATTCTCGATCTCGTGGTCAGCGCACAGCGCGAAGCAGAGGCGATCGGCACGCTTCATGATGGTCGCAAGCCGTCTATGCGCGATATGTTTGAAGATGTTTATGCTGAAACACCGCCGCATCTTATTCGCCAGCGTCAGGAGGCAGGGTTTTGAGCATTTCCAGGAAAAGTGTGAAATGGTTTTCCGTTCGGAAATGCGGAGGAAATAACGCATGACAAAGCTAACGATGATTGAGGCGATCCAGAACGCCCACGATATTGCCATGGAGCGCGACCAGAAAGTGGTCGTGTTTGGCGAAGACGTTGGCTATTTCGGCGGTGTTTTCCGCTGCACTGCCGGGTTGCAGAAGAAATACGGCAAAGAACGCTGTTTCGATGCACCAATCAGCGAGCTTGGTATTGTCGGCACTGCGATTGGCATGGCGGCTTACGGCTTGCGCCCCTGCATCGAAGTGCAATTCGCAGACTATGTCTATCCTGCCTATGACCAGATTGTTTCGGAAGCCGCACGCCTTCGTTATCGTTCTGCCGGAGAATTTACCTGTCCCATCGTTATCCGCATGCCTTCAGGAGGTGGCATTTATGGTGGGCAGACGCACAGCCAAAGCCCCGAAGCGCTTTTCACCCATGTGTCGGGTCTCAAAACCGTTATGCCGTCTACGCCAGCGGATGCCAAGGGCCTGTTGCTGGCCGCGATTGAAGACCCCGATCCGGTCATCATGTTTGAGCCAAAGCGCCTTTATAACGGACCTTTTGACGGCCACCACGACAAGCCCGTTACTTCATGGAAAAAGCATGCATTGGGCGAAGTGCCTGAGGGATATTATACGGTGCCGCTTGGCAAGGCCGCGATCCGTCGTGAAGGCAGCGGTGTGACAGTTTTGGCCTACGGCACGATGGTTCATGTGGCACTGGCTGCGGCGGAGGAAACTGGCGTCGATGCCGAAGTGATTGATCTGCGCACGCTGCTCCCGCTTGATACTGAAACAATTATGGCTTCCGTCAGGAAGACCGGACGTTGCGTGATCGTTCATGAAGCAACATTAACCTGTGGTTACGGCGCAGAACTTGTGGCACTCGTTCAGCGCGAATGCTTCTATCATCTCGAAGCACCGATCATCCGCGTGACCGGGTGGGATACGCCATATCCACACGCGCAGGAATGGGCCTATTTTCCGGGGCCAGATCGTGTCGGTCGTGCACTTGTTTCAATCATGGAGGCTTAAATGGCTCATTTTGCAATCAAGCTTCCTGATGTTGGCGAAGGCGTTGCAGAGGCTGAACTCGTCGAATGGCATGTAAAGGTTGGTGACATTGTCCGGGAGGATGATCTGCTGGCTGCTGTGATGACCGATAAGGCAACAGTCGAGATCCCTTCTTCGCGCAGCGGTAAAGTCATCGCGGTAAATGGTGAAATCGGCGAGAAAATTGCTGTTGGCTCCGAACTGGTTCGTCTCGAAATAGAAGGTGGGAACGGCGAGGAGCAATTGGACGCACCTGAACCTGATCCGCAACCCGTCAGCGTGGAAACGCCTGTCCTGTTGCAGACGCCCGTTCCGCCTAAACCTGCTGCACAGAAAAAAGAAAGCTTAAGCCGGGCCTTCGCCGGAGCAGGGCCAGTGCGCGCAGAAGGTGAAAAACCGCTGGCAACACCATCGGTCCGGTTGCGCGCACGTGATGCAGGCATTGATCTACGACGTGTCAAAGGCAGTGGCCCCGCTGGCCGTATCACCCATGAAGATCTGGATGCCTTTTTTCAGACTGAAAGCGGTGCTGCAGCTGCTGTCTCGGGTTATGTCGCAGACACCTCGATCAACGAGATCAAAGTCATCGGTCTGCGGCGCAAAATTGCCGAGCGCATGGCCGAAGCAAAACGCCACATTCCGCACATTACTATCGTTGAAGAAGTGGATGTGACACAGCTTGAAGACCTTCGCACGGGGCTTAACAACGAGAAAAAGGAAGGGCGTCCGCGCCTGACCCTGCTGCCATTCGTTATCCGTTCAATCGTCAAGGCAGTTAAAGAACAGCCGGGACTCAATGCACATTTCGATGATGAATCAGACATTATTCGCCAGTTTGGCGGTGTGCATGTGGGTATTGCCACACAGACGCCAAACGGTCTTATCGTGCCGGTGGTGCGTCATGCGGAAAGCCTGTCTGTATTTGCAGCCGCCTCGGAACTTGTCCGAGTGACGGAAGCAGCGCGCAACGGTACAGCCAAGCGCGAAGAACTGACAGGCTCGACCATAACTATCACATCATTGGGGCCACTTGGCGCTATCGCAACCACGCCGATTATTAATCGGCCGGAAGTGGCGATTGTCGGCATCAACAAGATTGCCGTGCGTCCGATGTGGGACGGCACACAATTTGTGCCGCGCAAAATGATGAACCTTTCCTGCAGCTTCGACCATCGCGTCATCGATGGCTGGGATGCGGCAGTCTTCGTGCAGAAGCTAAAAAGCCTGCTTGAAACGCCTGCGATGATTTTTGTAGAGGGCTGATCGGATGAGTGAGATTTCCTGCAAACTTTTGATCATCGGTGGCGGTCCCGGCGGTTATGTCTGCGGTATCCGTGCCGGGCAACTCGGCATCGATACTGTACTTGTCGAGAAAAAGCGGCTGGGTGGTACTTGTCTCAATGTCGGCTGCATACCATCAAAAGCAGTTATCCATGCGGCCGATGAGTTTCATCGTCTCACGACATTTGCGTCTAAAGGCGCGCTTGGCATCACCGCTGAAAGCCCGAAGATCGATTTTGCCAAGACACTTGAATGGAAAGATGGCATCGTCAATCGCCTGAACAGCGGTGTTGCAGGGCTTCTGAAACGCTCCCATGTCCGGATGTTTCAGGGGCAGGCGCGTTTTATGGATGGCAAAACGGTGCTGGTCGATACCGATACGGGTCGCCAGACCATCCATGCCGAGAACATCGTGATCGCAACAGGATCGGTGCCGGTTGAAATTCAGTCTCTGCCTTTTGGCGGCAATGTTATTTCTTCAACGGAAGCGCTTTCACTTGATCCAATACCGGAAAAGCTTGCCATTGTTGGCGGTGGTTATATCGGGCTCGAAATCGGTACGGCCTTTGCCAAGCTTGGTGCAAAAGTCACCGTCGTTGAAGCTACTGATCGCATCCTGCCGCAATATGATGCAGAACTGACACGCCCGATCATGGCACGGCTGAAAGCACTCGGTGTAGACGTGTTGACGAACACGTCTGCCAAAGGCTTATCCGCTGATGGAAAAGCGCTGTATGTGTTGTTGGCTGATGGCAAAACACACTCGATCCCCGCTCACAAAATTCTCGTCACGGTTGGCCGCAAGCCACAAACCGATGGCTGGGGATTAAGCGAAATCCGGCTTGATATGGACGGCCGCTTTATCCGCATTGATGATAAATGCCGCACATCCATGCGCGGTATTTATGCCATAGGCGATGTAACGGGCGAGCCCATGCTTGCACATCGGGCGATTGCGCAGGGTGAAATGGTTGCTGAAATTATCGCGGGCGGCAAACAGGCGTGGGATAAGCGCTGCATCCCGGCAGTCTGTTTTACTGATCCTGAGATCGTAACAGTCGGCCTATCTCCTGATGAAGCGCGCAAGGCAGGGCATAATATCCAGACCGGAATTTTCCCGTTTCAGGCTAACGGACGCGCAATGACTATCGAGCGCGAGGATGGCTTTATCCGGGTTGTCGCCCGCGCTGATAACCACCTGATACTTGGCATTCAGGCTGTTGGCGTAGGGATTTCTGAGCTGTCATCGGCCTTCGCGCTTGCTGTTGAAACAGGCGCACGCCTTGAAGATATAGCAGGGACGATCCATGCGCATCCGACCCTTGGAGAAGGCTTTGCCGAGGCCAGCATGAAAGCACTCGGCCACGCCCTCCATGCTTAGTTCTTTGGTTTACGCTCGTGCCGCCAGACGAAAATGGCGGCACCGGCAATCATGGCTGCAAGCGCAAACCATGTGATTGCATAAGACAGATGGTTGTTACGGAAGGTAACAACCGTCAGCCCACCAATTGGTACATTGCCAGGATTGGATTTGGCGTCAGCATCTATGAAATATGGCGCGACTGTCCCCAAGCCCTCCTTTTCGGCGAAAGCTTTGACATCGCGCGAATTCCACTCGTTGCGGGCAGGGTCGTTGGGACGCAGGAAGAAGCCATCCGGCTCCGGCATACGCAGAAGCCCGGTCACGGTTGTTTCGCCAGCGATCTGCGTCTCAACGCGTGAAGACGGATCGCGCTTGGCATCCGGAATGAAACCACGATTGATGAAGGTCAGTGTACCATCATCTGAACGCAACGGCGTCAGCACCCAAAATCCTGAACCGCGTTCGGTCAGCGCACGAACCAGCACTTCCTTGTCATTGAGATAAGAGCCGGTGAGTGTGACATGCCGATATTCGTCATCGGCCTGATTAACATTGGCCCAGTCGTCCTTACCTGGAGCAGCAACCGGTTCTGCATGAACGCGCGCATCAACACGGGCAATCAGGTCGAGCTTCCACTGCAGGCGCTCCACTTGCCAGATGCCGAGGCTGAGAAACAGCGCAAAAAACAGCACCCCCATCACAGCCATGAAGCCAAGGAAGAAACGAGATTTCTTCTTTTGCGGTGTAGAGTTAGCTTCGGCGGGCGTTGTCATGTTACATCCTGATGGTGGGGAGCAGCGTTTGAAATACTCCAGATGCGTGCCGCAATAAAGGGTAAGAAGGGCAAAAGAATGTGATTGAACTATAAATAAATAGCGCCGGTGTCCCTCTGACCGGACACGGCGCTCTTATGTTCTGGGTATAGTAATAATTTAAGCGCTTTTATGGGCTTTGCGTCTGCGATGCGAGTAACCGCCCTTCGATAACCTCAAAATATTGCATACTTGTGTCTTGTCTTCGGAAGGCTTTGACATCTGTGTTTGCGCATTTTGTAACATCTGCTGTGTCACTGGCCTGTCTTTTGCAGCGGGGCCAATAATAATGCTTCTCATCGATCATTCTCCCTGTTTTTGGGCGGGCCAACCACTTTCGGAGCTACCCCAACCGTTGATCAAGAATGTGCGAATGAACGAAGTATTAACCTTATTGGCGAGCTTGACAAGCACCAAATACAACCATGCGTAAGCCGTTGACTATCATATAAAAAGCCGGATCGCTCGCGCGACCCGGCTTTTAAGATTTGAACTTTTTCTATCAGTCGCGGTTGCCGGTCAGGATTTCACGCTTGCCGACATGGTTAGCCGCGCCGACAAGGCCTTCCTGTTCCATGCGCTCGACAAGTGAGGCCGCGCGGTTGTAACCAATGCCGAGGCGACGCTGAATATACGAAGTCGAGCACTTCTTGTCGCGCATGACGACTTTCACAGCCTGCTCATAAACATCATCGCCGTCTTCCGAGCCCATGGCCGAAGCGTCGAAGACTGCTGTGTCCTGTACGGCATCTTCGTCTTCTTCATCTTCCGTCACAGTCGCCAGATAATCCGGGCGTCCCTGTTCTTTGAGATGATTAACGACCTTTTCGACTTCTTCATCTGACACGAATGGGCCATGGACGCGGACGATACGGCCACCACCAGCCATGTGCAGCATGTCGCCCTGACCAAGAAGCTGTTCGGCCCCCATTTCGCCGAGAATGGTGCGGCTGTCGATCTTCGAGGTAACCTGGAACGAGATACGGGTCGGGAAGTTGGCCTTGATCGTACCCGTGATAACGTCGACCGATGGACGCTGCGTTGCCATGATAAGGTGGATACCAGCGGCGCGCGCCATCTGTGCAAGACGCTGCACAGCACCTTCGATGTCCTTGCCGGCAACCATCATCAGGTCGGCCATTTCGTCGATAATCACGACGATATATGGCATTGGCGTCAGGTCGAGTTCTTCCTGAACATAAGTAGGCTCGCCGGTTTCCTTGTCAAAGCCGGACTGCACCGTGCACATCACGGTTTCGCCCTTGCCCTTGGCAGACGCTGCACGCTGATTGAAGCCTTCGATGTTGCGAACGCCCAGACGTGCCATCTTGCGATAGCGGTCTTCCATTTCGCGCACGGCCCACTTCAAGGCAACAACCGCCTTCTTCGGATCGGTCACAACCGGCGTCAGCAAGTGCGGAATGCCATCATAGATGGAGAGTTCCAACATCTTCGGATCAACCATGATCAGGCGGCATTCTTCCGGCTTGAAGCGGTAGAGCAGCGACAGGATCATCGTATTGATAGCAACAGACTTACCCGAACCGGTGGTGCCGGCAACGAGCAGATGAGGCATCTTTGCAAGTTCCGCGATGATCGGCTCACCACCGATGCCTTTGCCAAGGCAAAGCGGCAGGCGATAGTTCGAGGATTCGAACGTGCGCGAGTCGATCATTTCACGCAGATAGACGGTTTCGCGGTTGGCATTTGGCAATTCGATGCCAATGACATTGCGACCCGGAACCACGGCAACGCGCGCAGAGAGTGCCGACATGGAGCGGGCAATATCATCAGCAAGGCCAATCACACGTGACGACTTAACGCCGGGAGCCGGTTCAAATTCATAAAGGGTGACGACTGGGCCGGGGCGAACATGGATGATTTCACCGCGTACGCCAAAGTCTTCCAGCACGCTTTCGAGAAGGCCAGCGCTGCGCTCAAGCATTTCCTGCGTGATGACATTGCCATCCAGCGAAGGTGGCTCCTGTAACAGATCACGCGGCGGAAATTCATAGTCGCCATGCATGACGATAGTTTCCGTGCGGGGGAGGGGCTGCGGCTGATAAAGAGCGACCGGAGGGGGCGCCTTCACAGGGGTTTCGAGCTTGGGCGCTTCTGCAACAGGCGCAGGTGCTGCAACGTCTTCAACGACATGCTCCGTTGCTTCAGCAACGATAGGAACGGTTTCGACTTCAACTTCTTCGCCAGCGATATCAGCGGCGGCTTCAACAGTTGCCTGCGGTGCAGCTTCTTCTACAACCACGGGCGCCTCAACTTTCACTTCTGAAACGGGGGCGGCAACGGGCTGTGGCGCTGGAGCGACCTGAACCGGCTGAACAGCTTCGGCAACAGGAGCAGGCTGTTCTACGACAGCAGCAGGCGCTTCCTGTGGTTTTGCCTTGTTCCATTCAACAGTGCGAAACTGTGCGATGATCGATTCTACAGTCGGCGCTACACGTTTTGGCGCTGCAACTTCTGTAACGACTGAAACAGGCTGAACAGGTGCAGAGTCAAAGTCAAAGCTTTCCCAAAAGGCAAAATCTGACAGATTTGCAAATGCCAAGATCGCTGCCGTCACATCGCCAGCAGGTTCGGTTGCGATTTCGGGGGCGTTATCAACAGGTGCGGATGCCACAGGCTGTGCGATAATTTCTGCGGGGGCAGTCGCCAGCATAGGTGGTACGGGTGCTACGGGCGTGCGAACCATATTTTGCGAAACAGACTGCTGAAGGGCTGCAACAGCCATGGGCTGAGCTTCAGCAACTTTCGCAATCTCTACAGGTGCTGGAGCAGCTTCGACGACCGCAGCTTTAGCGCGACCATGAATGTCTGGGAGATCTTCGCCGCGACGTCGAACCAGATCAATCTCAGGTGTGCGTGTAAAGCGTACATTTTCACCAAGTGAAAAATACGATTTCCAAGTGCTGTCGGAGTTTGGCGAATGCGCTCCCAACGGGTCGCGCTGCGGCTTCTGCTCAGGAGCGGACTCTGCACGATTGCCTTCAGTCTGGGGAAAATTTTCTCTTAAATTACGCATGATACCTGAACCATAGATATGTCGCCCGAATGAGCCTTAGTAATAAAAAATGAAGGTTAACAACCCCCTTCATAATTTGCTCAAAATCGACAATTTTCTCAGGCTGAATTGAAGGTGTCAGTGTTTTAAAGTTATAGTTTTATCCGTATAAAACACTTATTTATCAGCGACATATGGATTAAGTTTAAACTTAAATGTTATAAATTGCAGCTATTCCTGTCATATTTACCAGTTGCTAACATACGCGCCCGGGCCATGCCGGGCGTTTTTCATCAAGACTCAGTGAATCTTAGCCAGTCGGCCAGCGATGGGCGGCTTTTACCGCCTCGGCCAATAAATGCTTCCGCAGCACACATGGAGTTCAGAACTGATTCCTGTGCGGCTTCTGCTGCTGCGCGAAACAGCACATCAATCCGGTTTTCGTTAAGGGCGCTGAACGCAATGAGGTCATTTGGCTCATCGTGGTCGAATGTAACAGCCGTTGAGAAGCCAAGTGCAATATCGCCACTGCCGTTGCCCCAGAATGCTCCAAGCCGCGCGAGGCCTGCACCACAACGTTTCACAACGCGTTGGAGCTGACGATGCTCTAATGGAACGTTGGTTGCCAATATCAGGATAACCGACCCTTTTTCGGGTTGTGGTTTGGTTTTGGGCGAAGGCATCCGACCGTCAGGCAGTATCAGGTCGCCGGCACGGCCAAAATTGGTTAATGCCAGAATGCCAAGATGGAATTCAGTGTCATCAAGTCTAATCCGTCGCGAGGCGCTGCCGATACCGCCTTTAAAGCCAAAGCAGGTCATACCGGTGCCCGCGCCAACATTGCCTTGTTCAGCATCTGCCCCCGCGCTCTCAAGCGCCATTAAAGCGTGATGCTCGGTAATTGCCATCGCTTGAATATCGCTTAAAGGCCCATCATTACACTCAAGCACAACAGGATTCACCGTTGCCGTGGTCCGGCCAATATCTGGATTGTTCGCGATAGCGTGTCGGATCAACATATTGGCACAAGTGCCGACACCGAACGTATTGGTCAGAAGAATTGGCGTTTCGAGATTGCCTAGCTCGCCGACCTGCATCAATCCGATGCTTTTGCCAAAGCCATTGATGACATCGCACGCGGCCAGCACCTTGCGCCGATAAAGGTTACCATCATGCGGCACAATAGCGGTGACGCCCGTATGAATATCACCTTCGCATAAAGTGTGATGCCCCACCAGCACGCCCGGCACATCAGTAATCGCATTTTTTGCACCGGTTGGCATGTTTCCGCAAATGATACCAAAGTCACGTGCTGTCTGCTTCATTTTGATATCCTACCTTGTTTTGAATCGGTCATAGACACTTTGAATGACTTGCGAAACACCTATTGAGCACTTTCCAGCAGTGGCATCAAAACCACACTAAAACATACTTATGCTCAATTTAAGCAAAAGTACCGTGCTATTCGTGAATTCATCATTGACTTGCGTTGTTCTGAGGCGCAGCAAAAGCAGCGTTATGAAATTTCGGCCGGACAAGGGGATCTAAGCGGCATGAAAATTACTATCGAACAAACGCTCGATCAGGCTGGAACCGGCCCTTTTCAGCGTAATCTCTTGGGCGTTTTTGGTTTGGTCTGGGCAGCCGATGCCATGCAGGTGCTTGCCGTTGGCTTTACGGCGGCATCAATTGCCATGACGTTCGGGCTCACCGTTCCGCAAGCATTACAGACGGGCACACTCTTCTTCTTAGGTATGCTGATTGGTGCCGCAGTTTTTGGCAGACTGGCCGACAAATACGGTCGCCGTCGTGTGTTGCTCATAACGGTTGGCTGCGATGCTGTCTTTGGTCTGTTGTCGGCGTTCTCTCCGAATTTTGCCATTCTGCTCGGCCTTCGCTTTCTCACAGGCGTTGCGGTTGGTGGCACATTGCCCGTCGATTACGCGATGATGGCAGAATTTCTGCCCTCTAAAAATCGTGGACGCTGGCTGGTTATGCTTGAAGGCTTTTGGGCTGTTGGCACGGTCATCATTGCTCTGGCTGCATGGGCTGCGAGCCTTGCTGGTGTCGCCGATGCGTGGCGTTACATTTTTGTGGTTACGGCTGCTCCTGCTCTCATTGGTATCTGGCTGCGTTTTTGGGTGCCAGAATCGCCAATGCATCTGCTCAAGATGGGCCAAGCCAAAGAAGCGAAAACCGTGATGAATCGTGTACTGCGCAAGAACGGCAAACCGGAACTGTCCCCGAAAGTGGTGCTTGATGCGCCACTTTTGGTCACAGATGAAAAGCTCCTTTCGCCAAATCTGCGCCAGCGCACTCTCTCAACCTTGGCGATATGGTTTCTGGTTTCTGTATCCTATTATGGCGTCTTCGCATGGATACCGGCCAAACTGGCTGGCGACGGCTTTGGTTTCGTGCGCGGTTACGGCTTTCTGGTTATCATCGCTCTCGCGCAGTTGCCGGGTTATGCGCTCGCAGCTTATGGCGTGGAAGCTTGGGGGCGGCGCAAGACACTCATCACCTTCCTGTTCATCAGCGCTGCGGCCTGTGTGCTCTTCACAGTTGCAGGCAATTCGGTTCTGATCGGCGCGTCACTTCTGATCATGAGCTTTGCACTGCTCGGCACTTGGGGCGCGCTCTACGCGTTTACTCCAGAGCTTTATCCAACGGCCTTGCGCGCAAGCGGTATGGGAGCGGCGGGTGCCATGGCGCGTCTTGGTGGCTTGCTCGCACCTTCGGCTCTTGCTCTGGTCATCAGCCAAAGCTTTAACATTGCTGTCGCAATGTTCGCAGGCCTGCTGGCTCTAGCCGGTATCATTGCTTTCTTTATCAATGTGGAAACACGGGATAAAGCGCTCAACTGATGCAAAAGTGCCCGGATTTCAAACCAGAAATCCGGGCATCTTTTTTATAAATTACTTTATTAAATAATTTCGATTTGCCTTTGTTTTTTATAAGCTTTGTAGAGTTTATTTTGTGTATTAAATCTTTGCTTGGCCCTAGGGAGTTGAAAACTCCCAGCATCTAATTGGAGCTATTTAGCTTTTCTGAATGTAAGATTGAAGCGGTTTCGACCCAGTTGCGGATGCTCGCCATCCTTCAATGGCAGGATACCATGATAGAAGAGCCTTGATGGTCCGCCCCAAACGACCACATCGCCATGGTGCAGCACGAATTTGCGCACCGGATCACTGCGCTGCAATCCGCCGAATTGAAACGTCGCGGGCAATCCGAGTGATACAGAAACAATCGGATTGGTGAAATCCTTCTCGTCCTTATCCTGATGCAAAGACATTTTTGCACCGGGTTCATAACGATTGATGAGACAGGCATCGGGTGAAAAATCAAAATAACCGGCTTCTGCTGACGCGCGTTCTGCTAGATCACGAAATGCCTCCGGCATAGAAGGCCACGGCTTTTCTGTTTCAGGATCAGTGGCGCTGTAACGATATCCCTTGCGGTCTGTCACCCAGCCAAAAGCACCACAATTTGTCATAGCGACCGACATGCGAAAACCGCCGGGCGTTGTCATATTCCGAAAAGACGCATCATTCTCAACATCTTGCATGGCGTTGAGAATCTTGGCTTCGTTTGCGCGCGCAAATCCCCGCAAAAGAACGGCACCGTCGGCAAGCTTTTCTCGAGCTTCGAGCTGGGAAAACAGATCAATCATAAGGCCATTCTAACACAAAGCCGCACAAGAATGTCCCGAAAACTGCTTTCAGATTATAGCCTCTCTTGACAGAGCTGAAGACTCGTAACATATAAAGTTACATGAAAAAAGATAGCAAACTTTCGGGCGTCCTCCACGTTCTCCTTCACATGGCTGAGTATAATAAGCCCGTGACCTCCGAAGTCCTCGCAAAAGCGATGGGCACCAATCCCGTTGTCGTTCGTCGGGTCATGAGCGGTCTGCGAGAGCAGGGTTACGTGCGCTCCGAAAAAGGTCATGGTGGTGGATGGGAGATCGCTTGCGATCTTAGCAAAGTCACGCTGCATGACGTTTACAACGCCATCGGCAAACCATCGCTGCTTGCGATAAGCAATCGCACGGAAATGCCGGGTTGCCTCGTCGAGCAGGCCGTCAACGCTTCGCTCAACAAGGCGTTCAACGATGCAGAAGAGCTTTTATTGAAACGTTTTGGCGAAGTGACACTCGCCATGTTGAGCGCAGATTTTCATCAGCGCGCGATTGAACGCGGCGCAACTTTCGACTTGGAGACAGCCCATGACGCATCATGATGTGATTATTATCGGTGGCAGCTTTGCCGGACTTTCGGCGGCAACCTATGTGGCGCGCGGCAGACGCTCGGTTCACGTGATCGATGCAGGCAAGCCACGCAACCGCTTTGCCGAACATTCACATGGTTTCTTCGCTCAGGATGGAAGCAGCCCGGCAGCGATGCTCGAAACGGCAAAAGAGCAGGTTAAAGCCCATCCGGCTGTAAGAGTAACGGAGGGGAAAGCTGTAAACGGAACCGGGCAGATTGATGACTTCTCGATTGAACTGGATACAGGCGAAGTCGTCAGTGGGCGCAGACTGATCTTCGCCTTCGGCATTTCTGACGTTTTGCCAGATTTAACGGGGTTGGCTGAACGTTGGGGCAAATCGGTTATTCATTGCCCCTATTGCCATGGCTACGAGTTCAGCGGCAAAAAACTCGGCGTGTTGAACCTATCGCCAATGTCGTCTCATCAAGCCATGCTTATCTCCGAATGGGGACCGACCACATTCTATCTGAATGGCGGTGAAGAGCCTGATGCTGCAACTTTGGCAGAACTAGAAAAGCGCGGCGTCACTATTGAAGCAAAACCAGTTGCAGGCATAAGAGGTGAGGGAACGTCCATCTCCGAGATCGAACTTGCTGACGGTCGCCTGCTGCAAGCTGACGCATTATTCATTGGACCATCCAATCGCCTAAACAGCCCGCTCGCTGAGCAATTCGGCTGCACATTGGAAGATATGCCGCTTGGAAAAGCCATCAAAACTGATGAGATGAAAGCGACAAGCATTCAGGGTATCTATGCCGCTGGCGACATATCAAGGGGCGCACATAGTGTTGCATGGTCCGTTGCGGATGGTGTTTCGGCTGGCGTTTCCGCCCATCGGTCTTTGGTATTTTAGATTTATATCACTTTATAAGAAAACGGGGACAAGGCCCCGTTTTTATTGTTTTAATTGCTTGTTCCAAAGCGCTCTTCGCTCAATGCAGCAGCCATAAGAGCCTTCGTATAATCCTCATGCGGATTATCGAAAACCTGTTCTGTATCGCCCTGTTCGACAATCTTTCCGTTCTTCATCACGATTACATAATCCGACACTGCGCGGACCACTGCCATGTCATGGCTGATGAAGAGATAGGAAAGGCCGTGTTCCTTCTGCAGATCACGCAGGAGCGTCACAATCTGCTTTTGGACAGAACGATCCAGTGCACTTGTCGGCTCATCAAGCACGATCACCTTTGGCTTCAGGATCATTGTGCGTGCAATGGCGATACGCTGGCGCTGGCCACCAGAGAACTCGTGCGGGTAGCGATTGCGCATGATAGGGTCCATGCCAACTTCACGAAGCGCTTCCTGTGCACGGCGGTCGCGTTCTTTGGCGGAAAGGTTTGGTTCGTGGATCAGAAGTCCTTCGGTGATGATCCGACCCACAGTCATGCGAGGACTTAACGAACCGAACGGATCCTGAAACACCAGTTGCAACTCGCGCCGCTTTGGTCGCATGGCTTGCGGGTCGGTCGGCAGCTCCTTGCCAAGATAGGCAATCCGCCCCTCGGAGCCGAGAAGGCGCAGGATCGCGCGTCCAAGCGTGGATTTACCAGAACCGGATTCACCCACGATGCCGATGGTCTGCCCTTCCTTCAATGTCAGCGAAACATCGTTCACTGCGGTCATATAGATGGGCGCCCCAATCCATGGCTTATTGATAAGGAAGTTTACCTTCACATTGTCGGCACGGATCAAGACGGGTGCTTCAGCAGGGGGCGACTGTTTTTCGCCTTCTGGTTCTGCATCAAGAAGCATCTTGGTGTAAGGATGCTCCGGCTCTGCGAAAAGCTGCTCGGTCGGTTTGGTTTCCACCACTTCGCCAGACCGCATCACATAAACACGGTCGGCAAAGCGGCGAACGATGCCCAGATCATGCGTGATAAACACCACCGCCATACCAAGACGCTTCTGCAAGTCGGCCAACAGATCAAGAATCTGCGCTTGAATGGTAACATCCAATGCCGTTGTCGGCTCATCTGCAATGAGGATATCCGGCTCATTGGCAAGCGCCATGGCGATCATAACACGCTGGCGCTGGCCACCAGAAAGCTCATAGGGATAGCTGTCGATACGGCGTTCCGGTTCGGGAATACCGACCAGTTTCAACAGTTCAAGGATGCGTGGGCGTGCCTGCTTTTTGCTCATACCGCCGTGATAACGCAGTGGCTCTGCCAGCTGATCGCCGATCCGATACAGTGGATCGAGCGAGGTCATCGGCTCCTGAAAGATCATGGTAATCTTCGCACCACGAATTTTGTTAAGCGCGCGATGGGACATTCCGATCAGGTCCTGACCGCGATAAAGCGCCTGTCCGCTCGCTCTGCCGTTCTGAGCCAGAAGCCCCATCATCGCCATGGTGGTCTGGCTCTTGCCGGAACCGGATTCACCGACGATTGCGATTGTTTCGCCAGCTTTAACATCAAGATTGATGCCGCGCACGGCATCGACCGGGCCATCATGTGTATCGAAGGTTACACGCAGATCGCGAACGCTCAGAATAGTTTCTTTTGTCATCTCAGCGATCCTTCGGGTCAAGGCTGTCGCGCAGGCCGTCGCCAAGGAAGTTCAGCGCAAACAGTATGATGGTGAGGGTTAGGGCAGGCCAGATAAGAAGCCAGCTTGCGCCGCGCATGTTCTGAGCACCTTCCGAGATAAGAAGCCCGAGCGAGGTGAGGGGATCTTGCACACCCAATCCAAGGAACGAGAGTAGGCTTTCAAGCAGAATAGCCTTTGGAACAAGCAATGTAACAAAGACGATCACCGGACCGAGCGCATTGGGAATGATGTGACGCGTAATGATGCCGCGCCGTGTTGCGCCCAAAGCTTCGGCTGCCTGCACAAACTCCTGCCGCTTGAGACTAAGCGTTTGCCCACGCACGATACGCGCCATATCCAGCCACTCTGTCGCGCCAATAGCGATAAAGATGATGAAGATCGATCGCCCAAAGAAGACAAGCAGCAATATCACGAAGAAAATGAATGGAAGCGAATAGAGAATGTCGACAAGCCGCATCATGACATTATCGATACGACCACCGAGATACCCCGAAATCGCACCATAACCGACGCCAAGCACCAGCGCCATTGCCGAAGCGAGCAGGCCAATGGCAAGCGAAATACGCACACCAATAAAAATGCGCGTCATCAAATCGCGGCCAAGATTATCCGTCCCGAGCACAAAATAATTGCGCGCCACATTGAGCGTCAGCTTGCCCGAAAGACCATCGCTTGCAAGTTCAATCTTCGGATTGCTGAACAGATCGGAGCGTTGGAAATAACGCAGTACACGCTCATCAGTTGGGCGCTGCGCTGTGAAATCGACAACGACACTGTTGCCGGTCAGTTCCGGTTCACCGGTAGGCTGAAGCCTTGCACGCGCAAGTTCGCGCTCCAGTCCGGGCATAATTGTATCCGCGCGCGGATAGGCTTCAAGACTTGGAGCCACACGCACAAATTGCGGGTAAATTTTATCATAGGGATGTGGGCTGACCATCGGTCCGAAGATGCCTACAAGTGCAAGAACGATCAGCACGACGGCGCTCGTAACCGCCGCTTTGTTCTTGCGAAGACGAAGCCATGCATCCTGCCAGAGTGAACGGCCTTGGATAGAGCCGAGTTTTTCGGTTTCTACTGCTGCTGTAAAATCAGTCATAGCGTACCCTCGGATCAAGCCATGCATAAAGAAGATCGACGATCAGGTTGAACACCACAACAAAAATCGAGATGACGACAACCGTGCCCATGACGAGGGTATAATCGCGGCTCAGAGCGCCTTGCACAAAATAACGTCCAATGCCGGGAATGCCGAAAATGGTTTCGACCACAACAGAGCCGGTGAGCAAACCGGCAGCCGTCGGCCCAAGATAAGATACAGCGGGCAACATGGCCGCACGCAAAGCATGGACACCAACCACCACACGTGCCGGAAGGCCATAAGCACGTGCTGTACGGACGTGATTGGCGCGCAACGCCTCAATGGTTGCACCGCGTACAAGACGAGCAATAACGCCAACCTGCGGCAGCGCCAATGTCAGAACCGGCAATATCCAATAGAGGACATTGGCCGACGACCAGCCACCAGCCGGAACCCATCCAAGAATAACACCAAAAAGCAGGCTTAGAAGAGGGGCAACGACGAAATTAGGCGTTGTAATACCGAAAGTGGCTAATGCCACAACGAAATAGTCAATGCTTGAGTTCTGTCTCAGTGCTGCCATCGTGCCCAGAAAGGTGCCAAGAATGGCAGCCAGAATGAGACCGAGCGAACCAAGCATGACCGATACTGGAAGACCAGACGCAAACAGGTCATTCACGGTAAAGTCACGTCGCGTGAAGCTCGGGCCCAAATCCCCCTGCACAAGATTGCCAAGATAAATAAGGTACTGCTGCCAGAGCGGCGCATCCATATTATAGGCTTTTTTGAGGTTTTCGAGGATCAAGGGATCAATCGGGCGTTCAAGATCGAACGGGCCGCCCGGCGCAAGCCGGATAAGAAAGAAAGTCAGTGTGACGATGATAAAGATAGTTGGTATTGCACTACCCAATCGTCGGAGCGTGTAGCCCAGCATTTTTATTTTCCCTTCTTTGCCGAGCCACGCGTGCAGCCCGGCAAATCCCATTAAGGGCGTTGTTTTTATTTAGCCTTTTATCGATAGCCAGCGTGTGGCATGCGAATTGATCAGGTTGTTGTCGTAGCCTTTGACTTTGTCGGCAACCAACGCCGTAGATGAATAATAAAGCAGAGGAATAGAAGCCCCTTGCTGAAGCAAAATATTCTCCGCATCGGCAAGGATTTTGGCTCGCTCGCCTAAATCTGTTGTGATCGCCGATTTCTTCATTAGCGCGTCATAGTCCTTGTTCGACCATTGCGCATAATTGAAGAAACTGTCGGTCGTGAAGAGTGAGAGGAACGAGTTTGGATCGTTGTAGTCACCAATCCAGCCATCACGCGCGATATCGAACATGCCTTTCTGCTCAAGATAATTAAAATAAGTCGTACTATCGGCCTCATCAAGCGTAGCGCTGATGCCGATATCCTTGAGCATGTCGGCAATGGCCGCCATGGTGTTCTTATGGTTTTCCGATGTGCTATATTTTAGCACTACCGATAGGCTTCCCGGCGTGACACCCGCTTCTTCAAGCAGTTTTTTTGCCTCGTCTTCCCGATCAAGGATGTCCGTTTTCGCGTAACTGAGTTGCGGCCCATTTTTGACGTAATTGTTGATGCCAGGAGGCACCATTGAGTGAGCTGGCAGCATTGTTCCGCGCCACACTTCCTGTGCCAGAAAATCGCGGTCAATCGTCATGCCAATAGCTTGCCTGACGCGCGGATCGCGCAACTTGCTGGAAGGCTCACCTTTGATGTCGATATAATAGATGCCAAGCAAGGGGGCCTGACGGAAAGCGGTACCAAAATTGGCTTTCACATAATCCATTTGCTCGGCGGCAACATCAGAGCAGATATCGACTTCTTTTGCCTCGAAACGACGCATGCAACTGGAGCGATCCTGAAACGGCATCCAGTTTACCTGATCGATCTGAACATGGTCGGCGTCCCAATAATAGGGATTTTTCTTCATGACGATCTTGTCGTTGGGATTGAAGCTGACAAGCTGATAAGCGCCATTGCTGATCATATGGCCCGGCTGGCTAAACTTTGCTCCAAATTCCTTTACGGCTTTTGGATTGACCGGCAATGCGGTGTTATGCGTCAGCAATTGAATAAAATACGGAGTAGGGGCGTTCAGCGTGATCTGGAGCGTTTTGTCATCTAGCGCTTTCACGCCGAGCTGATCGACATCGGCATGACCGGTAGCAACTTGCTCGGCGTTCTTGATTGAATAAAAGATGCTGGCATAGCCTGCAGCCGTTTTGGGGTCCATCAGACGGCGAAAAGAAAACTCAAAATCACCTGCCGTTACGGGATCGCCGTTTGACCATTTGGCATTTTCACGCATATGAAACGTGTAGGTGAGGCCATCGGGCGAAATTTCCCATGATGTTGCGGCACCGGGTATTGCTCTGCCATTGCTGTCCTGCGCGACCAAACCCTCATAAAGATCTATTAAAACACGATTTTCCTGAACTGTTGTTATGAGTTGCTGATCCAAAGTCGAAGGATCCATATCATTGCCACGGTTAAGCACAATTGCAGCAGACGCGGCGCTGCCGAGCGAAATCAGGCAAACGCCTGCCAATAAAATTCCGCGAACCATCGAAAACTCCCATAAAGCTTTAAAAATATCTGCCCCATGAAAAGAGGGGCCCTCCGACCCTCCCAGGTCGAAAGAAAAAGAAGGCCGCGCCCGAAGGCGCAGCCCAAACTGAAAATTTATTGTTTGAACGAGAGCCAGCGGGTCTTGTGGCTGTCCATAAGATTATCGTTCCAGCCGTCGAGCTTGTCAGAAACGAGCGCGCGGGAAGAATAATAAAGGATTGGAATATTGCTCATATCGTCGAGCTTGAGCTGCTCGGCTTCAGCCAGCACCTTTGCGCGTGCATCAAGGTCAAGAATCTTGGCCGCTTCAGCCATCTTCGCATCATATTCCGGGTTTTTCACCTTGGAATAATTGAAGCTGACATCGCTCTGAGCAATATAGAGGAAATTCTGCGGGTCGTTATAGTCACCGATCCAGCCGGCACGGGCAATATCGAACGGGCCATCTTCACGCAGGAAGTTGAAGTAAGTTGCGCCTTCTGTTTCGTTCAACGATGCCTTGATGCCGATATTGCTGAGCTGGTCAGCAATTGCTGCCATCGTATTTTTATTATTTTCCGACGTGTTGTAGAGCAATTCAATCGAAAGCGTATTCGGCTCAACGCCTGCTTCTTTCAAAAGCTCTTTTGCCTTGTCTTCACGATCCAGCATGTCGTCGGAATAGTCGAGCTTCGGCGCATCCTTGACGTAATGGTTGATACCCGGAGGAACCAGCGAATAGCCCGGAAGCATAGTGCCTTGCCAAACCTGATCAGCAATGAAGTCACGGTCAATTGCCATGGAAATAGCCTGACGAACGCGTGGGTCTTTCAGCTTGCTGTCGGCGGTCTTGCCTTTGACAGGCAGATAATAAACGCCGAGATAAGGTGCCATACGGAATTCGCTGGCGAGGTTCTTCTTCACATAATCCATTTGTTCGGCTGGAACGTCCGAGCAGACCTGAACTTCCTTGGCCTCAAAACGGCGCATGCAGCTGGCGCGATCTTCGAACGGAATCCAGTTGATGGTGTCGATCTTGACCTGATCCGCTTCGTAGTAATTCGGGTTCTTCTTCATGACGATCTTGTCATTCGGCGTGAAGCTGATCAGCTGATAAGCGCCATTTGTCACCATCTTGCCCGCTGTCGTAAACTTGTCGCCATTCTCTTCAACGCTCTTCTTATGGAGCGGAAAGCTCGTTTGATGCGTCAGAAGCTCAAGGAAATATGGAGCAGGGGAGTTCAGTGTCACCTTCAGCGTATGATCATCAACCGCTTCAACACCAAGTTCATCGCCGGGCTTTTTGCCGCTGGCAACATCTTCAGCATTTTTAATCACGAACAACATGCTGGCATAGCCGGCAGCAGTCTTAGGGTCCATCAGACGGTGAAAAGCAAAGTTGAAGTCTTCAGCCGTCACTGGATCGCCATTTGACCATTTTGCATCGTCGCGAAGATGGAAGGTGTAAACCAGACCATCATCGGAAATATCCCATGATTTCGCAACTCCCGGAACAGCCTCCCCATTGGCATTCTGGATCGTCAATCCGTCATAAAGGTCACGCAGGACATTACTTTCAGAAACCGAGGACGTTCGATGATGATCAAGCGTTGCCGGATCGGTGTCATTGCCACGGTTCAGAACAACTTCAGCGGAAGCTGCACCCATAAGCACGGCGAGGCATACGCCTGTCAGTAAGGTTTTGCGGAACACGAAGAACTCCTCCTGAGTAATATTCGAAATGCCATGCATCTTATGGATAAGATTTTCTCTTGCAAGAGAAGTTATCAACTTGCTGAATAATCAACTTTATTCCCAGCTTAAATGCTAATTTAGATCGCAAAAAACCAGTACGCTGGTGTTTAATTTAGCAAGCGAAACGTAGCATTTCATATCTGATGATAAAAAGAAAACCCCACATATTTGGTGTTTTTGGGCAACGCGCGACCACCACGGCTTACTCAAGAGGAAAATAATTCGCCTAAGTTTTGATCATTGCCATCACGCTGTGGAAAACTAACCTGTGATGCGATGTCCGGGCGAGATTTGGGGTGCTGGCAAACAGCGCTTCATATATCGGTCGCAGTCGGCACGGATGTTTCGTGCTCTTGTGGTAAATCAAATCTCACTTTATGACACCGCTACTAGTTCCATAACCTATCTTATGCCATTCAATCTTATAACGGCGATATACAGATGCGACACATGGGCAATTTAGAGATGCGACATTTTTTGTATCTCTTGCCCTTTTCAAATCGAACGCGGAAAGGAAGACTAGGTTTTCAGCTG
>NZ_JBDJNL010000003.1:0-297631 GCF_039674445.1 Brucella sp. TWI432 | reverse complement strand
ACGCGGGGTACACCACGCGGTTTGCATGGCAACAGCGGCGCAATAATCGACCATTCGCGTTCTGTAAGTTCATAGCGGCGACGTGACATCAAAGACCTCCAAATCCGAGACATTTGAATCACTAATCCATTCAAATAGCTAGACTATTTATGAGTGCACGACCTAAAGTGGTTTTCCCAAATCGCTCCGATTTGAAAGAAGAACCCTTTCTGTTTCTGCCAAAGATGCATGATTCGGATCAGACCCGTTGTAGTCTGACACCAGCTACTGGAATCTCTGGGATTATCCGGGGATATGTGGGAACTGGCGAAAACGCCTTATTTTTCAGGCATCTGCGCGGTGCCGAACAAAAATAGATTTTAATCACATTTGACACGGCATCAAGCCGTTATCGAGCGAAGCGCCGCCAGTTGTGGCAAAAATAGACTTCGCTTTAGGAAACCTTCTGAAAACCTTTGATGAGCCTTTAAGCCGTCTTCAAACCATTGAAAAATATAGAGTTGCTGCCCTTTAAGCGTTTCTATGAAAACCATTCAAAATTCGCTGTTTGAGCACTAGAAACCAAATTTAAGAATGAAGCCGCTTCAATCTTAGAGATTATCCAATAAAAACAACGACTAAAGGCAAAAATCGCTCTTTTTAAGAATGAAGCGGCATTTTCGGTTTAGGCTTCAGCCATAAAATCGATTGTCGATCCGAGCTGCATCAATAGCCGTGGCTCCGTCATATCACCGGACTCTGTATCAACCTTTACCGCATAAGCTGCGACCCCGGCAAAGCGAGCTGACATCGTCAGGGCAAGTCTCTCTGCAGCTTGCGCGGAGGATGACTGTCGCATCTCACCCATCGTTAGCTTTCTTCTCTGCTCGGTAAACGGAACAACGATGAACTTTTCTGCCAGAGACATTACATACTCCTTTTCCCTGTCGCCCTTACTCGTTCTCATTTTGTTCTACTGACAGAAAGAGTCAAGAGAGTAGGGAATAAGTTTGTTATGCTTTTCTCAACAGAGACAAGACTTGCCCAATAACTGCTAGCTCGTCCGCCATATCCTTACCGATAATCTCCGGTGGATAACCGTTAGCTTCGTTATCGGATCGCAATTCCAGATCGCCGTCCATCCGCCAGTAGGCCCGTTTGACCTTTAGGCCCGTTCCTACCCGAAAGACGAAGACCTCCTCGTCAACGATCTCCTGCCTGCTTTGGTCGACAATCATGAACGCTCCATTCGGAATAGTAGGGAGCATGCTGTCGCCCTTGGCTTCAAGCATGACGCAGCCATCGGGCTTTGCGCCAATGTTGCGGAGAAATGCGCGACTGAAAGGCACGGTCTTGTGTGAACCATCATCTTTTGGGATCAACCCGACCCCCGCAGCAGCCTGGACATCATATAATGGAATTTCCACCATATCGACGCCGTCAGTTACAGTCGCCGACTCGCTGAACATCTCGCCTTCGCCGGTGATAATCCAAAGCACATTGGCCCCAAACTTGTATCGGTAAGCGTCAAGAACTGAAGCCGTTGGCTCTGTCTCACCCTTCTCATAATTAACTAGCGTATTTTTACTTACGCCTAACTGATCCGAGAAAACGTCGCGTTCGGGATCGCCGAGCTTACGACGCAAATCTCGAAGGCGCTCTCCCAGTGGCGTTTTGGATGGTGTTTCAGGTCTAGCCAATAGCTCATCAATTAAACCAATCTTTTGTGTTTACAAACACAATTTCTTGGTTTAATCCTTTCTGTGTTCGCAGAATATCACATCCCAAAAAAGGAGGCCGGGCATGGCCTCCCCTCTGGAAGGAATCCTTTATGCACCGTGTCATTGACGGCGGCAAGATGAGTCGTGCCCAGCGTAAGCGGCTGGACGAAATTGCCCGCATTAAGCGTAAGCTTTTTATGGCGCAGATCAGCCTTGTCGATATCGACAGAGAATACAGCCTGCCGACCGGTACCGCTGGTAACACACTCTACGAACCACATGTTGCCGGCGAGCGCGCCATTGCAGCCGCCCTAAAAACACGCCCGAACTTGCTTTGGTTTTCTCGCTATCGCGCTGATGGTCAGCGCTTGTCACCTCAGCCTGCAGAGAATTACCGCAGCGGTCGCAGGGCAGCTGTTACCACTCAGGATGCAGCATGATGTCGTGTATCCACAAACAAAGCCGGGGAAGAAATCGTAAGGTTCGGGTTACGCGTCCTCACCAGAGAACAACCCAATCACTCGATTTGAGTACAGCGGGCTTTCACCAACGCTCCCTTTTACAAGCCAGCCCTGCTGCGCCTCGCGCAGAGACTGCAGTTGCGGCGGCAAGCGGAAGCGTTTCTCCCATTCGTCGATTGTTTGTTTTGCTATTTCGGTGTGGTGCGTGATGTCGCCTGCTTGCTCATACACAACATCCGCGACGGTAGCGCGCCACTCCATGCGCAGCAACGCACCTGCGATGTCTGCGCTGTCCACTAAGCCACGCGCTTCCAGCGTGTCCATCATTTCCATCAGCAAAATGTTGCCAACTCGTGCCTCTGCAAAGGCGACGTTAGCGGTGCGCTCGGCCTGTGTCTCTTCCACGTCTGCTTCCTTTCAATCTCGCGTCTCGTTTTTAACCTCCACGAAATTCGGACCTGCGCCAATGACGAAAAAGCGTACCGAAATAGACCGTCATCCCTTCATTCCGGCCCGCGATCCAGTGTGCCGCGCGGCTGACCTACTGCTTATTTTTAGTTTTGCGTTGGCAGGTGCGTCAGCCGCCCTCTTTGCCTTTATCAACCAATTTGGAGCTGCTCTATGACCGCCCTTCTTAATCATATCCCTGTACCATTCTTCGACCGCATCCCGCCCCGGGCCAAGCCAGCCATGATTGCCGCATTTGACGGCATTGTTGATCAGCATCTGCGGCTCGAAACCGTCTACCGCACATTCGTGAACGCACTTGATGTGGTGAATGTTGAAGGGCCGCTGTTTGCGGAGTTTACCGACTGGTACTGGAAGGTCCGACAGGGGCTTGTCGAACGCCCTCACCCATCAGAAATCTATTGTGTAGCTGATGAGGTTGCACCTCACGTGGCCTCACAATCTCGCCCTGTTGAAGTGGACGAAGAAGTCTCGCTGATGCGCTCTTTCGGTATCGTAAAGGCCGCTCAAAGTCTTTTTGAAGCCCAATCAAAGGCGGGATACGCGCCCCCAACACTTCGCGGTGATGATGAAGTCATTGCCGACGCCCTGCGCGAAGTTCTTTCCGCTGCCGCAGACGCAACTGTCATGGATGCTGACATTCATATGACGCCCGGTAACAAGATCGTGGACCTCCTGCTTGGCGAAGGCTCACCAGAGATCGACCAGAAGCTTTTCGAGTGCCTCACCATGTCGATGCAGCCAGAGCTTTGCGCCATTCTCGTCAAACTCGATCAATCCGCCAAGAACTAATTCCAGATCATCGCTCCATGCCCCCGGAGCGATGGTGATGCCGGGGCGGTTCGCCCCCCACTCACCCGCCGTCCCGGCATCCGCATTGAGGTTTCCATGTTCAATCCATACGATCAGAAGCAGGTTTATGAAGCCACCGTCCACGCCAGCGTTTGCGCGGTGCGTGAAGGTTTTCCGCATCTGAGCATCCGCGACATTATTGAGCCCCCACACGAATGGTTTGACGCTGCATTGGCTCGCCAGATCGTCATGCACCTTGTCATTTGTGAATTTGGCTGGCCGAAACGCCGAGTGGTCGAAATGGAAGATCGCTCGCGCGAAGCAATTAACCGCGCCCTCCGTACCATCGATAACCGCATGCGGCATGATCGCTTCGCCGGTCAATATATGGCCATGGCTGAACGCGCCCGCACTCTTCTTTTCATCCGCTCAACCGGAGCGGATGAGTATTCCGAGGCATCATAATGGCAACGTTTAAGACAATCCCACTCAAAGATATATTCATTGGCGATCGCGCTCGTCCAGTTGACGAAGAGCATGCAGTTGCAATCGCTGCATCTATGGCAGAGCGCGGCCTGATCAATCCAATAACCGTACGTCCTACACCAGCTGCGAATGGCGGCAAGACACCTTACACACTCGTAGCCGGTGGGCATCGTTATCGCGGTGGCGAAATCAACGGTTGGGAAGAGATCGACGCTATTGTCGTTTCAGCGGACGCCACTGAAGCACAGCTGATGGAGATCAGTGAGAACCTTTATCGCAATGAACTGAACGCACTGGATCGTGCTGTCTTCGTTATGAAGTTTCGTGAACTCTGGGAAGATAAACACGGCAAAATCCAGCGTGGACGCCCTTCAGATAAAAACCGCAACGATTGCGGAATTATTTTTGCACCCGGCAAAGAGCTTTCCGAGCGGGTGCAAGATCGCTTTGGATTTGGTCAGCGTACATATGAGTACGTTACCCGTATCGGCCAGAAGCTGCACCCCAACTTGCGCCAAGCTGTTCGCGGCACTGATGTCGAAAACGACCAGAAAATGCTGCTCAAACTCGCCGCAATGCCGGAAATTCAACAAGCTGGAATTGCAGCTGCATTGAAGCACGAACCAGACCTGAAAAAGGTTCTGGACATGGATAAGCCTGCCAAGGCTCAGCCGGACGCCGATACGCTCGCCTTTGAAGCACTTAAGCGCAGCTGGGAGAAAGCTTCTGAAGACGTTCGCGCACTCTTCCGTCAGCACATCGGTGCAAGTGCGGTCTTTCAGGAGGCTGCAGAATGAAGCGCGACCCGTTGCAGATGGACTTTTTCAGCGAACCGGCATTTCCGGTTCGCACACCAGTCCAGCAGATCGACCTTGACCGCTACCGTGCCAAGATGAAGCGCGCCATGGCTCGTGCCATCCGTGAATGCGAGCATGATCGCCCGACAATTGCGGCACGAATGTCGCTTTACCTCGGCGTCGGCATCACCAAGGCAATGCTTGATGCATGGACTGCTGAAAGCAAGCGCGCTCATGACATGACGCTCCCGCGATTTGCCGCCTTTGTGCATGCAACCGGAGCGCCTTGGCTTTGGGATGAAGCGGCTGGAATGCAGGGCGTCACCGTCCTCGTCGGCAGAGAAGCAAAGCTCGCTGAAATCGGCCTCCTGCGTCAGGAGCAAAAGCGTGTAGCCCGTGAGCTGAAAGCGCTTCTGGCATTCGACGTAGACCTCGCGAAAAGAGCACGTTCATGACCGAATGGTATTCAATTCCCTCTCTTGTTGAGCTGCGTTTGCCGGGATTGCCGACAAGCGCGCGCGGCATGCTGGACATGGCAGATCGCCACGGCTGGAAGAACGCCGAAGGTCGCTATCGTAAGATGGACAAGCGCGGTGGTGGTTTTGAATACCATGTTTCCCTTCTGCCCTCATTGGCGCAGGCCAAGCTTGCTCGGATAGAAGCCGAAGACGCTGAACGAGCTGCCACCCGCGAAAAGCGCAAGGCGCTTTACTGGCGCACCTTTGAAGCCCTGACCGATGAACAGAAGCAGTTCTGCCACATGCGTTTTAACTGCATCATGGCCGTTGAACAGGCAGTCGCTGGAAACGCGCATTCGTTTTCGCAGCCTAGGACGATGGAAGACATTCTTAGTGCCGTTCTGCCTAACTACGGCTTGAAGAAGTCTCAATATTACGCGCTGCGCGCCATGCTAAACGGCGTGGATCGCGAAGACTGGCTTGCTGTTCTGGCTCCGGCAAGTGCTGCGACTGGCGAAGTCCGCACGGTTGCCGAATGTCACCCGACTGCATGGGCCGCATTGAAATCCGATTATCTGCGCCCGGAAGAACCGAAATTCAGCGCCTGCTACCGTCGCGTAGTGGATGCCGCCAAGAAACACGGCTGGGCACCGATCCCATCTGAGCGTTCATTGCGCCGCCGCATGGATATTGAAGTTGATAAAGCCGCGCAGATATATGCCCGCAAGGGTAAGAAGCGGGCCGAGCAACTCTATCCAGCGCAGACCCGCACCAAAACCCATTTGCATGCCATGGAGATCGTCAACACCGACGGTCACAAACTCGATCTGTTTGTCTGGACACCTTGGAACAAGGAAAAGCCGGAGCGCGTCATTCTGCTCGGCATACAGGACGTTTTCTCCGGCAAGGTGCTGTCATGGCGTCTTTGCGAAGCCGAAACTTGGCACGTTGTGCGCGCCTGTATTGGTGACATGATCGAGGATCATGGCATTCCCGAACACATCTATATGGATAACGGCCGCGCATTCGCATCAAAGCTGATTTCAGGCGGCGCTGTTGTTCGTAACCGCTTCAAGATCACCGAAGATGAAGTCGCAGGCCTCCTGAAGACGCTCGATGTGACACCGCATTTCACAAAACCTTATTCGGGCCAGTCAAAGCCCATTGAACGTGCGTGGCGTGATCTGGCCGAGGAGATTGCAAAGCATCCCGCAATGGCTGGCTGCTATACCGGCAACAAGCCTGACGCCAAGCCAGAGAATTACCGCGAACGCGCTATTCCGCTGGATGTGCTGCAGAAGCATGTTGCTGATCGCATCGCGGAGCACAATGCCCGCACCGGACGCCGCTCGGAAACCGCCGCAGGCCGCAGCTTCGATCAGACGTTTGAGGAAAGCATGCGCCATCCGGCGACCATCGTTCGCCGCGCTACCGAAGCACAGCGCACACTCTGGATGCTGGCCGCAAAAGTTATCACCGCCAGCAAGCGGGATGGCGCTCTTCGCTTCAACGGCAATAGTTACTGGTCGGCTGACCTTAACCAGTGGCTCGGCAAGAAGCTGACCGTGCGCTTTGATCCTGATCGTCTGCACGAACCCGTCAAGGTTTACGATCCTGAAGGTCGCTTCATCTGCGATGCAGCTTGCACCGACAAGGCCGGATTTAACGATAGCGCAGCTGCTCACCAGCATGAAAAGCGCCGCCGCACCTTCAAGAAGCGGACCAAGGCTCTCGCCGACATGCACAAAGAGTTCACGCCAATGCAGCTCGGCGAACTTTACGAGGATGCCGAGAAGAGCAAACCGGCTGCACCTGTGCGCCCGACAATTACCCGCATCGTCACCGGCAATCTGGCCATCGAGCAAGAGGAAGTCGTGGATGCAATCTCTGATGAAGAATTTGAAGAACGCTTCCAGCGCGGTCTTTCAGCAATTTCGGGCGACAGCTCGATCATCCCATTCCCTTCGGGGAATAAACCGTCTGGCAAGTAGCCAGACCAAGCATGAGCCGATTTGTAGTGAGTACGGTTCCTAAAAAATAGGCCGGGAGGTCATCCCGGCCGCCAAGTTTGATCCAATAAGGAACCTTTGTAATGATTGATATGTCTGGCGCAACCCTAAATAAATGGCATCAGCCGGAGCCATCATCGAAATTCGTCACGAAGCATCCCGCTTCTGACGTGTCCGCATGGCGCGAAATGCGTCAGCGTGTTGTCGATCTCGCCGCGCTGCAGGGCTGGTCAAAAGCCGAGACAGGCCGTCGCATCGGCATGCCGGAGAGCACTTTCTCGCAGTGGCTGTCAGGAACGCTGGAAGGCATTCTTGAAAACGCGAACAATCCTGTCGCCAAGTGGCTGGAAGCCGTAGAAGAAAATGCAGGCATTGCATCCGGCCTGCCGTCATCACCGGCATTCTTCCGCACCAAGGCCGCAATTGAAATTCATGCGACTTTGCAGCTCGCACAGGTCATTTCCGGCTTTGTAACTGTCACACTGGATGCCGGTCGCGGCAAAACGGAAGCATGCCGGGCATACCGTGATAGCCGTCCGCATGTTCACATGGTCACATTGAACCCCAAGGTAAAGACGGTTCACGGTGCTATGAACCTACTTTCGCGCAAGCTTGGCATTCGGGTTTTTAATCAGGCAGAGCTAGTGGAAACCATTGGCGAGCGCCTGTCACGCGGTGGCGAAGGTGCGCTCCTTATCATTGATGAAGCACAGCATGCTGACGCCGAGTCGATCAATCAGTTTCGTTATTTCTCCGACAACTTCAAAGTTGGTGTTGCAATCATTGGTAATGCTGAAATCCGCCGCCGCATGTCACAAGGTGGTGCCAATTCTGCCAGCAGGGATCAGATTGTCAGCCGCGTTGACAAGAACCTGAAGCGCGATCCCGGTCGCACTGAAGATGTACGCGCATTCATCGAAGCTTGGGGAATTACTGAACCATCATCCGTGAAGTTCCTGACCGGCATCGGCATGAAAGGTGGGGCGCTTCGTCAGATCGACCGCACCATCAAGATCGCGCATCTGCTGGTTCAGGGAACCAATGAGCAGCTTGAAAAGCGCCATCTGGAAGCGGCTTGGAAAAACCGCGATGTGGAGGACCTGTGATGGCCGCATCGAACCTTCCCACGGTTTCCGAAGGTCTGCAGAACTTGGTTCAGCGTTTCGACAAGTTCAACGGAATTGCTGATGCGGAAACGCTGCCAATGACCGGAGAAGATGGACGTTCCTGCCTCACGTTGCTGCGGATGCTGTATCACCTCGCGCTCGTACAGGAGCGTGAACTTGGTGCGATGCGCCTGATTGTCGGCGACTTGAAAGCCAAACCAGAAGAACCGGCAGCATCCCGTGACGGAAAAGTCGTCCAGTTCCCCCGCAATTCATCCTCCAAGCCCAAGCTCGTGAAAACGACCGACAACGATCCAGCCTGAAACTCCCCGAAAGGAACCACAATGACCGAAGTAATGACCTCTGCCGATTTTGCTGGCAATTCCTCCAACGGCGTCACCTTGGTGAAGGGTAAGGAGTACATGCCAGACGCCAAAGGCAATCTTGTCCCTGTTGAAGCAATCAAGCCCGCTGATCGGCTGGAAGATGAGGTGGTGCGAAAGATCATGACCTTCGCGAGCAGCTTATCTGATCAGATCAGCCGTTTTCGCGGCCACACCATGACCGATCTGGGCGAGTTCGATGCGCTTCTTCAGCAGGAATATAAGGCCACAAAAGGCGGACCGAAGGGAAACCGCACATATCAGACTTTTGACGGCCTCAAAAAAGTCACCATCCAGATTGCAGATTTCGTAGATTTCGGCCCCCAGCTGCAGGTGGCGAAGCGCCTTCTGGATGAATGCCTCACCGAATGGGCCGCTGACAGTCGCCCGGAAATTCGTGCCGTTATCACGCGAGCCTTCAACACTGACAAGGAAGGCAAGGTGAATCGCTCGGAAATCTTCATGCTTCTGCGCCTCGATATTGATGATCCGCGTTGGCAGGATGCCATGCGAGCCATCCGCGAAGCTATGCGGATCACTGGCTCGAAAGAATATGTCCGCTTCTACGAGCGCAATTCAATCACCGACGCGTGGCGGGCAGTCACCATCGACATGGCTAAGGCTTGAGGTGTGATCATGCAGATTGAAATCAAAGGAAAGCCGCCAGTTGACGTCAAGAATGCAGTTCTTGTCATCGAAGGTGTGACGCGCTCACTCTGTCAGAGTACCGGACGCGATCCAGCAGAGGGTATCATGCTTCTCCTGACTGCCGCTGCTCACATGGGCGACGTCTACATGGCAGGCTCTCTTAACGATAAACAGACAGCTATCGCCAGAGCTTTGGGCAGTGCCATGGTTGCCGCCGACGAGTTCTTCAAGTTGCGCGACACGCCCGATCTTCCAGCAAACACCAATACGGTCACAGCCGCACAAACTGATAATAATGCTAAAGCTTCGGAACAACGAGCAACGGTAATAGATGCAAGTTGGATTGCCTCTTTCATTGAGTGGAACTTCGCGACCTTCGGTCCCGGCCGCAGAACTGAGGGCACCATCGACCATATCCGAAAGGAATTGGAAGAGATTGAGACTGACCCTGCTGATCCAAAAGAATGGGCTGACATTATTCTTCTCGCCATTAACGGGTTAGCGCGGCTCGGTTTAACTCCTGATGAGATAATTCAGACCATCGTTGCAAAGCAGCTCCGGAACACAAAGCGGACGTGGCCTTCTTGGCAAACGGCTGATCCTAAAAAGGCAGTCGAACACATCAGGGAAGATCGCCTCTCTGACGGGCTGGAGGGTTAGAAATGGCAGTCGCTTATTGTTGGCGTAGCGGCGCCATTGAGATCAGTCGCCGTTTACCAAAGGGCGCTTTGAAGCTTGGATCGGCGCACGGCATTCGTCTGAAGAAAGCTGTCTCAGTATGTGCTCGCCATGCCTATGACGGCCACACCTTGCTCGTCCCCGGTGTTCCTGAAGCCGACAGCGATACGCAAGCTTTAGAGGCTGTGCAGCTTTTTCGTGAGCAACTCGCCCGCCGTCTGGAACGCAAGAAGAAAGGATGGGAACTGATATGAGGCCATATCTCATGATCAATGGCGAAGATGCTGCTCTGAAATCCTACAAATCATCGTCGGTTGGCACGAAGTCCGTCATTCGGCTTGAACTGGAGGTTCGCGGCCATTCCAGCCTCGGTCGTATTTTGAATGAATGCGCCAATTTTCAGGCAGAGCAGAAATCCGCCAGTGAGGCTGAAAAGCCTCGCAGAAAAAAACAACCGCAGAAATCTTTACCGTCGCCATTGTTGCAGCTGCCTTATCACGGATCAGACGAATGACCTCCACAGCCATTAAAACAATCCACACTGGTTTTCGCGCCATGGGCCTTACAGATGACGATGATAAGCGCGCATTCTACATGCGGGTTGTCGGCCAATCTTCGCTTAAGGGGATGACCGATCTGCAGCATCAGCGCATCATCGAAGAACAGCGCCGACAGGGCTTCAAGCCTGCTTCAAAGGCATCCACAAAGCGCCTAGAAGGTAAATATGGCCCCAAAATTCAGGCTATGTGGATTGCGGGCTTTAATCTGGGCGTTGTCAGTAACGGCTCAAATGAAGCATTGGAAGCGTTTGTAAAGCGCGAAACCGCAACGGATAGAAACAACCCTATTGATGGTTTGGATTCTTCCCGATGGTTGCACAAACATGCAGATGCTGAACGCGTCATCAAGGCACTACGCGGCTGGCTCACCCGCGTTGGTGGCGTTGATTGGAAAAAGGACCCTGATCTTCCAAAATGGGCAAATGAACCATCCGGCCAAATCGTAATTGCGCAATGGCAGCTGCTCACTGCCTCTGGTCAAACTGAAGGTAAAACGATTGCTCAGACTGCATGGTCGATATGCGGTTATGACGGCAAGCCCTTGCTCAATAATCTAACGCCAAAAGAATGGCAGGTTGTCATGAATGGCTTGGGAGAACGCATTCGGAAGGCCAAATCATGAGCAGGCGTCAACGCAGGAAGCCCACTTATAAGGTCAAGCTCAGTTGGGACGCGATGCTGAAAATAGCTCCCATCCTCAATGAGCATTACGGTATGTCAATGGATGGATACACCCTTCAAAAGTCATCTGGTGTCTGGCGTAAGGCGGATGGATCGTTCACGTTCCGGCTCGTGTACCGCAATCAAGACAGTAACTCTGCCCTGCGCAACCAAGTGCTGACGATGCGGAATGTCCGCATTGATCTCAATGCGTCGGAGGAATAGCTGTGACACAGTTGCCTGATCGCGCATGGATGACGCCGCTTTTGAATCGTATCGCCGATGTTGCTGGTGAACGTGCGGCGCTCATTCTTGCTCGCGAAAAGGCTTGCCAGAAAATCTACATTCCAGTCAATGTGTCGGATGACCATTGGCTGGTCTCCCTTATCGGCATTGACGCTGCCAAAGCCCTGTGCGAGCTTTCCGGCGGAAGCACACTGGAAATTCCTCCAGCGCTTGCTGGTGACAAACGTCGCCGCGCAATGGCCATTGCCGAAATGCTTGATAAGGGTTATTCAACCAATGTGATTGCCCGTTCACTCGGCATTACACATAAGACGGTCCAGTTGCACCGTCGCAAGACCGATAACGGTCAAGGTACTCTGCTGTAGCTTTTCACCCTGTGGTAAAGTTACACTTTTAACAAATCAGAGCATTCCCCCCAATAGTCCTGTCAGACCACTGTATTTTTACACCCTTGACAGGACTTCAAATGACCTTCGACGAATGGCTGATCGAACGCTTACGCGATGCTGGTGCTTATGCTGGCGTGATGAATGGCGTTTACGGTCGCGAGGTAATTGCCGCGCTTGAACGATTTCAGCGTGCCCATGGCCTTAAAGTGACCGGCAAAGCCGATGCTGCAACTGCCGCCGAGCTGCGCGTCGTGAAGCGTTCAAATGCCAGCGGTGCTAAGACTTACGATGTCGTACCCGCTCAGCCTGTCGAGCCTGTCTGGATGCGCGAAGCCCGCCGCTTTATGGGCCAGAAGGAAATTCCCGGCCCGAAATCCAATCCGGTGATTATGGGCTGGGCCAAGCGATTTGGCGGCTGGATCGCCAACTATTTTACCGATGATGACATTCCTTGGTGCGGTCTTTTTATCGGCCACGTCATCGCCACCACACTCCCTAAAGAACCGCTTCTCGCCAATCCGCTCGGTGCGCTGCAGTGGCGCAAGTTTGGCAAGGAAACACCAGCCAGCGTTGGTGCCATTCTGGTTTTCAGCCGATCGGGCGGCGGTCATGTCGGCATTTATGTTGGCGAGGACAAGAGCCATTATCACGTCCTTGGCGGCAATCAGAGCAACATGGTCAATGTGACACGCATTGATAAGTCTCGTCTTGTCGATGGTGGCATCCGCTGGCCAAAAACCGGCGAAGCTCCGATCGGTGGCAAGGTCATGCTCTCAACGTCCGGTGTGCCGGTTTCGACCAACGAGGCATGACCATGCCAATCAAAGAGCCTTCCTATCGATCATCCCGCCGCTACCTTTGGGGCAGCTTCTATCTCGCTTGGTTCGTCATAATCGGCACTGGAATTGCTGCAGCTCTCGGTTCTGAGCAGGCGGTTGCCTTCGCGCAAGTTGCGGTCCCATCCATGGTTGGCCTTATCGTCGGCACTCTCGGCATTCACCGCTTTTCCGGCTCGATGGATTTCAAGGCACAGGCAGAAGCCTTTGAAGATCGCAGGGACCATCGACCATGATGGCAGTTTTGTCCAAACCACTGGCGATGGCCGCACTCATCATGGGTTTCATCGCCATGACTGCTTTCAGCGGGTGGCGCTCTGTCTCAGCAGTCAGCACGATCATTGATGAGCGCGTTTCAGCAGGTGAAGCAGCACGTGACGCGCATTGGAAGGCTGAGATTGAGCAAGCCAATGTTGTCGCCGCCAAGAATGTCATCGAGCAGATGCGGATTTCGCATGCTGCCGATCTTGCCACACGCGCCGAGATCGATCGTCTTAAAACAGAAATTTCCGAACTGGAGAGAAAGAATGCGGACCTGCCTGATGTTGACGGTAGCGGCATCGATCTTGAGCGCACAAGGCTGCTCAACTACCCCTCAGTCTTCGCCAATCCTCCGCACTGAGTTCGTACCAGGCACAGTCCCTGCAGAAGCGCGTAAGCCTTGCGACAAGCCGGTCACACTTCCCGATCGTGCATTGTCAGCAAAGGAACTGACACCGCTTTGGGGACAGGACCGATCGGCTCTTGCAGCATGTGAAGCGCGACGAGCTGCAGCTGTTTTAGCGGCTGATGCCGTGCCGTTACCAAAGGAACGGCCCGCGAAATGATGAGCAATAACGCCGCCCTTGAATTGGCTGATCTGCGCGCCGAGCAAGAACGTGAGCGCGGGATTAAAGCAGCGCAGCAAGCTTTGCTTCAGGAAGGCCGCAACGATTGTGTTTCATGCGGCGCTGATATCGAGCCTGAACGCCGCGAGGCTCTCCCATCTGCCCGACGTTGCATTGAGTGCCAGACAGAAATTGAGAAAGGGAAACGCAAATGACGCCGGGAGAAATCCTTCCCTATCTCAGCCTTGCGCTCGCAATGATCGCAATCGCCGGTCACGCCAAGGGCTGGATCAACAGCGGTGAAAAGCAGCTGAAAGATGCTGTCGAGAGCCACACGACCAAGCTCACTGAACATGATCGTCGCGTCCAGACACTGGAAAACGAGATCAAACATCTGCCGGATCGCGATTCACAGCACCGCATGGAAATCGCTCTTGCGCAAATGAACGGCCGCTTTGCCGCTCTGGAAGAAAAACTGAAACCCATAGCTGCGACCAGTGAACGGCTGCATGAACTTTTGATGGAGCAAGCTAAGAAATGAACAGTCTGGGCATCGACTATGCAAAGAAAATCCGTGAAGACGCTCGCCTGATCATCCTCAAGGCGCTTGCCGAACAGATCAACGAAAGCCTTGCGAGCAATATTCTTCAGGATTTCGTGTTACCACGCTTTGCGATCCGTCAGGATCGTGCATGGGTCCATAGTCAGATTGATTATCTTGCTAATCTTGGCGCTGTCACTGCGACGGCGGAAGGGACGGTGAAAGTCGTTTCTCTTACCACGATGGGCCAGCGCCATCTGGATCGCGACATTGCGATCGAAGGCGTAACCCGCCCCTCGCGTCCGGGTGAATAGCCATGGCGAAAGGTCGAGGCCGTCTCAATTCCATCCAGTTGCTGCCACAGGAATGCAGCGACATTGTCATCTGGGCTGCTGGCGAACTGCAGGCGATGCAGCGATCGCAACAAGATGTATATGAGGAATTTGTTACAAAGCTTCAGGAACGGCAACGCGAAAGCCGTGGCGAGCTTGATATCCGCATCCCATCAAAGTCCTCGTTTAATCGTTACTCGATTGATCTGGATGCCACGACGCGCGACCTCAATGAGGCGCGTGAGATGGCGACAGCGGTACTGGCCGGACTGGATCATAGTGACGGGGACGACATTACCAAGTTCGTCGGCGAAGCTATCAAAGCGGCTGTCATGGCAACCTTGCGCGCGCAAAAGGGCAAGCTGAATCCTAAGTCACTTTTAGAGCTTGCCAACACCATGCGCATGATTGCGATGGCTCAGGCCACATCGAGTGCCCACCGCCAGAAACTTGAGGCTGAACTCACCGAAAAAACGAAGGAAGCTGTGAAGAGCGTCGCGAAAGCCAAGGGTCTTACCTCTGATGCTGCAGAGGAAATTCTCGATCAGATTCTTGGGGTGAGCAAATGAGCGCGCCAATCACACAAGAACAGTGGGCGGAAATTCGCAGGCTATCTAAGGATGCCGTGCTGGAGAAGGTCGAGCGCCGGAAGGCGCTCTTGCCATACCAGCAGCGCACCGTCTCACTTTGCATGAGCGTTGCGGATTGCCCTGTTCTGTTCGTTGAAAAATCCCGCCGTATTGGCCTGACTTGGGCTTGCGCTGCTTATGCCGTCATTCGTGCGGCTCTTGCTCGCGATGCTGGCGGCATGGACTTCATGTACATTTCCTATTCTCAGGAAATGACGCGCGAGTTTATTGACGCCTGCGCTATGTGGGCGCGTCACTTTTCTCACGCTGCTTCCGAGATGGAAGAATTTGTCTTTGATGACAGCGACAAGAATGGCGAGCGTTCCATTCAGGCTTTCCGCATCAAGTTTGCTTCGGGCTTTGAAATCATCGGCCTTTCATCGGCACCACGTACACTGCGCGGCAAGCAGGGCGTGGTGATGATTGATGAAGCGGCGTTCGTTGATGATCTTGAGCAGCTTCTGAAGGCAGCGCTGGCGTTTTTGATGTGGGGTGGTCAGGTCATTGTCTGTTCGACGCATGACGGATTCGAAAATCACTTCAACGAGCAGATACAAGATATTCTTGCTGGCAAGCAGGATTACAAGCATCTGCGCATCGATTTTGACGAAGCGTTGCATGCAGGTCTTTACGAGCGCATCTGTCTTGTGACGGGCAAGGAATGGACGCCGGAGGGCGAAGCACAGTGGCGCGCCCAGATCGTCAAGTTCTATGGATCAGGTGCCGACGAAGAACTTTTCTGTATTCCATCGCAGTCTTCTGGTGCCTATCTCACCCGTGCAATGATCACGGCGTGCATGCAGGAAGGGATTGAACTTATCCGCTGGAAGCCGGTCGACGGCTTTGTTGACTTCCCGCTTGAGCAGCGCACCGCTGAAGTCGATCGGTTTTGCCGCGAAGAGCTGTATCCGCATATTGCGAAGATGGACCCGCTTTTGCGTTCGGGCTTCGGTCAGGACTTTGGCCGATCGGGCGACGGCTCATTTATCCATCCGTTTCAGGTGCAGCCCGACCTGAAGCTTTCCACACCGTTCATGCTGGAGCTGCGCAACGTCCCGTTTGATAGCCAGAAGCAAATTATTTTCTGGCTTCAGAAGAAGCTGCCACGCTTTTTCCATGCGGCATTTGACGCCACCGGCAACGGTGCATCGCATGCGGAAGCGGCCCGTCAGGAATGGGGACCGAACTACGTTTCGGAGATCAAGCTCTCGCAGAGCTGGTACATGCTCAATATGCCGAAGATGAAAGCGGCCTTTGAAGATCGCGGCATTGAGATTGCTTTGCACGATGACGTACTTGCAGACTACCGAGCGGTCAAAATGACCAAGGGCATTGCCAAGGTTCCGGACAATGCCCGAACCATGGGTACAGATGGCTTTGAACGCCATGGTGAAGCAGCCATTGCAGGCGCTCTCGTCATCTATGCCAGTGAGCAAGGCAGTGGCGACATTGGTGGATCGACCACAGGCAACGAACGCAGCAGCTCGAAAATTTCAGATGACTTCAGCGGAAGCTTTGGCAGCGTTGAGGCGCGTGCTGATCTGTCCGGCTTTATGAGGATGTGAAATGGCAGTCCCCGTTATTCCAGAGATCGCGACCACGGCGTCTGATCCTTATGTTCCCAACTTTACCGGCATTCTTCAGCCGACTGATGAAGTTCTTGTCAGCCGAGGCGGTGCATCTGCCATCAAAATCTATGATGAAATCCGCCGCGATCCGCATGCCTTCGCCATCCTGCAGAAGCTGAAGCTTGAAGTGGTTTCGCGTGAATGGAAGATAACAGCGGCATCAGAAAGCCGCCTTGACAAGAAAGCTGCGGCGGAAGTCGAGCGCCAGCTGAAGGCCATAAACTTTGATCGCCTGACAAAGGGCTTGCTAGGTGCTGTGTTGAAGGGTTTCTCAGTCGCAGAAATCTTGTGGTCTTCGACAGCTCTGGGTTGGGAAGCCAGTGCAGTTAAGGTCAAGAAACAGCGCCGCTTCCGTTTCACTGTGGATGGTGCGCTGCGCGTTCTCACCCGATCAAACGCCATGGATGGTGAAGCCGTGCCAGAACGTAAGTTCATCGTGCATCGCCACACGATCGACGATGACGACGACGATCCTTATGGCGTTGGCATTGGCTCTGTTCTGTTCTGGCCTGCATGGTTCAAACGTCAGGTTCTGGCCCATTGGCTGCGCGGCACGGAAAAGCACGCAACTCCGACGACTGTACTTCAGTATGAAGGTAGTTACGACGAAAAACGCCAAGCGCAGATGACGATGGTTCTGCGCCAGATGGCAAACGATACAGGTCTTGTCATTCCCAACACCGTCACAGCTGACTTGCTGGAATCAGCTAACGCAGGCGGTGGTGACTTTTTTGAGAAGCTTGCTCGCTATTTGGACGAGCTGATGAGCGAAGCTGTTCTTGGCGAAACGCTGACGACGAACTCCGGCGAGCGTGGCGCTCGATCGCTGGGCGAAATCCATAATGAAATCCGTATTGCGATCGCAAAGGCAGCTTCTGATCTGGTTTGCGAGACCATCCGCGACACGCTCGTTCGCTGGATCATTGAGCTGAATTATCCCGGCGCTGGCCTGCCAGAAGTATGGCGCGATTTTTCGGAAACCGAAGACCTGGACAAAAAGGTCGAGCGTGACCAGAAGCTTCACCAGATGGGCTATGAGCCAGCTGATCCGGATTACATCAGCGACACTTACGGCGCTGAGTGGATTAAAAAGCAGCCGGTCGCGCCAGCTCCCATTGATCCGGATAAAAAGCCGTCGATCATGGATAATCTGGAATTTGCAGAGAATCCGAACAGCGTTTCAAAGCGCGGTGAAACCACTGTGAAGGAGCTTTCAAGCCAGCTTGAAAGTGCTGCGCAACCAGCTATCGACAGGATGATCGAAGCTATCCGCGCCGAATTCACCGAGGCGCAGGGTTATGACGATCTGATTTTACGCCTTGCCAGATTGTCTGCTGAGATGGGTGTCGAAGATCTCGCCACCGCCATGGAGCAAGGTTCCCTTCTTGCCATGCTGGAAGGCGTTGATAGCACGAATGGCTGATCAGGTCCGGTTTGAAGAGGCAATCAATTATCTCGCTGGCAAGGTCAATCTGCCAACGCGGCGGTCTGACGATCTTCGCCATGCCGCGCATGTTCGCGGGTTTTCCGTTGCAGGCGTGACGCGTGACGACATGTTGTCAGACTTCCGGACGGCAATCGAGAAAGCCCGATCGGAAGGAACCGGCTACAACGAGTTTCGCAAGGACTTTGACGAGATCGTCAAGCGCTACGGATGGCAGTATTTCTCGCACGGTAAAACCGAGGAAGAGCGAGCAGCTTGGCGTTCGAAAATCATCTTCACAACCAATATGCGCACTTCATATATGGCCGGGCGCTGGAAACAGCTGACCGATCCGGATGTCATGCGTTACAGGCCATATTTGCAATATGTGCATTCCGGTTCGCTTCATCCACGCAAACTGCATTTGTCGTGGAACGGTCGCATCCTTCGCGCCGATGATCCGGCTTGGCGTTATATGTTTCCGCCCAACGGCTGGGGCTGTTTCTGTGATGTAGAAGCACTTTCCGAGCGCGACCTGAAAGCGCTCGGAAAGTCAGGTCCGGATCAGGCTCCGGACCTCACACCTTATGAGGATACCGATCCGCGCACCGGCCAAGCAGAAATGCGTATCCCCGGCATTGATCGCGGCTGGGAATATAATGTCGGCCAAGAGTGGCAGCACGGTATGGTGCCAGTTGAGCTACAGCAACCGTTGAAACCATTCGGAACACCAGTCGAGTCGAAACAATTACCGTCTCTTCCAGCGCCTGCGAAAGCCGCAGCGGAGGACTTACTTGCGCCGGACCTTGAACCTGAAAACTATGTTTCGGCATTCATGGGCCGCTTTGGCCTTCAGGCCGACGAGCCAGCCTATTACCGCGATGTTTCCGGCGGGGTCATCACGATTGGCCGTTCGATGTTTGAACAGCGCCAGCCAGACGGCACGGTCATAGGTCTTAAAAGCGGAAAGCGCGGGCGCGGCCAGTACGCCATTTTTCTTGCCGACGCGATCCAGTCACCGGATGAAATTTGGGTGGATTGGGCCGAAGTCAAATCGGGTATTGTTTTGCGCCGGGCCTATCTCAAGCGAATTGTTCTTGATGACGGCCGCAGCCTGTTTGTGCGTTTCGAGTGGACAAAATCGGGATGGGTGGCAATCACAGGCTTTGACAGCGATGACGCCTATATCGAGAAATTCCGATCAGGTGCGCTGCTCTATCGGAAACAATAAGGGGGACGCGGTTTGCCAGCGCGTCCCCGGTTGACTGATCTACGGAGGGCCCCGGAAAAGCCTCGATCAGACAACACCTGAACATTATCACGCCATACCGACATAGACAACGGAGAGCAGAATGGCAGGCACCAGCATTATCGTAGATGACGACAGCGTCACTGGAGCACTTGAGCGGCTTTATGATGCAGCTGGTAATCTTGCTCCAGCCCTTAAAAATATCGGTGAATATGAAACCCGCGTCACTAAGCGCCGCTTCATTGATGAAAAGGACCCAGAAGGCAATCCATGGAAAGACCTCAACACGTTCTATGCCAAGACCAAGAAAGGTCCCGGCAAGCTTCGTGGCGAAACACGTTCGCTTTCCGAGATCGTTTATCAGGTCGCCTCTGACAGTGTGGAAATCGGCACCAACGTCATCTACGCCCGCGTCCATAATGAAGGTGCTACGATAAGGCCCAAGAATGCGAGCGCCCTTGTCTTTTCGATGGGCGGGCAGACATTCATGGTGCAGTCTGTTAAAATACCCAAGCGTCAGTTCCTCGGCATCAGTGAGGCCGACAAGATGGAGATCGAAGCAATCGTTCGCGACCACTTTGAAGACGCTGTCGGAGGGGAACCAGCAAACTGATTTTAAGGGTCACAGAACGCGCTCATTGCGTTTTCTGGCCGGATGGACGTAAATGGGTATGGATGCGCGCCCACGGCCTTCAAACAGCCTTCAAATTTCATCCCTCTTTATATTGCCCCCATCGATCTGCCGCGCTATCCAGTCATAGGCCGAAAGCGGCATTTGGAGTGGTAACTTTACGCTCATGACCGCCTGAGCCGTCCGCCCTTAGATGGCGGCATGAAACCTTTTGAAATCTTCCGCATCGGCACCCATACGACAGCCAAGGGTAAGACCATTACCTTCGCTGAGAGCGATCTTGCCGATATCGCTGCGAGCTATGATCCGGCGCTACACCATGCGCCGATCGTTGTCGGCCATCCAAAGCAGGACGGACCTGCCTATGGCTGGATTAAGTCTATGTCCGTTCGCGACGGTCGCATTGTTGCTGAGCCTGAGCAGCTCAACACGGAATTCTCCGAAATGGTCCGTGAAGGCAGCTTTAAGAAGGTTTCAGCTGGCCTTTATCATCCCGACGAGAAATCAAATCCGACACCCGGCAAGTATCATTTGCGCCATGTCGGCTTTCTCGGTGCCGAACCTCCAGCCATCAAGGGTCTGAAACCAATCGAGTTTGCAGAAGGCGATCTTGATATCGAGCTCGACTTCTCGGAGTGGCGCACGTCTTGGGCGCTTGACAATGTCGGCCGCATCTTCCGCGCAATCCGCGATTTTATCATTGAGACCAAGGACATTGAGACAGCCGACAAGATTGTCCCGCAATGGGACCTTGATCAGCTTGCCCAATCTGCAGCCGACATTCGCTCGGATGCCCGCGTCGAGGAAGCCGCTCGCACCACGTTTTCCGAAAACCAAACCAAGGAAGAAACCATGAAAACCGCCGAACAGCGGCAGGCGGAGCTTGACGCCCGCGAAGCTGCCATCGCTCAGCGTGAAACCACGTTCTCCGAAGATCAGCGCAAACAGCGTGTCGAAGCCGATACTGCTTTCGTTGCTTCTGTCGTGGAAGCCGGTCGTTTGCCGGTTGGCCTTCAGGAAGCTGCCACCGCACTTTTCTCGGAATTGGAAGACGGCGAAACGCTGACCTTTAGCGAAGGCGATCAGCAGGTGACGAAGTCGCCACGTTCAGCATTCCGCGATCTTCTGGAAAAGCTGCCAGTGCCAGTCACAACCGGGGAACTGGCGACCGGCGACGGTCCGGACTTCTCCGATTCTGCTTATGTGCAGACGGCAATTGAAACCGAAATCCGCACTGCAGCTGAGAAAGGCGAGAAAATCTCTCCCGCCGCAGCCGCAATGCGCCTGAAAGCCACTCAGCGCTAAGGAGCGAGCATGAACCCGCATATCAAAACCTTCGTGGCAGCTGGCGACATCGGCCACCGCCGCCTCGTCAAATTCACCGCCAATGATGGCGAAGTCGCACTCGCTACCGCTGCAACCGACAAGATTGCAGGCGTCGTGGACTTTCCGTCTGGTGCCAAGGCCGGTGAGCGCATCGATGTCGTGCTCTTTGGCCCTGCTGAAGTTGTGGCCGGTGGCGCGATCGTACCGGGTGCGGACTTCACCGCAGGTGCGGCTGGCGCGGCGGTCGCAGCGGCTCCGGCATCAGGCGCGAGTGCCGTTACGGCTGGATTCGTCATGACGGCCGCAGCGTCGGGTGACTTCGTCCGTGCCTTCATCCAGCGCGGCAATCTCACCGCCGCATAAATCCAGCTTCAAACCTCTTTTCAGGAGCCTTTAATGTCAGGCCAGCCATTTCCAGTCGATCCGGTTCTAGTCGGTATCGTTCAGGCTTACAGCAACACCGCACTGATCGCTGATCTGGTGTTGCCTCGCCTTAATCCGCTGCTTCCACGTGAGCAGTTCAAATATTGGACGTTCGATTTCAGTCAGTTCATCACACTCCACGACACCAAAGTCGGCCGCAAGTCGGAACCGAACACGGTCGAGTTTAACGCTGACGAAGTTGAATCGCGAACGGAAGACTACGGTCTTGATGACGTGATCCCGCTGTCGGACATTGCGAACGCTCCGGCTGGATACGATCCGCGTGCCTTTGCAGCTCAGAAGCTGATTGACCTCGTTCTTCTCGATCGTGAAGTTCGCGTAGCAAGCAAGGTCATGGACCCGGCTACCTATCCTGAGGCGAACAAGGAAGCTTTGACGGGTACTTCCAAGTGGTCGAACCCCGACAGCAAGCCGATTGTCGCGGTTGCCGAAGCTGCTGACAGCATGATCATGCGCCCCAACAATGCAGCGATGGGACGCGGCTCATGGACGGCATTGCGCACTAATCCTAGTGTTCTCCGTGCGTTGACACCATCGGGTGCCTCTGATGGCTACGCCAACAAGCGAGCCGTTGCTGATCTTCTCGAACTTGATGACATCATCATTGGCGAAAGCTGGATCAATGTCGCCAAACCCGGTCAGCCGGTTCAGCGTCATCGCGCTTGGGGCAACCATTGCGTTCTCTTCCACAAAGCGCCGCTTGCTGACAGCGTCTCGGCCACACCCACCTTCGGCTGGACAGCGCAGTTTGGCACTCGCGTTTCCGGTTCGATCACTGAGCCAAAAACCGGCCTGCGCGGATCGGAACGTGTTCGTTCAGGTGAGAGTGTGAAGGAAGTGATTTCCGCACCGGAGCTTGGCTTCCTCTTCGAAGACGCTGCCTGACCCCTCTTTCTAAAATGCTTCACCCGGTCATTCACCGGGTGAGCTTTCCCGCAACCACCAAAGGAAGAATTGATGTTTCGACGCTCTTTTCTCTTCGTGATCTCTATTGCCGCAATCTGCATTTCGTACGCCGTCAGCATCGTTGCTGTTCCGCTCATGTATCTGCTGAAAACGAACGTGGCTCATTCGGTGTTCAATCTCATGTCTGCGATCGCACTGATCGCCTTCCGCGTCATCGAACAGCTCAAGCCAGTTTATCGCCTCAGCTTCCTTACTGACGGTCGCAGTTTGCTGCATCGGCGTGTTTTTGCCTGACGCCGATCGGCGTCCAGAATTTCCCGTCCCGGCGTCATCCGGGCGGGTTTTCCAGAAACTGCCGATCGGGCGGCTTCTGTAAAATCCGAGGAGATTGAAAATGGCCAAGCAACCCAAAACCAATACGAACACGCCAAAGGTTCCGGACGCCGAGCCAGTTGGTGATCCAGCACTCTTTAATACAGCTAATATTGCTGCTAACGGCAGCACCGACGCACGGACTGGCAGTCCTCCCCTGTCAGCTGATGCAGGGGCGACAGGTGTGGCCGCGCCTGTCGCCTCCATTTCCACCGATACCACAGCGAGCAGCGGCGCTGTTGCCGGAACGACTTCAGTCGAACTGGTGAAACCGCAGGAAAGTGCCGAGCTAACAGAAGTCAAAACGACTGATGGAGATCAGGGCACTTCCATCCCCGAACCGGAAGCAGCGGGTTCGGGAACCAATTCTGAAGGCGGGATTTCTGAAGCGACAGCGCAGTCAATCCTGTCGAAGGTGCTTGGTGTCGAAACGGCTCCGGAAAAGCGCGAGTTCATTCTCGTGTTCGGTCCGGTACGCCATAACAACGTTCGTTATGAAAGCGGCAAACGCATCATCCTGACCGAAGCCGAGCATCGCGAGCTGCGCAAAAAGCAGCGCGTTGTCGAGTGGGAACACGGCGAGGATTTGGACTGATCATGTCCTACGCCTCGCTGGGAGATTTGCTGGAACGTGCTGGTGAAGATGAAATCCTCCAGATCGCAGACCGCGATTTGGATGGCACAGTTGATCCGGACGTGATCGACGCGGCCTTGGTTCATGCTGACAACACCGTCAATGGCTATGTCAGTGTGCAATACAAGCTGCCGTTCACTTCAGTTCCTGACCTTGTCCGCACATGGGCAATCTCGATCGCTCGGTACTTTCTTCATCGCGATGGCGCGCCTGAGCATGTGGTGCGTGATTGGAAGGAAGCAATTTCCGCGTTGAAGGATGTTGCAGCCAATCGGCTCAAACTCCCGGTTGGTCCGGATGAACCTGCGCCGCAGCCATCTTCAGGCAGTGATGTCAGCATTGTAGGTCCGGGTCCGGTCTTTTCAGCCGACAAACTAAAAGGGTGGCTCTGATGCTTCAGGAGATCATCGACCGCCTTAAGTCTCATGCACCCGCCCTCATCGATGTGCGTCCGGCTGAAGACATTGAAGGGATCACAAAAGGAACTGCTCCGCGATCTGGCACAGCATTCGTTCTGCCTTACCGCGAGCGTGCGCAGGAAAATGAGCGGATGACTGGCGGACACCTTCAGGTCGTTGTGGTGCAGCTGCTCGTCGCCTTTGTCATGCGCCGACATGACGATGCAAGCGGCGGCAAAAAAGCAGTTTTGTTTGATGAAGTGAAAGAGTCGATCGAAACAGCCTTGGCCGGTTGGGAGCCGCCATCAGGCGAAGACCCGCTTTCTCTGGTTTCCGCTCAAGCAGCGCCAATTGGCAATGGCGTCACAGTCTATGTGCAGACGTGGGAAACGTCGCGCTTTTTGGAAGGGAAATCCTGATGAGCAATCCAGTTCGTGGCGGACGTTATGTCCGCGATTCCAAAACAGGTGCGCTGAGCCGTGCCGATGAAACTATTCCGCCCACAGCACAGCCTGAAGCGGAAAAGAGCGAAATCCAAAACGAAGCGGACACGCCCGCCTCGACAAAGAAAGGCAAGTAATATGGCGCGCAGATGGAACAAGCTTGCAATGCTCTTCAAGCTGGAGGCAACTTACGGCACCGATGCCGCTCCTGTTGCCGCCAACGCTATTGTCGGCACAAATGTGACCTTTACGCCGATTGAAGGTGAGGAAGTCAGTCGCGATCTTCTTTTGCCATATATGGGCAATCAGGGTGTTGTCCTGGCTGGCATTTATGCGCGGCTTGAATTTGAGGTCGAGGTAGCAGGTGCCGGTGCAGCTGGTGATGTCCCGGCTTACGGCTCTATCCTGCGCGCTGCCGGTATGGCCGAAACGGTCACGGCTGACACTGATGTGACATACACTATCATTGAAGATGCCGTTGAATCAGGCTCGCTTTATTTCATTTCGGATAAGGTGCAGCACGTCCTTCTTGGTTGTCAGGTCAATATCGCGCCATCGTTCACACCATCTGCGATCCCGCGTTTCCGCGTAACGGCCATGGGATTGCTTGGAAATATTACCGATGTCGCTGTCATGCCTGCCGTTTCAATGGCTGACTGGATGACGCCAGTTACTGTTTCCAAGGCGAATACAACGATGTCGCTTCATGGTTGGAATGCGGTCGCGGAATCGATCTCGATTGATCTTGGCAACACGCTGACACCACGCATGCTGATCGGCGAAGAACTCATTATGATTTCTGCCCGCTCATCCACTGGTACTGCTGTTGTAAAAGCGACGACGCTCGCAACTGTAAACTGGTTTCAGAAGGCACTCGACCGAACGCGTGGCGCCCTTTCGCTCATTCACGGCACGAAGGCGGGCAACACTGTCGAGATCGTGGCCCCTGCCGTTGAAATCGGCAAACCAAGTCAGAGCCAGACAAACAACATCATCAATTACAGCCTGCCACTCTCGTTCTGTCCGGTCGACGGCATGGACGAGTTGAAGATCATCGTCCGCTAATCCGGCTTTCTGAACGTCTTTAATCGCATTTTGAAGAGGTTTTAACCCGTGTTCAAATTCTCAACCAACATAACTTTCTGGTGGCCGGTTAAGGTCATCGAACCGCATCCGGACGAAGCCGGTAAATTCATCGAACATGAGTTTAAGGCCAAGTTCGAAATGCTCCCACCTGATGATGGCAAGGCCTCGGCAAAGGCACGTCAGGCAATCGTCGGCAAGATCACGCCTGAGCTTTCAGACGAAGAGATCGAAACCATTCAGTCTGAACTCGATGAGCATGATCTCAATCTGCTTCTGCGCACTCTTCGCGGATGGGACAATATCCTTGATGCGGACGGCAAGCCAATCAGCTTCAGCGAAGCGAATTTCAGGCTGCTTTATGGCTACCGGCATATCCGCAATGCCTTTGTCCGCGCTTACATCGATGCGCTCTCCGAAGACAAGGCACGGCTGGGAAACTAAAAAGCGCGGCCCGTGCGTGGGCTTTAATCCGTGCAGGCCGCGCTGACCGCACAGAAGTTGCCACCATAGATGACGCGGTTGCTTCTGATTTCGCCAAGATGGGTTTTTCCGTCACGGCGACGGAAGTCGAAAAGCAAGGTGTCGAGATCATGCCGGTTAATCACGCCAGTTTCGATGCCTTTCTCGAATGCCAGACACAGTGGCGGGTTGCAGCGACTATGGCGGGGTTGTTCTGGCAAGGTCTCGACTATCCCGCCATCCGTCTTGTGCTTGATGACCTTGAAGCACCCAAGCACGTCTTTGCCGACATCCGATTGATGGAGGCCGAGGCCCTAACCATCCTCAATGAGCGAGACGACTAATGGCCGGAAACACCGCCTATAAACTCGGTATTGTGATTTCGGCCGATGCGTCCTCAGTGAAACCGGCTGCGGCCGAGACCAAAAATGAAATCGCTTCCATTGGTGAGGCTGCAATCGTCACTGAAACCAAGATGCAACGCCTGATCGCCACCGCGACTGGCCTGCATTCAGGTGCGGCTAATTCCAACCAGCGCGCATGGATGGGTGCACTCGCTGACGAGGGCATGGCGCTTGATCAGCTTCGCGCCAAGTACAATCCGATGTTTGCGGTCATCCAGAATTACCGGGATGCCAAAGCGGAAATTCGCACAGCGAACGCGATGGGCGCGCTGTCTGTGAACGAAATGACAGCAGCATTAGGCCGGGAACGTCAGGCAGCTCTCGCATCCATCGACGTCATCAAGGGTCGCGCTTCGGCTTTGAAGTCTGCAAATGGTCAGAATTTCGCAGCCACCAACACCATGTTTCAGCTTCAGGATATTGGTGTCACTGCCGCCATGGGTATGAACCCGGCTATGATTGCCATGCAACAGGGTACGCAGATTGCTGGCGGTATGGCTGGCATGAACCTGAAGCAGGCTGGCTCGACATTGGTCGGAGCTTTCACTCAGCTTCTCTCTCCGGTTTCATTTGCAACGGTAGCGGTGACGGGTCTAACCGCTGCCGCCATTCAGTACGCGATGACTTGGACCGGCAATGCCAAAAGCTTAAGCAAATCTCTCGAAGAGCACGAAAGCCAAATTAAAGCGCTTCGCGATGCCTACCAGTACGCTGGAACAGGCGCTGATGAATATTATCAACGGCTGAACGCCGGAACTAGGTTTCTTGCGGTCGGCTCCCGTACTGAACTGGAAAAGCGCATCCGTACTGATACCGATTCAATTCTGGGTCAGTTAGGCCGAGTATCCTCTGGCTCTATGTGGCAGGACGCTTTCAACTTCGTAGGGGATGACGCGGAATGGATGGTCAACAGCCCCTATAAGGAGTTTGAAAAAGCCATTCTGCACCTTCAGCGGACCGCCAAAAATGGGAAGCCGGACATATTGGGCTTTCGCCGACTGGTGGAAGAGCGCTGGTATCTGGAGCCGAATAATAAATCCATCAAAGAAACTGCTAAGGAGCTGCTAGAGCTTGGGCCAGCAGCTCTGCAGGCGGCTGTTCAATTAGAAAGACTTAAGGAAGCCCGCGCAAGGTTTGTCGAGAGCGAAGAGCGTCGACGCAGTGGCGCTTACATGGACGGCAATTCTAGCCTCCTGAGTATTGCAAGCTTACAGAAATCAGACCGACGACAGGTTCAGGAAAGCTACGCTACGGCGCGTGGCAATGCATCAAACCGAGAAGAGCGAGACGACGCACTGCGACAGCGGGATGAAGCTCTCGCTCGCATCAATTCACAGGAAGCACGCCAAATCCAGTTGGCTCAAATCGACATCCAGCTTCTGACCGCTCGCAACCCTCTTACCCGCGCCCAGCTGGCTGCGGAGCGCGAACGTATCGAATTGCAAGCAATGAACATCAGCGCTGCAGAGGCGCAAACGCGTGTCGAACAAGTTCGCAATCAAGTGATGGCCGAGGCGCTTGCACAGTCGTCCGCTGACATCATCGACATGCGCGCCGAGGTTGATGCTCGCAAAAGTGTGACCGATGCAATCATCGCAGGCACAATTAGTTCAGCTGACGCACAAACTTACCTGCAGGCAGAAAGCGCACTTCGTCCACTTATTGCTGCAGCTGCTCGCGCTGAAGGCGAGGAAAAGCAAAAGCTCCTGTCTATTATTGGTCAGATGACAGCTGGCTATAAGGAGCTGGCTGAAGAACAGCGGCGCGCAAATGCCGTTGAAATGATCGACGGCCAGAAGGACACAGCCAAGCAGCTGCAACTGGAACTTTCGCTCGTCAGTTCGGGCGAGTTGGTTCGCCGCCGTGCACTTTCAGTGCTGCAGGCCGAGCAGGATTTGAAACGCGCAGGCATTGCGGTAGAGAGTGAGCTTGGCAAACAGTACCGTCAGAATGCGCAGGCGCTGACGGAAGCCCGCATCACACTCGAACGCCAGACCGATGCATGGTCACAGTATCAATCCGCGGGCGAGAATGCGATTGACGGCATCTTCGACGCGCTGGGCAGTGGCGATTATAAAGATGCGCTGAAAAGCATCGGTCTTGAGATCACGCGAACGTTCACTGATCTCGCAGTCAAGAATCCGCTCAAAAATGCCCTGTTTGGCTCAAACCTCGGCACACTGGATGATCTCCTGTCGCCCAAATCTGGCAGCGGCCTTCTGTCTGGGATTCTTGGTGGGCAATCCGTTGGCGCGATGAACGTACAGGCAGCTGTGGTTAATGTCGGCGGCGTTGGTCTCGGCGGTGCGGATGGGCTTTTAAGCAACGTCTCACGAATGTTTGGAGCCGCAAACTCTAACGTTCCCGGCGCTGGCCTCGGCATGTCGCAGTATGCGTCTGCCATCAAACTTATCGAGAGTGCAGGCAGCGGCGGCTATAGTGCGCTTGGTCCCATCACCGCCAATGGCGACCGCGCTTATGGCGCTTATCAGGTCATGGGCGCGAACATTCCATCATGGACGAAAAGCGCTCTCGGCTTTTCGATGTCGCCACAGGATTACCTGAAATCCTCATCTGCACAGGATGCCGTCTTCAATAAGATATTCGGCGGCTACGTTGATAAGTTTGGTGCAAGTGGTGCAGCGCAAGCATGGTTTGGCGGTCCCGGTTCGGTGGGGCGTGGCGGTGGCGTTGCCGATATGCTTGGCACCACTGGTACCGATTACGTCAACAAGTTTAACACCGCGCTTGGTCAGGTCACCGCAACGGCTGGAAGCACCAGTAACACCCTCAATGGCTTGGCTTCGAATGTGGGAACTGCTGGCGCAGGCCTCAATCAGCTTGGTTCAGGCTTTAACAGTTTCGGCCAACAGCTTTCCAGCATGTCTTTGGGCGGCGGCGGCTTCAGCTTCAACATGGGATCGTTGTTTCCCGGTGCAAGTGGCTTTCAGAGCCAGCAGCTTGCAAATGCAATCGCGTCCGGCATTCCCGGCCTTTGGTCTTCCGGTGGCTACACCGGACCGGGCGCGGTTGATGAACCTAAAGGCATTGTCCACGCTGGTGAGGTGGTATGGTCCCAGCGTGACGTCGCCCGCGCGGGCGGCGTTCATGTGGTTGAAGGCATGCGCCTTGGCCGTCGCGGCTATTCGAACGGCGGTGCTGTAGCTGATGTCGCACCTTCACCCATTGCCCGCTTCAACAGTCCTTCAGCCGGTCAATCATCAGCGATGGCAATGCGGCCATCTCTTACCGTGCATCAGGATTTGCGCGGATCGAGCGGCGAGGATGTGAAGCAAAAAGCCTATGACGGCATGATGGAGGCGTTAGAGGAATACGATAACAACCTGCCAGACCGCCTTCAGCAAATCAATGAACAGCCGAGGTGGCGCTGATGAGTATTCTCCCTCTCTCGGCTGTGTACGATCATTTGCCCATCAGAACATGCACGTTCACCATTGAACGCGGCGACGAAACCGACGAATTGGGCAACGGTGATTTCTGGCAGGCAGAACTAACAAAGCCAAAATGGGTTGCTGAATTGACGTTCGGCGCTGGCAGGCATCAGGAGCTGAAGCAAGCGGCGGCACGCATCAGGGCGTTAGACGGCTCACGTCAAGCTTTCTTGATGTGCGATCCTACAAGTCTTTATCCTTATGCCGATCCGCGCGGTATCATCTTTGGTTCTTCGGTTGTCAGCATTCGGGAAATTGGCGCGGATCGTGTGACCGCTCGCATGAGAGGCTTTAAACCCGGCTATATTCTAACGGTCGGTGACAAGCTCCAAGTCACCTACAGCGGCGGGCAGCAACACACCTTTGTTGAAGTCACTGCAACTGTTTCGGCTACAGCGGCCGGAAACCTTGATGCGCCGATCTTCCCGCGTCTGCCAATGCTGGTCAGTGCGACCGATCCCGTTGTCGTTATCCGTCCCGCTTGCCCGGTCATCGTTGCTCCAACCAGCCACAATCCCGGTACTGCGCGCAACACCATCACTGATGGCGCGTCGGTTAAACTCATCCAGAAAACAAGGGTGCGGGCATGAGAGCGGCAACAAGCGCCTTTGTCGATCAGTTGAACGATGCGCCTGTGTCTGGTCTGGTTACGCGTCAGGCTGTGTGGTTCCGCGTGAAAGAACGTGGCACCGGCAATATCCGCGAAATCGGTTGCTGGACAGGTGACGAGGATTTGAACCTCACGGTTTACAGCGGTTCAAACGGCTCGCTCATTTCGCGGCCCTATTATGCCGATGTCATTAGCAAGGTCAGCGATATCCCGCGCGTTTCGGACCTCACCGTGCAGAATGTCACCATTGATCTGTCGCAGATTGCAGACGCCGCAAACAAGCTGGTGCGTGAATATGATGCGCGGCTTGGCGGTGTCGAAATCCACGACATTCTGATCAATCCAGATACTGGAGACCAGATCGGCCCCGGCCTGATCAGCTTTCTGGGCATGATCGACGGCGCGCCTATCAAAGTCCCACGCAAAGGCGGTACCGGCTCGATCAAGGTTAAAGTCGTATCGGAAGTCTTCGCCATGCTCACCCGCACCAATCCGCGCAAGTCTTCCTATGAAGGCCAGAAAATTCGTGGTGGCGATCAATGGAGCAAATGGGCCTCAACCGTTTCCAGCTGGAAAATTCCTTGGGGTGAAAAGGCCGCTCAACGCCTCAGCAATCTTGTTTCAAAGGTTTTCAAATGAAGACACTTCAGCGTCGTCATGACTGGCGGGAACATTTTGAGCGGGCGATTGATGAAATCCATGCCACGCCTTTTGAATGGGGCGTTCATGATTGCGGTCCTTCGCTGGCCGGTCGGCTGGTCGAAGCACTGACTGGCGAAGATATGTGCGCGGAATATCGCGGCACTTATCATGATGCACTCGGCGCTGCCCGTATCATCCGTGATGCTGGCTTTTCCTCTTTGGGCGAAATGGTCGCTTCTATCTTGCCGCAGGCGCATCCAAGCGAAGCCCGCATTGGCGATATAGCGGCGTTAGAAGTTGAAGGCCCGATTGGTCATGCGCTTGGTGTGGTCAATGGCGAACGCATCTACGTCCTGACCGAAACCCGCATTGGCACTGTCGATCTGCTCGATGCCAAAATGATTTTCAAGGTGGGTTGAAGGCATGTTTAAAGCGCTCTTAGCACTCATTCTTATCTTGACGGTCACTCCGGCCGAGGCGGCTCCGGTTGTTGGTGCTATCGTCGGTTTCGGCATCAAGCTTGCTGGCGCGTTCGGCGGTCTGCTTTTCAAAGCTGCCCTTATGGTCGGCTCAAGCCTTCTGCAGCAATTTCTTCAGAAGAGAGCACAGAAGAAATCTCAGGTTTCAGGCGTAACACTTGAACTGAAGATGGGCGACGATCTCCCTTTGTCGTTTCCTATCGGTGAGCGTGGCGTGGCAGGCAGGCGCAAATATGCAGGCACCCACGGCAAGGATGGCGAGACGCCTAACGCCTATGCTGTCGATGTGATTGAAATCTCCTCGCTGCCTTCCTTTGCAGGTCCGCAGGGAATTGAAAGCATCTGGATTGACGATCAGCTTTCAACGATCCTCTGGAATGAGCCACATGCAGACGGCCGTGGATTTCCAATCAAGGAGTTTCGCAAGGACGGCAAGGATAACGTCTGGGTTTCTTATATGGATGGCTCGCAGACCACGGCCAATCCATATTTGCTGGCAAAGTTCGGAGCCGATCCGGAGCGTCCGTTTACCGCCGACATGATCGGCCGTGGCTGTCAGGTTGCAATCATCACAACGCGCATTAATCGTGAGCTTCAGCTCGGCGGGTCTCTTCCGGCCGTGATCGTTGAACCTAAGCCGATGCGCTTTTACGATCTGCGCTTTGACAGCACCAATGGCGGCAACGGTCCCCAGCGCTGGGCCGACCCTTCGACGTGGCTTCCAACGCGAAACCCCGCCATCATCATCTACAACATCATTCGCGGCATCTATTATGGCAGCGAGTGGATCTACGGCGGGCAGAACATTTCTGCTTTCCGCCTGCCTGCAACATCGTGGATTGCAGCCGCAAACGAATGCGACCGTCCGGTCATGGGTGACAACGGCATGGAGCCACAATTCCGCTGCGGCTATGAAATCTATGTCGATGTTGAGCCGATGGAGGTGATTGAGGAGCTGCGCCTTGCCTGCCTCGGCCGTATCGTTGAAGTCGGCGGCATGGTCAAGCTTCAGGTCGGCGCGCCGGGATCGGCCGTCTACTTCATTGACGATGACAGCATTGTCGTGAGCCGCGACCAAGACCTTGATCCGTTCCCGTCGATCACCAACACCAACAATGGTGTTTCTGCGACCTATCCGGAGCGCAAAGAGCGCTGGACGATGAAGGATGCACCTGAGCGCCGCGATCTGGAGCTGGAACGCGAGGACGGCGACCGATCGTTGCCGCAGAATGTGGCTTTCGAGGCAGTTCCATTCTCCGGACAAGTCCAGCGTTCGACCAAGACGCTTGTTGAAGAGAACCGCCGTTTTGTGACGCATGTCATTTATTTGCCGCCTTCAGCGTGGGTGCTGGAGCCGGGCATCGACGTGATTTCATGGACATCGGTGCGCAACGGCTATGTGAACAAGAAATTCATCGCGACCCGCATCACTGGCGAGCCGGGAATGGTGCAGCAAGTTGTTTTGCGCGAGCTGGAGCCGAGTGACTTCACGCCTCCTTCGATCATCCTTCCACCAGTGGTGGGCTGGCTTGGCCCGATTACGGCTCCGCCGCAGCCAATGTATGGCTGGGGTGCCGAACCGGCAGTTCTCAATGATGATCTTGGCCGACCACGCCGCCCAACCGTGCGCGTGTTCTGCGCGCCGGGACAGGATGACGTGACGCATGTTCATGTGCAGCTGCGCATTCGCGGCTCCAATGAAAACCGCTTTGATAGCGATAGCACGCCTTATGGCCAGCCGTTTGCATGGCTCATTCAGACCGATTTGCCCCCGAATACGTGGGTGCAGGTGCGTGGCAAATATGTGCCTGGCTCTTATCGTGAAACGGACTGGAGCGAGTGGATTGACGTTAAAACCGACGACATCCGGTTCGGCCCGCTCGATATATACAAGTTCAGCGTTGAGCAGTTTAACACCGATGTCCTAGACATGTGGAAGGATCAGAATGGCTCGATGCAGTATGTGATTGATGAGCAAGATCGCCTCAGCAAAATCATTGCTGATGTTGGCGCTCAATCAACCATGAAGATCGGTGAAATCCGCCGCGAAGTGGCTGTTCAGAACGGCAAAATCAAAGCGTCGTTCAAAGAGCAGATTGTTGCGGCGGTCGGTCCCGGCTCGGCAATTGTCTCGCGCATCGAGCAGATGGAAATCACGGTCAACGACACGGTGCTGACAGCCGTTAATGCCATGCAGATCAAGTATGAGGAACTGAATGGCAGGATTGAAGCGTCTGGCACTTTGATCCAAGGTCTCAATGTTCAGGTCGGCAGGTTCTCAGCCGGAGGCACGTTCCGTACCTATGTGGAAGCCAATGAGAACGGATCATCTTCACGCATCGGCATCAGCACGGTCCAGTCTGACGGCGATACAACTGCTCCGGCCGCTTTGTTTCTTGAATCTGCAAACGGCAAAGGTCGCGTCATTATTGATGCGGATGGCCTGTATGTCACCAACCGCGCCAAACGCCAGCAGCCGATGGCTTTCGTGGACGGTGAGCTGACGCTGCAAATCCTGAATGTTGGCTATTTCCGCGCCGGTATCGGTGAATCATGGGACAGCCGGTTCAAGATCAATTTCGGCACTGGCAGCATTGAGTGGTTCCAATGACCAATGTTGGCTTCCTCAAAGATGTGAACGGTGTCAAACGGCTGCGCATAGTGCGGCCGGGATATGACGCGAACAATCTCAATCTGCCGGTCAATGCGGTCGTATTCGACAGCGTTTTCCCTTCGCATCTGGCAATCTTCGATAGCGGCATCGCCACAGTTTCGGCGGCTGGAAACAATCAGCGGGTCGTCGCATGGGCTGATCCCGGCTACGTGCCCATGACAATCCTGATGGTGAAATCAGCCAGCGGCGCATGGTGGTATTCCGTTGTGCCGTTTACCAGCAACAATCCCGTCGCGCGTATTCGTGCTGATGGCGTCTACATCTCAACCGGATCGTTCAATCTGCCGGTTCATATCGCTTACTTTGCATTCAGGGTGGCGGGATGATCAAGCGCGGCAAACTCAATCTTGGTGCCGGTGTCTTCCGGATTTCAGCGCCCAATGTCGATGTTGATTACGCATCACAGGAGCAACTGCTGCTTGATGAGCGTCTGCTTTATCCGCAGCTGATCCAGAGCATCTTTGTGCCGTTCATTGTCGGGCAAAATCCGCAGACCATTCCTATTCTGAACCTCGGCTTTGTTCCGAAGCTTTATGCCTTTGGCCGGTACTCCGGCGAAGACAATCGCGCCTATCCAGCCAAGGCCTATTACATCGGCAGCGGCGGCGACAACTCCAGCAGCCAGAACCACTTCTTTGTCGCAGTGGATGCCGCCAATATCTACGTCGATTTCCCGACGCCAACCTTTCTGCGTGGCGCGCAGATCATGACGATGAGGCCGTGATGACAAGAGCGCGCCTCAGCAAAGATGGATTGTTTATGGCAAAGCCCGGTCGTCAGATCGAAGAAGGTGAAAGCGCACTGGCGTTCTCACCCAACGGCGCGCAGCAGCCCATCTACGACAAGGGCATCGCACCGTTTCAGGCTTTCAACCAAGGCGGTTCGCGCGCTACCGCTTATAACCGGGCTGTCGTCAACTTCGCCACACCCTTCGGCTCGCCGCCACTTTGCTACTGCATGGGCATTCTTGCAGGCAGCGAAGCTGGAGCACGGGAACCGGCATTCACGATGTGGATTGGGCTCGACGGGAACACGATTTTTCGTGAGCCGATGTTCTGGTGGCAGAGCTTCACGACCGCACTCTTTATCTACAGCCGCTGGGGCTTGGCTGACATGCCGTCAGCTTCCTTCGTCATCACTTACAACGAGGCATCATGATTATCGTCTATGACGTTCACGGGCGCATTCTCTGGGTTTCGACCAATTCAGACGTTGAAGCCTATACCGCCAATCTAAGAGATCAGGGCTATCGCTATCTGGTTCATGAAGAGGATGCCGATCCTGTTGATGTGGCGCTTGGCTTTTATGTGTTTGAAGGCAATCTGACAGAACGGCCGCTTGCGACAATTTCTGCCTTGGAAATTCAGGCTAATGGCAAGGCCAGCGCCATTATTACCGGCATCCCTGAAGGTGCGGCCGTCATGATCGACGATGAGCCATATGAGGTTTCGGGCGGGGCGTTGGAGTTTGCAACCGATGATCCCGGCACGTACCGCATCGCAATTGATGCATGGCCTCTGTTGCCCTTTAGGGCGGAGGTGAAAGCGCTGTGAAGATCGCTCTGAAAAAGGACATGGCGAAGGAACGAGCCGTTGCGCGTGAGCAGCTCGACAACCATTTCGCCATTCGTATTCGTGAAGCAATCGGGCTGAAGGCCGATCTTTATGCCGTCAAATACGCGGCAGCAGTTGCAGTTTCTAACGGTCACGCCTCGCCACTGGTCACAACTGCGGCCGAGGCGAGCATCATCATCCAGAAGAACCACGATATGCAAAGCCGTCTCGCTTCAATCGAGATCGAGCGGCAAGCCCTTCAGGCTGAGATCGACGGAGCTGCAACCGCCCGCGATATCGAAGCCATCCTTGAACGTATAGCCAGTGAGGAAGCGCTATGACTGATGAATTGAAGCCAGACACGACTGAAACGCCGGGCCGTATCACCATTGTTCCCATGGCGGGCTGGAGCGAAGCCGAAGCCCTGAACGGGTACTACAAAGACCGCACTCTTGTTCTCGCTAACGAGGTCTATTCGCTTCAGGCGGCGCTCAAACAGGCGGAAAAAGACAAGGAAGAGGTCGAGAAGAAGCACAAGGAAGAGATTGCGCGCCTCAACAAGGATCGCGACCAGCTCATGGCCGATCTGCAAAAGGCAGGTGCTGCGTCGGTTCCCGCTCCGGTCGCCAGTACCGCACCCATTGCAACCCCGAAAATGAACAAGGTGAAGTAGCATGGCGACACAGGGCAGATATCGTCCCGATTGGACCATTGGCACGCTGACGCTTGTTCAAGGCGAAAAGGACTTCACCACCACTGGCAGCGCGTTGGAAGTGGCAGCGATCCAGCCGGGAGACAGTATCATCACGGCAAGCGGGCTAACGCTCATCATTGAAAGCATTACCGGGCAGAACTCCGGAACGCTGATGCAGCCCTGCTCGATGCTTGCAGCCGGAGCGAACCAGCCATTGCGCATTCGCTATCAGCCGGAAGGCTCGCGCTTGGCCGGTATGGCTGCAATGCTCTATCAGATGTTTGGCAAAGGGGCGCTGTACTCTTTGGGAGAGCTGGAAGGCGATGAGGGCCAATATCTTCGCTTCCTTGCTCCCGGTGTTCTGGAAGCTGTCGCTGGTGGCAACCTTGATGTGATCCGTCAATTGGAAAAAATTGCAAATCTGGAGCAACTGGCAGCGCTGGAGCTTCAGACGAACAAGGTCCTTCGAACGAATGCAAGCAAGGAAATAGTGCAGACGGATATCACGTCGACCGGCGTTGCCCTGTTGAAAGCACCTACCATCGTCGGTGACCAAATACTTTATGCGACGGGGCCAGATACCTTTGCAACGTCACCACTTCCGCCATGGTCTCGAACATTTTTGGCATCTCCTGATGCGCAAGAGCAGAGAAGGATTATCAGTGCGTCGAGACCAGTTTTCAAAGCGCATTTGGCTGCCAATCAGCTGGTTTACAATGGAACGACCAATCTCAGCTTTACCGCTTCTCCTCTAAACGTTGGCAATCGTTGGAGTGGCGGAGTGTTCACGGCTCCCGAAGCCGGGATGTATTTCTTTTCTATGGGTACAACGATGGGGGACGGATACGGAGGGCAGTTTATCGTCCAGATATTCGTCAATGGTAGCGTCTACTCTGAGATGGTCTATCCCATGAACCCGCAGAGTGGGCAGCAATATTATCGCGCCGGTACTCTTTCCGCAGCAGTTCAGCTTGCCGCAGGCGGAACCGTTCAATTCAAGCTCGTTCTGGACGCGGTGCAGGGCAATCCGATGATGCAAGCATTCAGAAACTTCGCCACGGGTTTTTTGATCTAAGGAACAATCATGCAATACAAGTTCATCAAGTTCGGCCCGGAAGGCTACCCGCTGTTTTACTACTGCGAAGCGACCTATCCGCCAATTTTGAACGATGCCGGTGAAGCTATCGCAATAAATGCCGACATTCCGACCGGAGCAATCCAAGTGACGGAACAACAGTGGCTGGATGCACAAAACATGAAGCTCTGGTGTGCTCCGGACGGAAGCCTCACGTTGCCGCCTCCCGTACCCGAAATCGAGATTAATTTATCCGACTATGCAGCAAATAAGCGCTGGCAGAAGGAAGTCGGCGGCATTGAGACTAACGGCCTGACAGTTTCGACCGATGACCGCTCCAAGACGATGATTTCCGGCGCTCGCGTTGCAGCGCAAAATGATCCGGAATTTTCGACACAATGGAAATCCGCTGACGGAACCTTTGTCACCATCAATGCAGCGGCCGTGATTGCGATCAGCGATGCAATGCTTGCGCATGTTTCCAGATGCTTCGCCATCGAGGCGCAGGTGCTGGCCGAGATCGAAGACGGGACTATTTCATCCTTTGAGCAGATCGACGCGGCATTTGCCTGAAGGGAAAGACAATGGACGTGGAATTAGGAAGCAGATGGCGGCACAAGCGGACAGGACGCGAATGTCTGGTTGTCCGCAATGTGACCGAAAACTTGGCTTCACGCTGCAAGAACGGTGAAACCGCCTATCTGTGGGGTTGGAGCGATACGCGCGATGCCTATCATCTAATCGCGCCATACGAGCCGATGAAAAGCAATGGCACGGCCTTCATGCGCATTCCCCTAACGGTCGTAATGGAAAACCACACAGAACGCTTTGACGTGATCGTTGTGTATCTCGATCAGACCGACAATCGCCTTTGGGCGAGCTACGCTGATGAATTTCTCGACGGCCGGTTTGAACCACTGACCGATTGAGACGCTGGAGGCGTCCGCGCCTCCCGCAAGAAGGGACGGCCACGTTAATTCGTGGCAGCGGGCCTGCGACCAAACAATCCCGCTCGACAGCCTCTGGAATAACCGCCGCATCCTGATGCCCATAAGGGCCAGAGCCATGTGGCAGATTCGTTAGAATGAGTCATGACCTTGCAGACTGAGTATCGCCGGATCGACCCTGTTTCTCCTCCAGCTGCCTACATTGGCGGCAAACGCCAGCTCGCAAAGCGCCTCTGCGCCAAAATCGAAGCCACGCCACATGCGCTCTATGCTGAACCGTTTGTCGGCATGGGTGGTGTGTTCTTCAGGCGCACATCAGCCCCGAAGGCTGAGTTCATCAATGACCGCTCAAGAGACGTGGCTAACCTGTTTCGTATCCTTCAGCGCCATTATCCCCAGCTTATGGACACGCTCCGTTTTCAGATCACAAGTCGCACAGACTTTGAACGTCTGAACTCGACCGATCCAGACACGTTAACCGATCTGGAACGCGCAGCCCGGTTCCTCTATCTCCAGCGTCTGACGTTTGGCGGTAAGGTCGCGGGACGTTCATTCGGTATCGATTACAGCAGATCGTCGCGCTTTAACCTGAACACACTCGCTGCCGTGCTTCAGGATGTGCATGAGCGCCTCGCTTCTGTCGTAATTGAAAACCTGAACTGGCCAGACTTCATTGATCGCTACGACCGACCCGAAACACTGTTCTATCTCGATCCTCCTTATTGTGGGACTGAAGACTGTTACGGCAAAGAGATGTTCGGTCGAAATCAGTTTGAAGTGCTGGCGGAACGCCTCGGCCGCATCAAAGGCCGGTTCATATTCTCCATCAATGATGTGCCAGAGATACGCTCGATCTTTTCAGCATTCGACATTGAGGACGTTTCGCTGACCTACACGGCAGGTGGGGGTAAGGGAAAGCCGGTACGTGAGTTGATTATCAGCGGGCCGCACTAATGACTGTCGATGGCAATTACGCCTTGCAGTTTTACCATTGCCAGCCCAAGCGAAGACGCTTAGCGTCAAGGCATATTAAGAAGGGGCATCAAAAATGAAACGCGCATCATTACTCGCCACGGCTCTCTTACTCTGTTCATCAGCCGCATTTGGCGGAGATCAGAATCAGACACTAGAGGAGTTTTCTAGCGACCTCGTTGAGCTTTACAGCCTTTCAGGGATTACTAAGAACCAATTAGCTGACATGAACCCTAAAGCTCAGGTGTATGCGGTTCATCGTTTAATGAAGCAAGCAAACCAGTTTCAAGCTAAGTGGCGAGATAGTGATCTGGTTGAAATTGATCGCTTCCATGTCTCCGGAGGCGATCAACTGGCACTCGATATTGAGTTTCGCTTCAAATGATAAAAGCCCCGGCAAGTGCCGGGGCTTTCTTTTATCTGTGAAGGCACTTTAAAAGCGCTTTAAACGCTCTTTGACAAGGCAACTGGAATTTCGATGATTCCGATTTGCCGTGACAAAATTCCGAAAAATCGCGTCACGCTACACCCGTTTTAGGGGCACATTTAGGTGCACAAAACGAAAAATCCGGTGGGGATAACAAAATAAAATCAATGATTTAAGCAATGGTGGGCCCGGAGGGACTCGAACCCCCAACCAAGCGGTTATGAGCCGCCGGCTCTAACCAATTGAGCTACAGGCCCCACGCAACTCTGCACGTACCGCAAAGAAGCGCTGGACACAAGCTGTCAATTATACGATTTGCCCTAATACGCACATATTCGATTGCCATTCATGCAACTCAGGACAAAAACACATCAAATTTGAAGCGTTTAGTTGCAATTATTCTGCATTTCGCGTCAAATAATGGAATATTTTCCTTTAGGGGGGACTTAAATAAAGAAAAGCGTACTCCGAAAGGAATTAATAACTTTCGGTCAAGCTGAGCACTCTAATGGCAAAGCAGAAATGGATCTTTACGGAGACTGCTTTACACCGGCTGCATCAACATTCTCTACAGGAGATTTTATGAATAAGCGCGCTACTACCTTTCTTGCCACTTCACTTTCGGCAATCATGCTTGCAGGCGCATTGTCATTGCCAGCCGCAGCACAGGAGAATCAGATGACGAGACAGCCTGCTCGTATCTCCGTCTCGGGCGAAGGCAAAATGACGGCTGCCCCGGATATGGCCATTCTTAATCTCACCGTTTTGCGCGATGCGAAAACTGCCCGCGAAGCAATGACGGCCAACAATGAAGCAATGGCCAAAGTGCTCGACGCAATGAAAAAGGCAGGGGTCGAAGACCGTGATCTTCAGACGAGCGGCATCAATATTCAGCCGAGCTATATCTATCCTGATGACAAGAATGGCCTGAAAGAGGCTAAGATCAGCGGATATAGTGTCTCCAACAGCCTGACGGTTCGTGTGCGTGATTTGTCCAAGGTCGGCAATGTCCTTGATGAATCGGTCACACTCGGCGTCAATCAGGGCGGTGATTTGACTTTCGTGAATGACAATCCGTCAGCAACAATCAACGAAGCGCGCAAACGCGCCGTGGCTGATGCGATTGCAAAGGCAAAAACGCTCGCTGATGCGGCAAGCGTTGGTCTTGGTCGTGTCCTTGAGATCAGCGAGCAGAGCCGTTCTCCAATGCCAATGCCAATCGCGCGTGAGATGAAGATGATGGCCAACGCCGCGCCTCAGGATTCAGTTCCTATTGCTGCGGGCGAGAATAGCTATAATGTTTCGGTTAACGTCGTTTTCGAGATCAAGGAATAACGACAATAGCAAAAGCCAGCCCGATCCAATCGGGCTGGCTTTCAAAATTCTGATTTAAGGAAATCGAAACGCGCTCTATCGAATAATCGGGCAACCACGCACATTTGCGAAGACGACACCCGTCGGACGACCGTGACGGAAACCCCTAACCTGAACAGATTTACCGCGATGAATAACCCGTGCGTTGCGGATACCCATGCGATGGGCCTTCATCTTGGCACTCTCAACAGAACAAGCCGGGCCACGATGACGATGACGATGACCACGATAATCGATATTGATGCCTGAGGAATATTTCGCGGTGCTGACCGAAGGAGCGGATGCAGGCGATGCGGCATTTGCCGATGCACCAGCGGTGAAAACCACAGCGAGACCGATTGCAGCAGTGACGATGAATGATTTGAGCGACAGTGCGGACATCTTAAAATCCTTTCGAACTTTCATTGGGCGATCCTCACCCAGAACATCCGATAAGTATTCGAATGAATGTGAACGCAAAGCCAAGGGCGTGTTCACATACTATTCAGATAGATCAAGACCGTAGCGTAATTTTATAAAACCATTTTAAATCAGCACTTTATCTGGATATTCACACTGAAAATCTGATCAAGTCGCCAACAGTAAACTCAAGTAATCTGCCTATCAGCCAATCAATCGAGCGGGACCATGTGCTGGATATATTCCTCTTCGTCCTCAAGCTCGTGATCAAATGCTGTCACCCGGCCACGAACAGAGACGCCTGCTTCATGAATCGTATCCGGTGATCCTGAAACCAGCGGGTGCCACCAATAAAGATCGGCACCTTCTGCAACCAGTCGATAGGCGCAGGTCGCAGGCAACCAGTTGACCTCATAAACAATCTCTGGCGTCAAAAACACGCAGTCCGGCACACTGGCACGGCGATTGGGATAATCGCTGCACTTACAGCTATCTGCGTCCAGCAGCGTGCAAGCCACCGTTGTCCAGTAGACTTCGTCAGTGTCGTCATCCAGCAACTTATGCAGGCAGCACTGTCCGCAACCGTCGCACAGGCTTTCCCATTCCTTACGGGTAAGCTGCTCAAGAGATTTGGTCTGCCAGAAAGGTTTCTTATTCATAGGGCTGCATATAGAGCATTTGCAGCAAAAGTGCGTAGCGGTTTTGCATAAATTGGCATGGGCAAATCGCCGCCCTTTCCGATTGCCCGCTCCTTCGGTTGCATCTGTCAGCCACACTCACAATGCAATAAAAAAAGCCACCCATTCTCGTGGGCGGCTTTTTCGATTCTCTTGCAGGCAGCTCAGCGAAAAATCGCTTCGCCCTGCTCGTCAACAATCTGTCGACCTTTGTTGAGCGAGATACTCGCTGCATCCTCAAGCCCCGGACAACGATCAGCACGCACAAAGCGATGCTCTTTCAATTCCCCGTTGATCGTCTTCGAGATAACGCCACAAACCTGAAACTGACCACCTTCGCTGTAAGGTGTTGCAACGATCAGGAAGTCTTTGTGTTCAAGGCGTCCGGCTTCTTTTGGTGCCGCTGGAGTTTCATCCGCAGAACCACCACCGAAAAGACGCTTCAAAAAAGACATATCGCTCCCTCCCTTCTCTATTTAAGAACATCACCCGACACCGTATCCGGTATCGGGCGAAAAAATCTTAGCTGTCGAGGAACGAACGCAGCTTGCGCGAACGGCTCGGATGCTTGAGTTTGCGCAGCGCCTTCGCTTCAATCTGGCGAATACGTTCACGTGTCACCGAGAACTGCTGACCGACTTCTTCAAGCGTGTGGTCAGTGTTCATGCCAATACCGAAACGCATACGCAGAACGCGCTCTTCACGCGGCGTGAGCGAAGCGAGAACGCGGGTCGTCGTATCGCGAAGGTTTGCCTGAATGGCTGCATCGATGGGCAGCAGCGCATTCTTATCTTCGATGAAATCACCCAGATGTGAATCTTCTTCATCACCCACTGGCGTTTCAAGCGAGATTGGCTCCTTGGCGATTTTGAGAACCTTGCGCACTTTTTCAAGCGGCATCGCGAGCTTTTCAGCCAGTTCTTCCGGCGTTGGTTCACGACCGATTTCATGCAACATCTGGCGCGATGTACGAACGATCTTGTTGATCGTTTCGATCATGTGCACCGGAATACGGATGGTACGCGCCTGATCGGCAATCGAACGGGTGATTGCCTGTCTGATCCACCATGTCGCATAGGTCGAGAACTTGTAACCACGACGATATTCAAACTTATCAACCGCCTTCATCAGGCCGATATTGCCTTCCTGAATAAGATCAAGGAACTGAAGGCCACGGTTGGTGTACTTCTTGGCAATCGAGATCACGAGACGAAGGTTGGCTTCCACCATTTCCTTCTTGGCAATGGTTGCTTCGCGTTCGCCCTTCTGAACCTGATTGACGATACGGCGGAATTCACCAATCGAAATCGCGGTTTCAGTAGCAAGCATCTGAATTTCTGAACGCAGCCGATCAATTGCGCGTTCTTCTTTCGTCGCGAAATCTTTCCAGCCGCGTGCAGTCAATGTTCTGACACGCTCAATCCAGTTCGGATCAAGCTCGTGGCCCTGATATTCTTTCAGGAATTCTTCACGGCGAACCCCAAAGGATTCGGCCAGACGCAGCAGCCTGCCTTCATTCTGAACCAGACGCTTGTTGATGTCATAAAGCTGTTCAACGAGCTGTTCGATACGGTTCTGGTTGAGCGAAAGCGACTTAACCGCCTTGATCAGCTGATCTTTCAGCTCCTTATAGCGGCGTTCCTGACTGGATGAGAGTTCGCCGGTGGCAGCCAGACGGCTTTCAACCTGCTGATCCTGCAACTTGCGCAGCTTGCGATAGGTGTCGGCAATAAGGTCGAGCGTTTCCATAACCTGTGGGCGCAGTTCAGCTTCCATAGCTGCCAGCGACAGATTGGCTTCGTCCTCATCATCCTCTTCTTCTTCCGCAGGCATATCGCCGCCGACATTGGTAATGTCGTCGTCATCACGCGAACGGCGCGGCCCCTTATCATCGCGTGGCTTTTCTTCTTCCACGCGCTCGACAATCGGAGCCTGCTTGGCTTCTGGGCCGGCATAGGTAGTTTCAAGGTCAATGATTTCACGCAGCAAAATGTTGGATTCATTCAGCTGCTCACGCCAGATGATAATGGCCTGAAATGTCAGCGGGCTTTCACAAAGCCCGGCAATCATCGTTTCGCGACCGGCTTCAATGCGCTTTGCAATAGCGATTTCGCCTTCGCGCGACAGAAGCTCAACAGTACCCATTTCACGCAAGTACATGCGCACAGGATCGTCGGTGCGGTCGGTCGGCTCTTTTTTGGTTGTGGTGGCAGCAACGGCTGTGCCGGTTGCCTCAACCAGATCGCCGCCTTCTTCTTGTTCATCCTCATTGTTATCGTCGCGATCAGCTTCCTGCTCGTCGTCTTCAACAACATTGATGCCCATGTCCGACAGCATAGCCATCGTGTCTTCGATCTGCTCAGATGTCACTTCTTCGGAAGGAAGCACGGCATTCAGCTCGTCCATGGTGACGTAGCCGCGCTTCTTCGCAACCTTGATCATCTTCTTGACAGCATCGTCAGAAAGGTCGAGAAGCGGCCCGTCGGTCGCACCTTCGCGCTCGACTTCGGCTTCTTCGTTTTCCTTAGCCTTCGTTGCCATATTGCTCGTCTCCAGGCGACACCGGTCGCGTATAAGATATATAGAGTGGTCAAACGGTTTTGCGAGAGCGCCGTTTAACTGTTGATTCTGCGAATAGCTGATTTCACGTTAATGCCGGATTAACCCTGCCTTCATTAACGGATCCTGCAGTCTCCAAATTCCTGTGGGTAGATCCGGTATCGACGGTCGCCATAAAGGCCCTGCCCGGTCTGTGATTGATGCCCATCAAGGAAGAATTCAGGAACTCATTCAGGTAATTTCTGCAATATCAGTTCTTTATTCCTTGTTTGAACTGTCGTGATTCCGCCATTTGCGCCGCGCGTCAAGAGCGACTCACCTGATTCGGCTCTAAAAAGCGAATCATTTATTGTCGCGTCATCGCCTCAGGCCCTCAACCGTCCCAAATTCTTACAAATCCAGCGGTTTCAACGGCGCATCGGCGCAAAGTGATTCGGATAGCGTTACGACGAACCGGCACTGCGTCCTGAAGACAATCCAAACCCATCGATGAGAGCTTCGGTCGCTTCTGCCTGCGCGATCTGCTTTTGAATATCGATGAGACGGGCAAAAACTTCACCCGTTTCATCGCTATCAAGCGATGCTTCGACAGCGCGCAGTTCCCTATGTAGGGTGCGCGCGCGCTGATGCAAGTGAAGCGCCTGTTTTAAGGCTTCGCGAACATCATCTTCCGCAGCCTGTGCGGTCGCCGTCCATTCCCGTGTCCGGCGCACCGTTGCTTCAAGCATTTCGATCAGCTCGCCATGACCGGCCGCGACCAGCGCCTTGCGCATGGCTAAGCCATCTTCCACACGAGCTGATGCGAGAACATCAAGCATTGCAAAATGCAACACCTTCAACGCGTCATGCTCAAGATCAAGAGCCGCGATCGCCTCGAAATCTTCCTCAATCAAACGCGGATGATTGAGCAGCATCAGGACAATGGCTGTTTCGCGCAAAGGCGCATTTCGCCCCTTCACCACATTGGACCGCGTCAGACTGTCTGAAAAAGCAAGGCGTCCAGCAAAGGCGGCTGCCCCTCCGCGACCGCCCTGCGCACCCCGGCCCTTGCCTTTGTCGCGATTGAAAGCATTTCCGCCATTGTTCTGCCGCCGCTGCCCGAAAAACGCCTGTGCCCGGTCGCGCATTTCCTGACTGTAATGGCGTCGAATATCCTCATTTGCGATGCGATTAGTAATTTCGCGCAAGCGTGCTTCGAGCTCTGCACGGCGCTCCGGTGTATCAAACACGCCGCTTGCCGTTTCGCGCGTCCACACCAGATCGACCAGCGGCTTGGCATCCCGCAAAACAGCGTAAAACGCCGACGGACCTTCTGCCTTGACCAGATCATCCGGGTCCTGGCCCTCCGGCAACATAGCAAAGCGCAGTGATTTTCCCGGCTGCAAACTCGGCAGACCAAGATCAGCCGCACGATGGGCTGCACGCACACCTGCGCCGTCACCGTCAAAACACAGGATCGGTTCAGGACTAATGCGCCAAAGCAATTCAAGCTGCTCTTCGGTCAACGCCGTTCCAAGCGGCGCCACAGCCTGATGAATGCCGGCCTGTGCAAGCGCAATCACATCCATATAGCCCTCAACCGCGATAATCGCCTTGGCCTCTTCGCCCCCCTGCGGCTGACAGGCTTTGCGCGCACGCAGCCCGTTATAAAGCACCCGCCCCTTATGAAAGAGCTCGGTTTCAGGTGAGTTCAGATATTTCGCAGGCGCATCGGCTGAAAGTGCACGGCCACCAAAGGCGATAATCCGCCCGCGCAAATCCTCAATCGGGAACATGATGCGGTCCCGGAAGCGGTCATAAGAAACAGCGATGCCTTCACCATGCACCGCAAGACCACACGCCTCAATCTGATCTTTGGCGACGCCTTTGGAGGCCAAAAATTCTTTCAACGCATTGCGCGATTCGGGCGCATACCCAATACGAAATGTCTGCTGCGTTGCACTGGAAAGCCCACGGTCGCGCAAATAGGCACGCGCCTTCGCTCCGGCTGCAACCTGCAACTGGCTTTCAAAAAACTGCGCAGCCAATTCCATCACATCATAAAGCGTTGCGCGTTGTGCTTCGCGCTTTTCCATCTCCGGGTCACGCGCCGGCATCGGCACGCCCGCCATATCGGCAACGCGCTCAACTGCTTCCGGGAAACTTGCGCCCTCAAGCTCAGTCAGAAATTTGAAATGATCACCGGTCACACCGCAACCAAAGCAGTGATAACGCCCCTTGCGATCCTCGCAATGGAAACTCGGCGTCTTTTCTCCGTGGAACGGGCAGCAGCCCCAGAAATCACCTTTCGGCGGATTGCTCTTTTTCCGATCAAATGAAACGCGCGTTCCGATCAGCGTCGAAATCGGCACGCGATCTCTGATCTCATCAAGAAAGGAGGGCGGAAAACGCATTACGATTGTCACTTTCGGGTCAGATAAGCATGATATGCAGACTGAGATACATATAGGCCCGCACAATCATACAGTCCATCGCACACAAGCGGCCCTCCCCGCTAATCACATGCTGTAAAGCGGATAAGGATGATGATTGGACGCGGCTCCGACATTCATAAAACTGTCATATACCTGTCACATTACAATAGGAACGCTTGATTTAAGGCCATTTCCAGCCCATATTCTTTCAAATAATCATTAGCCGGAACATATTTTTTCTCTTTTCGTTGCGTAAGCTTAACCTGACGAGTTTTCATTTTTCACCCCCAAGCCGAAAGGATTTTTCGTGAACGGTTCTCTGGTCCTTTTGCATCTTGCTGGTGCAGTCGCGCTCCTGCTTTGGGCGACGCGCATGGTGCGAACAGGAGTGGAGCGCGCCTATGGCGATCGTTTGCGCCGTCGTCTGCGCAACCAGATGCAAAATCCCCTGCTTTCAATTGCCTTTGGCCTTGCGCTGGCAATCGCCTTGCAAAGCTCGACCGCTGTAACGCTGCTGGTTGGCTCTTTCGTCGGGTCAGGCATTGTGAGCGGCGTCGCTGGCCTGATGGCCGTGCGCGGCGGCGAACTGGGATCGGCACTTGTCGTCAAAATTCTGAGCTATGACCTGACCCTGCTGGTACCGCTCTGCCTTGTTTCCGGCACTGCGATTTTCATGACCACCGAGCGACGGGATTGGCGACAGATTGGCCGCATTCTGGTGGGTATCGGGCTGCTCATCATGTCTTTGGAAATGACCGGGCAGGCAACGGAACCGCTTCGCCAAAGTGAGCTGCTGCCCATCATCGTCGATTATCTGTCCGGCGATCCGATAACCGCCTATCTTCTGGCGGCGCTCATGACATGGCTGTTTCATTCAAGTATCGCAGCCGTCATTCTGCTCACCACTTTCGCTTCACGCGGACTGATCGCGCCGGAACTGGCCGTGGTTATGGTACTGGGCGTCAATCTCGGCTCGTCAATCATCGCCCCCATCCTGACCCGAAATGCACCGCCGGAAACGCGCGTCGTGCCTCTTGGCAATCTGTTGATGCGCGGTGCCGGTTCGCTGGTGATCCTGATCCTGTTTGAGACATTCAAACCCTCGATTGGTTTTCTGGGCGGCGATCCGGTCTCGCAGGTCGTCAATGCGCATATTCTGTTCAACGTCATTGTCATGGTTGCAGGCATTCCGCTGTCGGGGCTGGTTCTGCGCGCCACTGACGCACTCGTCCACCTCAACGCTGACAAAAACGCACCCATTCAGCCGGTTGAATTCGAAGAATACAGTGCACTGGATATGGCGGTTCTCGACCGGCCCTCACAGGCACTTGCCAATGCAACACGTGAAGTCGTGGGCGTGTGTGACACGATTGAAGTGATGCTGCGCCGTATTATAGACCTTTATGAAAAGCCCGATCAGACACGCATCAATGAACTGGCAGCTCTTGATGACCGGGTTGATACAAAACATGCCGCGATCAAGCTTTATCTTACAAAAGTTGCAAGCAAGGATCTGGATGAATTTGAAGCGCTGCGCATGCAGGAACTGATGGGCGCCTGCGTCAAGCTTGAACAGGTCGGCGACATCATCGTGCGCAACATGCTCGCACATGTGCAAAAGAAGATGGATCACAAGCTCGAATTCACCGAGGAAGGCTGGAAGGAACTCACCCACTTCCACGCCATGGTGCTCGCCAATGCGCATATGGCCTTTAATGTGATCGTCTCTCGCGACGGGCACACAGCCCGCCAGCTCGTGCAGGAAAAAGACAATCTGCGCGAACTGGAAAAGCAGACAAGCATGCGCCACTTCTCGCGCCTTCGCGATGGTTCGACCCGAAGCATCGAAACAAGTACGATTCATCTCGATACCATTCGCGATCTCAAGCAGATCAATTCACTGCTGGCATCAATGGCTTATCCGGTTCTTGAGGAACAGGGCCTGCTCAGCACCACACGCCTGAAAACAGCGAAACAAGGCTCGTAACAGCAAGCATTAAAAATCGATCACCACAGAGGGTGCGCTGCGTCGCGCCTTTCCATGGTAGACGGCCTCAATGTTATTGCCATCGGGGTCGAGAACGAAAGCCGCATAGTAATCGGGATGATAAGGGCGCTCGCCAGGAGCACCGTTATCCTGCCCACCATTTTCCAGTGCAGCACGATAGAAAGCATCCACTGTTGCACGATCCTTTGCCTGAAAGGCCAGATGGTGGCGTCCTGTCAATACACCGAGTGCGGCCGGACTATCCGCCGACGACACAACAAGCTCGTCAGCCCAGAAGTAGTCGTCCGCCGTCGTTACAATAGGGATATCCAGCACCGCCAGAACAGCCGTGTAGAAATTCTGACTGGCCGTGATATCGCGGACAACAAGCTGAATATGGTCGATAAGCCGACCGCGATGCAGTTGGGTGGTTTCCATGGTCGTTCATCCGATTTTGGTTTGTTTGCGTCACAAAATGCCTGACGGGTGAACGACCAGAATGCTTCAGGAAGATAGTTCCGGCAATATAAAACGTTCGAAATATCGCCAATCCAAGGCAAGCAGACATGACCATTTGCGTGCCCCGGCATTTCAGTTGAGGATCGAACCGCCGCTAGGCGGTTCTACGCATCTCACTGCAGCAGCGTTTTCACCAGCGCACTGGCTTTGGTGAAATCCATCTGTCCTGCATAGCGTTCTTTAAGAGCGGCCATAACCTTACCCATATCGCGCAGTCCCTGTGCACCAATATCGGCGATGACCGCCTCACAGGCCACCTTAACCTCGTCATCGCTCATCTGCGTTGGCAGAAAATCGCTGATGATCGCGATTTCGGCACGCTCACCTTCGGCCAGTTCAATCCGATTGCCTTCTTCATAAATGCGTGCAGATTCTTCGCGCTGCTTGACCATCTTACCCAGAATGCCAAGCAGTTCTTCATCACCGACCGGATCTTTGCCTGCACCACGATTGGCAATATCACGATCCTTAACCGCAGCCATGATCAGACGCAGCGTCGACAAGCGAAGCTTATCCTGTGCCTTCATGGCATCGGTCATTGCCTGAGAAATCTCCTGGCGCAGCATATTATTCTCCTAATATCTGTAAAATGTTCAATTAGAACCGCTTCTAGTCCAAAAGCGGGGCCATAAGCAATCACACGTCTTAGGGCCTGTTGAGGATTAGGGGTTGAAGCTGGGTATGACGGAATAGACCCAATCCCAAATTTTCGTAAAAAGCTTGCGTTCCTGCGATTGACCGCGCGTCCAAGTTTCTCTATTTGTCAGGGCTTAGCAGGACATCGGCATGTGCTCACGGCGGGAAGTTTAATCCCCGCTGTGTTTTGGTGCATATATGGCCCCGGAAACTCCTTTTTTCAAGCTGCTCACAATGAGAGGTTGAAACACGGATACATGCCGCATGACTGATAAACCAAAACGCGCGCCAGACGGCAAACGCGAAACCACGCAGGAGTGCACGCCATGACCGAAGCCCCATCGAAAACAGCACCCTGGACAATTGCAAAGCGAACCGCCGTTCTCGTACTTGCTGACGGCACCGTCATTGAAGGTCAGGGCCTTGGCGCAACGGGTGCGATTGAAGCAGAAGTTGTCTTCAACACTGCCCTCACCGGCTATGAAGAAATCCTGACCGATCCATCCTATGCCGGCCAGATCGTTACCTTCACCTTCCCACATATCGGCAATGTCGGCACCAATGCGGAAGATGTTGAAGACCTGACGCCCGCCAACCGCCACGGCGCAGTCGGTGCGATTTTCAAAGCGGACATCACCACCCCTTCCAATTTCCGCGCATCGGAAGACCTGAATACATGGCTTAAGAATCGCGGCGTCATTGCCCTTGCCGGCATCGATACCCGCGCCCTCACCGCCCTTATTCGTGAGCGCGGCGCGCAAAATGCCGTCATTGCGCATGACCCGGAAGGCAAGTTTGACATCGAAGCGCTGAAAACCCGTGCCGCCCAATGGAGCGGTCTTGAAAACCTCGATCTCGCCAAAGATGTCACCATCGGCCAGAGCCTGACATGGGATCAGACACCATGGGTGCTGGGTGAAGGGTATGGCGAACAGTCTGATGTACAATACCATGTCGTCGCCCTCGACTTCGGCGTGAAGCGCAACATTCTGCGTCTGCTTTCAGGCCTCGGTGCGAAGGTCACCGTTCTGCCTGCAACGGCCAGCGCAGAAGATGTGCTTGCCTATAACCCGGATGGTATCTTCCTTTCAAATGGCCCCGGCGATCCAGCGGCAACCGGCAGCTATGCCGTGCCAACCATCCAAAAGCTGGTTGATAGCGGCTTGCCGGTTTTTGGCATTTGCCTCGGCCACCAGATGCTGGCACTGGCGCTTGGTGCCAAGACTGAAAAGATGCATCAGGGCCACCATGGGGCAAACCATCCGGTCAAGGATTACACCACCGACAAGGTTGAGATCGTATCGATGAACCACGGCTTTGCCGTTGATTCCGACAGCCTGCCGGACCATGTGGAAGAAACCCATGTGTCACTTTTCGACGGCACCAATTGCGGCCTGCGCGTCATCGGCAAGCCTGTGTTCTCCGTACAGCATCACCCGGAAGCCTCTCCCGGCCCGCAGGACAGCCACTATCTGTTCCGTCGGTTCATCAATCTGATCCGCGAGAAAAAGGGCGAAGCACTCCTGCCGGAACGCGAACAGGCTGCGTGAATCAACACCTGAGAGCACCGAAGTAAGACTTTGTTAAGAAATGAAAAAGCCGGGATTTGATCCCGGCTTTTTCTTTGTCTGCATGCAGCTTTAATTTCAGATATCACCGCTGAATGTATCGCAGGAATCGATCTTGCCGCTATCAAAGCCGCGCTGGAACCACTTGGCGCGCTGCGCAGACGTGCCGTGATTGAAGCTTTCCGGCACCACATAACCCTGAGAGCGCTTTTGCAGTGTGTCGTCGCCGATCTGGTGGGCCGCATTGATTGCTTCTTCGAGATCACCCGCCTCCAGAATACCCTTCTGGTTGGTGTAATATCCCCAGACACCGGCAAAACAATCGGCCTGCAATTCGACCCGAACCGACATCTGATTGGCCTGCGCTTCGTTCATCTGCTGGCGCATCTGATTGAAGCGCGGCAGAATGCCGAGCAGGTTCTGAACGTGATGCCCAACCTCATGCGCAATCACATAGGCATTGGCGAAATCACCAGATGCGCCGAATTTGGTCGCGAGCTCGTTGAAAAATGTGAGGTCCAGATAAAGCTTGCGATCCCCGGGGCAATAGAACGGCCCAGAAGCCGATGAAGCCATGCCGCAGGCAGAGCGCACACCATCCGAAAATAGAACCATGGTCGGCGGCGTGTAGGTCTGTCCGCGCGACTGGAAAATACCGCTCCAGGTATCTTCGGTTTCAGCAAGAATCGTCCGGGCAAATTGGGTTGCCTCATCATTGGCAACCTTACCGCCACTGCTCTGCTGGCTCGTTTGCGTGGACTGAATACTGCCATCGCCAAAAAGGAATGGCATCGGATCAATGCCGATCGCACGCAACACAAAGAACAGCACGACAAGAATAACAATGCCGGAAATACCGCCCCCCCGCATAATGCGAAAACCTGGCCCGCCGCCCATGCCACCGCCACTAAAGCCGCCACCGCCGCCTTGTTGTCCACGAACATCTTCAACATTATCGCTTTGTCTACGGCCTTGCCAACGCATGGACCAACTCCCCTTCACCGTGCCAGCCCATGAGAGGGCAGCACCAATCTATTACTGGTAATTGTCGCACAAACTCTTGGCACAGCAACATAAAAAGTAAATGAGCAGGAATCACAAACAAAGACGCAACTGCAACAAACGCATCAATGAGAGACCATAACAGGCGGCATTGCCAGGAAGTTTTGGTCAATGCCCGCATTTTCTTTTAAATAAGGGCATTTGTGGGGTTCCGCTTTGGATCATCATTGCCTATAAGGCCCACTTAGCCCACAGAATATACCTCTGCCAACCCGCCGGAAAACCGTGCGGGCTTTTCTGGCAGGCTAAGAACAAGGATACGCCCCCATGCCGAAACGTACAGATATCAAATCGATCCTGATCATCGGCGCGGGCCCCATTGTTATCGGTCAGGCATGCGAGTTCGATTATTCGGGCACACAAGCCTGTAAGGCGTTGAAAGAGGAAGGCTACCGCATCATCCTCGTCAATTCCAATCCGGCAACGATCATGACCGATCCTGATCTGGCCGATGCGACGTATATTGAGCCGATCACACCCGAAGTCGTTGCTAAAATCATCGCCAAGGAGCGCCCGGATGCGCTTCTGCCGACCATGGGCGGACAGACGGCACTCAACACGGCATTGTCGCTCCGTCGTATGGGCGTTCTTGAGCGCTACAATGTTGAAATGATCGGCGCAAACGCAGAAGCGATCGATAAGGCAGAAGACCGCGCACTTTTCCGCGAAGCCATGGAAAAGATCGGCCTTGATACCCCGACGTCGATGCTCGCCAATGCGACCGAAATCAAGGACGAAGATCGCAAGCGCCACGAAATGAAGCGCAACGAAGTCAAGGCGCAATATTCGGGCGACGATCTGGATAAGGCACTCGATAAGCTTGAAACTGAATGGCAGCTTGGCGAAGTCGAGCGCAAGCAGCGCTATATGAGCCATGCGCTGGCCAAAGCTGCACAGGCGATGGATGTTGTCGGCCTTCCGGCGATTATCCGCCCAAGCTTTACGCTTGGTGGCACCGGCGGTGGTATTGCTTACAACCGTCAGGAATTTTTTGAAATCATCGAGCGCGGCCTTGATGCATCGCCAACCACTGAAGTGCTGATCGAAGAATCGGTTCTTGGCTGGAAGGAATATGAAATGGAAGTGGTCCGCGACAAGGCGGATAACTGCATCATCATCTGCTCAATCGAAAACCTCGACCCGATGGGCGTGCACACCGGCGATTCCATTACCGTTGCCCCTGCCCTGACGCTGACCGACAAAGAATACCAGATCATGCGCAACGCCTCGATTGCGGTGCTGCGTGAGATCGGCGTTGAAACAGGCGGCTCCAACGTCCAGTTCGCGATCAACCCGGCCAATGGCCGCATGATCGTCATCGAAATGAACCCACGCGTCTCGCGTTCATCGGCGCTGGCTTCCAAGGCAACCGGCTTTCCGATTGCCAAGGTCGCAGCCAAACTTGCGGTTGGCTACACGCTGGACGAACTCGACAACGACATCACCGGCGGCGCAACGCCTGCATCGTTTGAACCATCGATTGACTATGTCGTCACCAAAATCCCGCGCTTCGCGTTTGAAAAATTCCCCGGCTCATCGCCAATCCTGACCACCGCCATGAAGTCGGTCGGCGAAGTCATGGCGATTGGCCGTACTTTCCAGGAAAGCTTGCAGAAGGCGCTGCGCGGCCTTGAAACCGGCCTGACGGGCCTGGATGAAATCGCTATCCCGAACATCGAGGAAGGCGACGAAAAGAACGCAATCCGTGCAGCCATTGGCACACCAACGCCAGACCGTCTTCGCATGGTCGCTCAGGCCATGCGCCTCGGCCTCAGCACAGAGCAGATCCATGACGTATCGAAGATCGATCCATGGTTCCTTGAGCAGATCGAAGGCATCGTTAATACCGAGGCCCGTATTCGCGAACATGGCCTGCCACAGGACACGGAAAATCTGCGTATGTTGAAGGCGATGGGCTTCTCCGATGCGCGCCTTGCAAGCCTGATTGGCAAAGATGCCGAAGACGTTGCCAAGCTGCGCAATGATCTCGACGTGCATCCGGTTTATAAGCGCATCGACACTTGTGCTGCGGAATTCGCTTCGCCAACCGCTTATATGTACTCGACCTATGAAACGCCTTTTGTTGGCCAGCCACGCTCAGAAGCCGAAGTTTCGGATCGCAAAAAGGTCGTCATTCTCGGCGGGGGTCCAAACCGTATCGGCCAGGGCATTGAGTTCGATTATTGCTGCTGCCATGCGGCCTTCGCGCTCAACGATGCCGATTACGAAGCCATCATGATCAACTGCAACCCGGAAACCGTTTCGACCGACTATGACACGTCGGACCGTCTCTATTTCGAACCCTTGACGGCAGAAGACGTGCTGGAAATCCTGCGCGTCGAACAGGAAAAAGGCACACTGCATGGCGTCATTGTGCAGTTTGGTGGCCAAACACCGCTCAAGCTCGCAAATGCACTTGAAAAGGCCGGCATTCCAATCCTGGGCACTTCGCCCGACGCAATCGATCTTGCAGAAGATCGCGACCGCTTCCAGAAGCTGCTCATCAAGCTGGGTCTCAATCAGCCGAAGAACGGCATCGCCTATTCGGTTGAACAGGCACGCCTGATTGCAGCAGACCTTGGTTTCCCGCTGGTTGTGCGCCCATCTTATGTTCTGGGTGGCCGCGCCATGCAGATCATTCACGATGAACGCAGCCTGCAAGCCTATCTGCTCGACACGGTTCCAGAACTGGTACCGGAAGACATCAAGGCCAAATATCCAAACGACAAGACCGGCCAGATCAACACGCTGCTCGGCAAGAACCCGCTCCTGTTCGATACCTACCTGACACAGGCAATCGAAGTGGATGTGGATTGCCTCTGCGATGGCAAGGACAGTTTTGTTTCCGGCATCATGGAGCACATCGAAGAAGCTGGTATTCACTCGGGTGACTCTGCCTGTTCGCTGCCGGTCCATACGCTTTCGCCAGAGATCGTCACCGAACTCGAACGCCAGACAGCATTGCTCGCCAAGGCGCTCAATGTTGGCGGCCTGATGAACGTGCAGTTCGCGATCAAGGACGGCGAAATCTTCATTCTTGAAGTGAACCCGCGCGCTTCGCGTACTGTGCCATTTGTCGCCAAGACCATCGGCACACCGATTGCCAAGGTTGCAGCCCGCATCATGGCCGGTGAGAACCTTGAAGAAGCGCTCGGCGCATATGGTGGCAAGCCAAAGACTCCTTCGCGTCCGCATATTGCGGTCAAGGAAGCCGTGTTCCCATTTGCCCGCTTCCCTGGCGTTGACACGCTGCTCGGACCGGAAATGCGTTCAACCGGCGAAGTCATGGGCCTCGACTATGATTACGCGCTGGCCTTTGCCAAGGCGCAGCTCGGTGCAGGTGTTGAACTGCCCCGCGAGGGCACGGTTTTTGTATCGGTGCGTGACGAAGACAAGGAACGTGTTCTTGGTCCGGTGCGCAAACTGGCAAACATCGGCTTTAAGGTTATGGCAACCGGTGGCACTCAGAAGTTCCTCGAAGAGAATGGCGTGGAAGCGACCAAGATCAACAAGGTTATTGAGGGCCGCCCACACGTTGAAGACGCAATCCGCAATCGCCAGATTCACCTGGTCTTCAACACGACCGACAGCGCAAGTGCGGTTTCTGACAGCAAGTCGATCCGCCGCGCAACGCTGATGCAAAAACTGCCATATTACACAACTATGGCTGGTGCAGATTCGGCCGCAGACGCGATTGCAGCGCTTAAGGCTGGCTCAATGGAAGTTCGTCCGCTTCAGGATTACTTCCGCACATAAGCACGGCTTGCAGAAGAAAAAGGCCGCAGATGAAAATCTGCGGCCTTTGCTATTGGAGCATTTGCAGCAAAAATACGAAGCGGTTTTGCGTGGGGTAATGCATGAAAAAATAGATGGCGCATTTCCGATGTTTCGATCAAAACAGGAAGCGCTTTAGAAAACTTTAGTTCTGATACGGCAAACGCAATGGATCGGCCTGCAAATCCATTTCCAGATGAAGCTTGTGCTTGAACAAGCCATTATGGTCTATGCCTTTCCCAATGTGAATAACACAAGCAGCCTTCAGAGGCCCTTCCAGAATATCATAAGCGCGCCTGCGCGCCTCTTCATCCATTCCATCCAGCGTTCCATCGATCACGACCCAGTGAGGGTTTTGCAGCACCAGCCGCGCTAAGGCGAGGCTTTGCTGTTCGTCAGCCGTCAGCGTCCGATCCCAGCGCAGCGGGCGGTCGATCTGCGACACCAGCCGCTCAAGTCCCGCCAGTCTGAGCACCTCGGCAACCTGATTTTTTGAAAAGTCAGCAGAGTTCAAGGGATAAACAACCGCATCGTGCAGATTGCCCGGCGGGATATAGGGTGCATGCGGAATGAACACCACGCGGTTTCCCGCAGGCATTCCGATGCGTCCACTGCCCCACGGCCACAAGCCGCCAAGTGCCCGAAAGAACAGGCTGCGCTCGGATTCGGTCGCCCCCGTTACAAGCAGGCGCTCACCGGGATTGATGACAACCTTCTTCTCAACCAGATTGAGACATCCTTCAGGGGAAGCAATCGACAGACTATCGATTGTCAGGCTTTCTTCTTCATTGGTCGCAACCGCGATCTGCTGATCAGGATGGCCAATTTCATCCATGCGCAAAATAGCCTGCCGAAAGCTTGCCACGCGCAAGAGCGTTGCGCGCCAATCAGCGATGGCGCCAAAATTATCGACAAACCAGCGCAGCGAATTGTGCACCTGCGTAAAAGCGCCCACGGCCATCATCAGACCGCCAAATGTCAGTCCGCCTGAAAAATAAACCGGTGCGGCAACAAGAATGGGAGCAACGATCGTGAACCAGCCATAGCCAGCCGTCACCCATGTCAGATTGGTCGTCGCAATGACGATCCGCTTGATTGCGACCAAGACAGCATCAAGATCACGATAAAGCCTTCGCCGCTCATCCGCCTCACCACGGGCCAGCGTCACCGCATCGATATGCTCATTGACCCGCATCAGCGAAAAGCGGAAATCAGCCTCACGCGCATAGCGGTTGGCATTGTGATTGACGAGACTGCGGCCAACAAACCATGACAGCAGCGATGCCGAACCCGCATAAAACACCGCTGCCCAGACCATATAGCCGGGAATGGAAAAACTGTAGCCCCCGACATGAAAGACAAAGCCGCTCGAAAGCGACCACAACACCCCAACAAAACTAACCAGAATGACGGTCGATTGCAGCAGATTGATTCCAAGATCGCTGGTTGTTTCAGCCAGATGCCGCGCATCTTCCTGCAAGCGTTGATCGGGATTAACACCGATCTCGCCAGCCTTTGCCAGCCGGAAGGCGCGCCCCGGCTGCAACCATTGCCCCACCAGATCGCGCGCCAGTCCTTCCCGCAGCTTGAGCTTGAACATCTGGTTGAGCCATGTCTGCGACACGTTGAGGATAAGAATTGATCCAGCGATAGCGAAAAAAATCAACAGCTGATGAAAGAAAGCGCTCAGATTGCGATCCGATAACGCGTTGTAAAAGGGCACATTCCAGCGGTTGATGGCGACCTGCCCGACCGCGATCAGAACAATCAGAACAAAGATTCCGGTTCCAACTGCAATCAGAGTGTTGCGAACCGGGGAAACCCAGAATGCACTCATCATCATATGCACATGCGAGAAAAGATCATTGCCGTCGTGCTTGCCCTTATTGGACCGGTCACGAAGCGGATGCTCGGCGCTGAGCGGCTTATCCTGCTTTGATTTGGATACCACGTCTTTCCTCACCGAATGTGTGCAACAATTTGCCGGTAAAAAACCGCGCGTTCAATAACAGACTTCTTCCAACGCGTCTTAATCAATTCCCGGTGTATGCTATAGCAATATTTTTAAACCTGTTAGGCCCCGCCTCGGCAGAAACAAGCGTTCACCTGAACATTGAAATATGAAAAAGCGATACAGAAATAGACCTTTAGAGATAGCAAAGCCTGTCTTGTCTTGGTCAAAATTGTCACATATAATTCTGGCATCGATTTTTCGGTCAAGTGACTTTGCGACCCGCCCGGCCTGCCGTGCTTCCTGACGATCTCCTGTCCATAAATTCGATCCACAGGGACGTGTGCGAAGCATACGGACTAACGACTACTAATGTTACAAAGGAATTTCCCATGGCTACGGGAACAGTTAAGTGGTTCAACACGACCAAGGGCTTCGGCTTCATTCAGCCTGATCAGGGCGGCACGGACGTATTCGTCCACATTTCCGCTGTTCAGCGCGCAGGTCTTGCGACCCTCGACGAAGGCCAGAAGGTTTCGTACGAAATCGTACAGGACCGTCGTTCGGGCCGTTCGTCTGCCGACAACCTCGTCGCAGCATAAGTTTTGCCTCTAAGGCAGAGAAAAAGGCGGGGCAACACCCCGCCTTTTTCTTTATCTGAAATCAAGGCAGCCAGCCCATTGGGACATGGCCGTCATCGCCAATAACACGCGCAAGCCACGCATTGATTGCCGGATAGCGCGTCATATCAAAGCCACCGCGATGCGCCTCATGTGTATAAGCATAAAGCGCAATATCAGCCACTGTCAGGCTGTCTCCTGCCAGAAACGGCGTCTTCTTCAACTGCTCTTCCATGACACCAAGCGCTTTATTGCCCCCCGCAAGCGTCGATGCCAGCCGCTCCGGCGTGGCAAGATGCGCGCGCTCCGGGTAAAGCAGCAAGGAGCGGCGCACGGCAACATAAGGCTCATGGCTGTATTGCTCAAAGAACAACCATTGGTAAACCAGTGCACGCTCATAAGCGTCTTTTGGGAGGTAGGGCGTTCCTTCTGCCAGATGGAGAAGTATTGCATTTGATTCGGCAAGGAAACGCCCATCTTCCAGCTCAAGCAGTGGAACTTTGCCATTCGGGTTTTTCGCAAGATATTCAGGCGTCTGGGTCGAACCGTCGAGTGCCGACACCGTAACATGTTTGAAAGGCTTGCCGAGTTTTGCAAGCAAATGCCGTGGCTTATAGCAATTTCCGGAATCGAGCTGTGAATAGATTGTGAGCATCTGCTTCTCCTGTGCCGATATAACATGTCGATCTGCGTGCAGCCTGTCCAATCAGTTTCATTGAAGCAACAGGGTCGGATTACTGATAGATCAGAACTTTTCAGCAACACAATCGCGCGAGAAACCGTATTTTCTCGCGAAACCGCAAAGCTCTTGTTGCGATTCTTGCGCCAATGGGACATAGAAAGTCCGCAAAACCGGACCGTGCCCGGTGCCGGTTATCTGATCCTGCCATCTATGGAGATCTATCATGGCATTTCTCGCCGACGCCCTTTCTCGTGTAAAGCCATCTGCAACCATCGCGGTCAGTCAGAAAGCACGTGAACTGAAAGCCAAGGGCAAGGACGTGATTGGTCTGGGAGCAGGCGAACCCGATTTCGACACGCCGGACAATATCAAGCAGGCTGCCATCGACGCCATCAATCGCGGCGAAACCAAGTACACACCCGTTGCCGGTATTCCTGAGCTGCGCCAGGCCATCGTTGCCAAGTTCAAGCGTGAAAATGGCCTCGATTATAAGCCAGAACAGGTCATCGTCGGCACCGGCGGCAAGCAAATCCTGTTCAATGCTTTCATGGCAACCCTGAACCCCGGAGATGAAGTCATCGTGCCTGCGCCATACTGGGTCAGCTACCCGGAAATGGTTGCGATCAATGGTGGCACTCCGGTTTTCGTCAACACCAAGATCGAAGACAATTTCAAGCTGACAGCCGCCGAACTTGAAAAGGCGATCACACCAAAGACCAAGTGGCTGGTCTTCAACTCGCCATCAAACCCAACCGGCGCGGCTTACTCCGAAGCGGAACTGAAGGCGCTGACCGACGTTCTCGTTCGTCATCCGCAGGTCTGGATTCTGACTGACGATATGTATGAGCATCTCGTCTATGGCGATTTCGTCTTCACGACCCCTGCTCAGATTGAACCTTCGCTTTATGATCGCACGCTCACCATGAACGGCGTATCCAAGGCCTATGCAATGACCGGCTGGCGTATTGGTTACGCTGCAGGCCCGTTGCAGCTCATCAAAGCCATGGACATGGTGCAGGGTCAGCAGACCTCCGGCGCTTGCTCCATCGCTCAGTGGGCAGCTGTTGAAGCGCTCAATGGCCCGCAGGACTTCATTCCAGAAAACAAGAAGATCTTCCAGGCTCGTCGTGATCTGGTTGTATCGATGCTCAATCAGGCAAGCGGCATCCACTGCCCGACACCTGAAGGTGCATTCTACGTCTATCCATCCTGCGCCGGCCTGATCGGCAAGAAGACGGAAGCTGGCAAGGTCATCGAAACCGACGAAGATTTTGTCACCGAACTGCTGGAAGCTGAAGGCGTTGCCGTCGTTCATGGTTCGGCCTTTGGCCTTGGACCGAACTTCCGCATTTCGTATGCAACGTCCGATGCCTTGCTCGAAGAAGCTTGCTCACGCATTCAGCGCTTCTGCGCAAGTCTGCGCTAACAACTTCGAATATAAATGATGAAAGGGGCCGAAAGGCCCCTTTTTCGTATCCGCTTATGTGTCGGAAGGAATGACTTCAGCGCGAAGCCAAAAAAAAAGCCAGACAAATGTCTGGCTTTGAGTTTTGAAGGTGCCTTCGAGGCAAACCTCCAGAGGGGAACACTCAGCGCGCGCAAATGGGAGGAGGAAACGCAGCGCTGAGATGCATTCTTTATGCCCTGTGATTATTGTTTTTGCAACTCAACTTTAAAACAATGCAGCTATGCATTTAACGCATAGCTCTGATTTTTATAATAACTCAAATAAATCAGTATGTTACAAGTTAACCAAGCGAAAAAGTTTTTTAAAACCGAATAATGACGCGCCTAAACGAGAGGCACATGATCAATCTCAATGCCTTTTATAATGGCAAATAACTTTAGTGGGCAAGCAAATCAGTTCGACAGTCGCTTGTCATGAAACGATCATTCAACTGAAACCAATTTGTCATCTGATGCTCCTAGAAGCCATGTAGAATTCGCAGCCTCACTCATTCAACGCGCTGCGCAGGAGCTTATCTTGCGGATCATACAGATTACCGACACGCACCTCAGCCCAACCAAGCCGCACTTCAACAGCAACTGGCTTCCCCTCGTTAACTGGATAGCTGATCAGAAGCCGGACCTGATCATCCATACAGGTGACTTCACAGTAGACGGTGCCGATATCGAAGAAGACCTGGCCTTTTGTCGGGAGCTGATAGCCGACCTTCCCGCGCCAATTCTGTGTCTTCCGGGCAATCACGACATCGGGCATTTGCCCGCAAGCCGCCAGCCAGTCAATGCACAGAGACTGCAACGCTGGCGCGCGCATTTCGGTCCCGATTACTGGGCGCGGGATTTTGGACAATGGCGACTGATCGGTCTCAACAGTCTCATCCTCGGCGACGGCTCAACCGACGAGGAACAGCAGTTCCTCTGGCTCGAACAGCAATTAAGCGAGAGCGGCGGCCGACCCGCCGCGGTTTTTGCGCACAAACCTTTGTTTGTCGATGCGCTGGATGAAGGCAACACCGGCCTTTGGGGTGTTCCACCAAGACCTCGCCAACGCCTGGCCGATCTCTTTGCGGATTATAATGTCAAACTTCATGCAAGCGGCCATCTGCATAGAGCATGGTCGGGCCAAGCAAATGGAACGAATTATGTATGGGCACCGTCGTCAGGCTTTGTCGCCCATGCAATCAACCGGGAATTGCCGGGCGAGCGCATTATCGGGGCTGTTGTTCATAATCTGGACGATACAGTTCGCAGTGAAATCGTCGAGGTCGATACACTCATACATTACGTGATTGATGACGTTATGCACGAGGTCTATCCACATAATCTTAATGGGAATAAGACCTGAACAACGACTCCCCTATCGCCCTGGAGAGTTCATAATAGCGAAAGGCCGCGTCAGTCATCCTGCGCGGCCTTTTGCTAATTTCTGAGCCTGATCAGAACACCCAGTTTCTCGCCTTCGAGAACAAGAAATCGCGGAAGGCATGCAGCTTGGCCGAATTCTTCAACGCTTCCGGGTAACAAAAGAACGTATCGAAGGAAGGAATTTCCTCAAGCTCTGGCAGAAGCTGGACGAGACCCGATTCCTTATCGGCCATATAGTCAGGAAGAACCGCAATGCCGACCCCACGCTGCACAGCGCGACGGATCGACAAAAGATTATTGACCTGCAAAACCGGAATACGTGAGCTACCATCCGTACGACCAGCAATCTCAAGCCAGTTCAAGCCGGTCAGATAGCTTGGCGCAGGCTCACCGAATGTCACCACGCGATGCTGGTCAATTTCCTCAATGGAATTCAATTTTCCATGCTTGGAAACATATCCTGCCGATGCATAGACATGCATGTGCACAGTAAACAGGCGACGTTGAATGAGATCCGGCTGTTGCGGCTGACGCAGACGAATGGCGCAGTCCGCGTGACGCATGGTCAAATCCAGCTCCTCATTATCGAGGATAAGCTGCAACTGAATATCCGGATAAAGCTCAACGAATTCCTGAATGCGTTCGATCAACCAGCCGGAGCCAAGACCAACCGTTGTGGTCACACGCAGGCGACCTGTTGGCTTTTCCTTGCTTTCGGCAAGCTTGGAGCGAACATTTTCGAGCTTCATCAGCACGTCATGTGCCGTCCGGTAGAGCGTTTCGCCCTGTTCCGTCAGAATGAGTCCGCGCGCATGTCGATGAAACAGCGGAACGCCGACATCTTGCTCAAGTGCGCTCACCTGACGCGAAATAGCCGACTGCGACAGATGCAATGTCTGCGCGGCATGGGTAAAAGACCCTGCTTCCGCAGCAGCATGGAAGATGCGCAGTTTATCCCAGTCGAGCGGTGCGACCACCTTCTCCCCCTCTCATTACTCCGCAGCTTCGTGCAGCGGTTCCTGTGCAGCCAACCAGCGCTCTGCTTCCAGAGCAGCCATGCAGCCCATACCCGCAGCCGTGACTGCCTGCCGGTAAATATCGTCTGTGACGTCGCCAGCAGCAAAAATGCCAGCAACATCTGTGGCCGTTGAATCGGGTGCAGTCCAAAGATAACCGTTTGGCTTCTGCTTGAGTTTGCCTTCAAACAAAGAAACAGCCGGCGCGTGACCAATGGCGATGAAAACGCCATGCGCATCATGAACAGCCGTCTCCCCCGTAACAACATTCTTCAAGCGCACACCGGTCACGGTTGCGCCCATCGGCGGCTTGGCTTCAGTGCCGACAATCTCATCGATGACACTGTTCCAGACCACTTTCACATTATCGCGTGACAGCAAACGATCCTGCATGATCTTCTCAGCACGGAAACCTTCGCGGCGATGAACAACCGTCACGCTCTTGGCGATGTGCGAAAGATAAAGTGCTTCTTCGACAGCCGTATTGCCGCCGCCAACAACCACAACATCCTTGCCGCGATAAAAGAACCCGTCACAGGTCGCGCAGGCTGAAACACCACCACCCATGAAGGTCTGTTCGCTTTCAAGGCCCAGCCACTTGGCCTGCGCACCTGTGGCAATGATCAGCGCATCACAGGTGTAAACTGTGCCAGAATCACCGATCAGACGAAACGGACGCGACGTGGTCTCAACTTCAGTGATGATGTCGTAAAGAATCTCGGCGCCAACATTTTGCGCCTGCGTTGCCATCTGGTCCATCATCCAGGGCCCCTGTACGGGTTCAGCATAGCCTGGATAGTTTTCCACATCGGTTGTGATCATCAACTGACCACCCTGCTGAAGACCAGTGATGATGATCGGCTTGAGCATCGCACGCGCTGCATAGATTGCGGCAGTATAACCCGCCGGACCTGAGCCGATGATAATGACGGGCGCGTGACGCTGTGACATAAGGGTAGTTCTCCGGTCCCAAAAATCGATTTAATTCGCGGACGTCAAGCTTGCGAGAATCGCTTTCGCACTCGATTTGGCTAGTGCCCTGATATTATGTCCAAGGTAGGTCCACCAACCCGCATTTGCAAGGTTGGCTGCATGTTTGCCGCCCTTCGCCCACAGCTTGTGACCTTTCGGAACGGCTATACGCCACACCCGCATTGCAGCGGGCAGTTTCCCGCGTTAAACACGCAGAATAAATCACTGCTTTCAAAAAGCTGGAGCCTACCGCTATCTATAAGACAGTCGCCAATATCTGCGCGCGTTTCGGCCTCGTAATGGCTGTGGCAATGCTGCTGCCAGCGGCCGTCGATCTGCGCGACGGCAGCGATGACTGGCTCGTTTTCGTGCGTTCTGCCGCAGCAACCGGCGCTTTGTCTGCCCTGATTCTGCTGGCCACGCACAATCACAACACCCGCTTCACACCGCGGCTTGGTTTTTTGCTGACCGTCTGCCTGTGGGTGACTGGCGGCTTCCTCGGTTCGATCCCGCTTTATTTCTCCCATCTGCCAATCAGCTATGCCACCGCTTTCTTTGAAGCGATGTCAGGCATCACATCAACCGGTGCCACTGCTCTGACAGGTCTTGATGACATGCAGCGCGGCATCATTCTGTGGAGATCACTTCTTTGCTGGATCGGCGGTATCGGCTTTATCGGGCTTGCGCTTTTGCTGCTGCCATCGCTGCGTGCAGGAGGGCTTGCGCTTTTTCATATGGAGAATTCCGACAAATCGGAAAAAATTCTTCCACGCATGAACCAGATCGCTCTGGGCATCATCACAGCTTATCTAAGCCTGACAACCGCTTGTACAATCGCATATTTCGCAGCAGGCATGAGCATATTTGATGCTGTGAACCATAGCATGACGACGATCGCCACGGCTGGCTTTTCTACGCATGACAGCTCTTTCGGATTTTACCACGACAACCACCTGATATTGCTTATATCAACTGTGTTTATGGCCTTATCAGCGCTACCGTTTATTCTTTACATTAAAGCTTTCATGCCACGTCGAACGGATTCGCTCATTGACCCCCAGGTGAAGCTGTTTCTGGCCATTGTTATTGGTTTCAGCTTTATTCTGGCAATTGTGCTGCGCCTTGGTTCACATATTCCATTTGGAAGTGCTCTGATCACGGCATCTTTTAATTTTGTATCCGTCATTTCCACGACCGGCTTTACAACGGAAGACTATTCGCTGTGGGGACCACCGGCAATCGGCATTTTCTTTCTTGCCTCGTTCCTTGGCGGCTGCGCTGGCTCCACTTCCGGCGGTATAAAAATGAATCGCCTGATCATTTTGTGGAGTCTGACGCAAGCGAACCTCGTGCGGCTGATCACGCCCCATGCGGTCATTAAAATCCGGTACGGTTCATCGGAAGTGTCCGGCGAGATCGCCCAGAACGTTCTGCTCTATCTGTTTCTCTATATTGCTTCTCTCGTCATCGGCGCTGTCTTGCTGGCGTCCCTCGGACTGGATTTTGTTTCCGCCTTCACCGGCGCGTTGACTGCCCTGTCAAATGTCGGGCCCGGTCTGGGCGATACAATCGGACCAGTGGGCAACTATTCCACCATTCACGATCCCGCGCTTTGGGTGCTTTCATTCCTGATGCTCGCGGGGCGTCTTGAGCTTGTCACCGTATTTATCCTGTTCACACGCACTTTCTGGATGCGCTAACAGCGCTTTAAGCAGTTTACATCCGGTCGTTTCTTTTGGTATGAGCAGGATTACATTGCGCTATAGCGGCGCTGAGTGTTTTATTATTACGCCTGAATGAAATTTCATTGCGCGCGGAGTTTTATATGCCGATCAAGGCCGATCTGGACGAAATCGATTGGAAAATCCTTCGGGAGCTCCAGAATAACGGGCGCATCACCAATGTCGAACTCGCTGAGCGGGTTGGAATTTCGGCCCCTCCCTGCCTGCGCCGCGTCCGCAAACTTGAGGAAAGCGGTGTCATTCGTGGTTACCGCGCCATCCTTAACGGCAATGCACTCGGTCAGGATCTCGTCGCTTTCTGTTCGGTGGGCCTGCACCGTCAGGCGGATGCCGATTTAAAAGCCTTTGCAGAGAAAACCAAGCAGTGGCCGCTGGTACGCCGCGCGTGGATGGTTTCGGGTGAATCCGACTTTTTGCTGCATTGCGTTGCGCGCGACCTTAACACGTTCCAGACCTTCGTCATCGAAGAGCTGACGGCTGCGCCCAATGTGGATTCGGTCCGCACAGCCTTGACCATTCGTCCGGTTAAGGACGAGCCACTGATGATTCTCTAAATCTATTTGGCGTTAAAGACCCGCTCGTAAACCGCGCTGATTGCTTGCGCTTCTTTTTCGAGCGGAAACGCTTCACGCACGTGGGCCAGCGCGTTTTCGCCATGGCGTTGAGCCATAGCCGGATCGGCAAGATAAGGTTCAATAGCATTGCGCAAAGCATTGCCGTCACCCGCCGCAACAAAACTGCCCGTACCTTCCACGATCATTTCGGCATAGGCACCGGCATCGCTTGCAACGACAGCCGTTTGTGAAGCCATGGCTTCCAGCGGCGTGAGGCCAAAACCTTCGTTGCGCGATGGCGCCACATAAAGTGTAAGCCGCCGATACCAGATGCGCACATCCGGCACCTCACCAAGAATGCAGATGCGATCCTGCAAACCAGCAGCCGTAATACGCACTTTCAAATCATCTTCGAATGCCTGATGTTCAGTCGTCGTGCGCCCGGTAATGATTGCCGTCCAGTCAGGATATTTTGGCAACAGCGCAATCATCGCATCAACGAACAAATCCGTGCCTTTTGAATGACGCACCCGGCCAAAACAGCCAACTGCATATTTACCCGGCAGCCCGGACGCGCTGAACTGGTCATCATCGCCGAGCGGCGGATGAAACCGTTTAAGATCAACGCCATGCATGATCACATCATGCGGCACTTCGAGAAAACGTCCCGAACGACCACTGGTCGCAATCACCGCATTCATGCGGCGAATCAACCATTTGGTGAAAGCTTTGTGATGTCGCTGTGCAGCAGACGTAAACACCAGCCTGAGCTTCATGCGCAGCACATCGCGCATGAAGATGCCTGCCAGCATTTCGATATTGCGACGTGCGTGCCAGATACGGAAACGTCGCCTCGCAGGCCTTTTCCAAAAGGAGAAAAGCGCTGACCAGCCTAAATGCGGCAGGCTGTCAGGCAGTCCCGGCCCCATTGTCGCAATGCCCAATCCCTTCGCGCGCTGCAAAGGGATAAGTTGCACGATGGTTGAGGTCACGCCCGAAAGGCGACGCTTGAAATTAGGCGCAACGACCTCAACCTGATCAACGGGAACCGTTACCTCAGCCATCAAACAAACTTGAAACTGATGATCTCGTAAGAACGCGAGCCGCCCGGTGCATTGACTTCAATCGTGTCACCTTCACCCTTGCCGATCAGCGCGCGCGCGATTGGCGAGGAAATCGAAATACGGCCTTCCTTGACGTTGGCTTCCTGATCGCCAACGATCTGATAGACCTTCTCTTCTTCGGTGTCTTCATCGATCAGCGTGATGGTTGCGCCAAACTTGATTTTATCGCCGGAAAGCTTGGTAACGTCGATCACTTCGGCGCGACCAACCAGATCTTCAAGCTCGTTGATACGGCCTTCATTCAGGCTTTGGGCTTCTTTTGCAGCGTGATACTCAGCATTTTCAGAAAGATCGCCATGCGCGCGCGCTTCAGCAATCGCCTCAATGATCCGAGGGCGCTCAACTTGCTGACGCGTGCGCAGTTCTTCCTTGAGGTTTTCGAAACCGCGAGGGGTCATCGGGAACTTTTCCATACCCAGTCCAGTCCTTTCCATCGCCCGTCGCACTCCCCTCCGGGATTAAATGCGACGGCAGTTTGATTGCCCGCCTGATCTTGCCTCACACATTGAAGCAAAATCACCGTCCGAAAGGTAAAAATACCCGCCGGCACACAAAAGAAAACGGTCCCCGAAGCACAGGCTTCGGAACCGTTCAAAGTGATGTTGATGAAACTATAGCATTTTCACAAATCATTTCACGAACAAAAATTTTAGCCTGTTAATTGTGCGGGAAACATTGCGCTATTTTACAGAAATCGGCCAGCTTGCAGGCCACTTTTCAGGCCCACCCGCATAATTGCCGTCACAATCACCTTTCGACCGCTCTTCAACAAGCACAAAGCGCACCTTGCCTTCGCCATCATCGGTGGCTTTCCAGACATCATAGGTTCCGCAATCACCCAAGCCCCTGCCCTTGAAAAACGCGGTCACTGTCTTGTTTGCCTGCGACCAGTCGATATTCCATGCCTGATCGACCGTGCTTGGACCATCATCCGAAATGGTTGGCAACGCGATTGGAACCACCTGATTCTCATACTGGCTATAGAAGACATAAGGCTGATTATAAGCTCCCGGCGAGCCGCATGGCATTGCAATCATGCTCAACCCATCACCGATCTTCGCTTTAAAACCGCCACCTGTGTCAAAGGATGACCCGCCAGACGTGCCACATACACCTTTTTCATCGGTAAAATCTGGCCGGATTTTCTTTGGCAACTGTTCGGGAGTTGTGATCAGCGAGACATCGGGCGCAGGCGGCGCAGGCTTTTTGCCTTTGGCCTGCAGGGCCGCGACTGTGCCATTTCGCGCCTGCTGCTCATCAAGATAAATAAGACCACCGACAAAACCGGACAGCGAATAGCTGTAGGTCTTATTTCCAAGTTGCAGCGTCAATTTCTGCCCCGCCTTCATGGCATCCATCAGCTTGGCAACATCCGCCGCATTATCATAATCGAACTGATCATCATTGGGCTTGAGTGCGGAAACAGCGGCGGAAAGAGCTGGCTTGCCATCAACCGCAATGACGAATTGCCCGGAGGCAGGCTTCGAATCAAGATTGGACAAGCGTAACAAGGGCTGCGCGCCGACTGCACTGCTGCGATACAGATTGAACGAGGGGGCGCCTTGCGTTGTACTGTTAAGCGTAAGCGTGCAATTGGACGCATAATCACACAGAACCCAGCTATCGCGAATCTGTTTGAAAGCGGCCGAGGCTGAACCGGGATTTGCAAAAACGAGAGCCAGTGCAGCGCCTGTAAGAACTGACCTATGATTAAATAGACAAGAAAACATGCTGCCCTTCCGAAAAAGCTTTGCCACACTCGCAACAAGAGGAAATCCCTTGCCGCAGCGTCAGGCTAATGCCTATAGCATATCCACGAAGGGATGATGAGCCAAGCTGTCATCCTTGTTTCTTATAGACATGAGGCACTGATGACACGCGTACAGGCTAATATGCTCCTTCTTCTGGCGGGCGTCATCTGGGGCATGGGCTTTGTCGCGCAATCAACTGCCATGGCAAGCATCGGCCCGTTTCTGTTTATCGGTGTTCGTTCTGCCATTGCCGCATTGTCGGTTTTGCCATGGTCGATTGCTGAAGGCAGGCGCTCGCCGCATAAGCTTGATCGTTCGAATTATCTTTATTTCATGCTTGTTGGCGCAACGCTCTTTACTGGTCTTGTGCTCCAGCAAATCGGCTTGATTACCACCTCTGTCACCAATGCCGGTTTTCTGACCGGGCTGTATGTCGTGATGGTGCCGGTGCTCGGCGTCATCATTTTCAGAAATTGGCCGCATCCCATTGTCTGGCCAAGCGCGGTGGCATGTCTTGCAGGTATTTTTCTGCTTTCCGGCGGGCAGCTAAGCGCCCTCAAACACGGAGATTGGCTCATCATCATCGGCGCGATATTCTGGGCGATGCAGGTTCTGCTGATCAGCCGGGCCAATCGTTCCGGGCGCCCCATCACGCTAAGCTGCGTTCAGTTTGCCACTGCGGCCGCCGCTGGCCTTCTGATTGCCGTTGCTATCGAAGACATCAACTGGAATGCCATCGCCCTGACATGGAAAGAACTGCTGTTTACCGGCGTCTTCTCATCTGGCGTCGCATTCACGCTGCAAGCCATCGGCCAGCGCTACACGACGTCGGCGCAGGCTGCGATTTTCCTGTCTTCCGAAGCAATCTTTGCAGCAATGTTCGGCGCAATCTTCCTCGGGGACCGGCTGACCTTCATCGGCTTCATCGGCTGCGGCCTGCTATTTACCGCAATGCTGGCTGTGGAACTGGTCCCGATGTTCTGGAAGCGCAAAACGGAACCAGCTCTGAGCGCAGCAGAGTAATCAACCCCGGAAGATAAGGGCCGCACCACCGGCAATCAGCGCAAAGCCAAGCAGGTGATTCAAGGTGAAGGCTTCTTTGAGATAAAAGACCGAGAACAAGCTGAAGATCACCAGCGTGATGACTTCCTGCATCGTTTTAAGCTGTGCGGTCGAATACACTTCATGCCCGATGCGATTTGCAGGCACAGCCATACAATATTCAATCAGCGCGATACCCCAGCTGATAAGAATGACCGTTACGAGCGGCGTGCTGGTAAACTTCAGATGCCCGTACCAGGCAAAAGTCATGAAAATATTGGAGCCAATCAGAAGCAGAATCGGCAGAACGCTTGGTGACATGAGTGCTGACATGAAAAAAACTTTGGGGACCGGAAGGACACTGTCGCGGCTTGGCCCGAAACCGCAAGATACTGTTAGCAGAGTGTTATAGAGATTTCGCCAATCTTATGACCATGAGACGCCTGATTATCGCCACAGCCCTTAACAGAAGCGCTGACTGTTCGTTTACGCTTATGGTCTAATATGTGTTGGAGCGAGTTCCAAACTGAAAGGCATGGACATGAGTTTTGCGTTGTCCAACCGCTTTCGTCGCTATGCACGCCCGGCAAGCTTTATATTGCTGGTGCTTATGGCTGGCTGTTCCGGTGATCGTCCTCCCCGCCCGCAGGCTGACATTGGCAGCGCCGATATCATTGTGCCGCCTGCCCCGGTTCCTTCCGCCCAAAGCCCGCGCGAAGCACGCGTCGTCGGACTTGCCGAAGAAATCGAAACCAATGCCAACGAGATGACGACCCATAGCCAGCCACACTATGCTGGCGATTATGGCTTTGCTTCGCCTATCCAGAACCCGGTCAGTACGGCTGAAAACATTTACACCCTGTCAAATTCAGAGGCCGCCTGCCGCACCCGGCTCAAGCGGCTTGGCGTCGTCTTCACTGAAAAGTCGCCCATCAATCAAGGCGGCACATGTCGCATCGACAACCCGATTGAAGTCAGCGGCTTCAACAGCGGTTCCATCGCCTTCAAACCCGCAGCCACGCTCAATTGTCAAGTCACCGAAGCCTTTGCACGCTGGATCAAAGGCGACCTGCAACCTTCGTCCCGCCTGCGTTACCTCTCCGGCATTAATACCATTCACAACGCGGGCGGCTATTCCTGCCGTACCATGAACCACCGTCGCGGCGCCAAAATGTCGGAACATTCCCGCGGCAACGCCATCGACGTCACGAAAATTGTTCTCAACAATGGCAAAAGCATAGCCGTGCGCAAACCCGGCTTCTTCTCCTTTAGGGAGAAAGGTCTGCTCAACAGCGTTCGCTCCGATGCCTGCAATTATTTCACCACGGTTTTAGGCCCCGGTTATAACCGCGAACACGCCGACCACTTCCACTTCGACCTCATGCAGCGCCGAAGTGGATATCGCGCCTGCAAATAGCAACAGGCCCTGTTGGTGTCACTCTGCCGGAACCGGCGTTGGCTGTCCGCTCTTGTCGAGCGCCACCATGACGAATTCGCCATGCGTCACAAGATCCATCTCCTCGGCGAGATAGCGCTGCGCCCATGCTTCAACACGCAGCGTAATTGATGTGCGTCCAACACGGATGATTTCCGTATAAACACACAGCACATCACCGATTTTGACCGGCTTTGCGAAAGACATTTCACGCACGGCAGCAGTAACCACACGTCCCTTGGCGCGTTCAGCAGCACGAATGCCACTGGCCGTATCCATCTGCGCCATAACCCAGCCACCGAAAATATCACCAGCCGAATTGGTATCTTTTGGCATAGCCTGCGTGCGCACAGTCAGCATGCCCTTAGGCGCATTAAAATCGTTCATCGATAGGTCCCTTGCGAGTCTGAAAAGAGTCGGCTGCGAGTATGCTGCAAGCCTGTCGCAAGGGAAAGTGCATCATCAACACCTCTGCCATGCAAATCAAAGACAACAGCGATTTGGTGCGCATCCCGAAAAGCGTGAAACGATTTTCGGACAAAGATGCGCGTTAAAACAAAGCATTAGAGCGCTGATCTAATTCAATGAGATCCAAACATGCCCTAAAAGATAAATTTTTAACTATTAAACATAACAGCATAAAACTAAATATCATTAAGTAAATTTATAGCTTTAATGGTATATATACATGCACAGAGATTGAACATGGGGCAAATAATGAGATTTCTTATTAAATCAACTATTGCTACATTAGCCATTCTGTTTGCAACAAATGCGGAAGCCTCCAACGGTCTTGCAACCGCAAATATAAACCTGCGCACGGGTCCCGGAACGCAATATCCGTCTATGGGGCGCATTCCAAACGGTGTCATCATCGGCGTCGCAGGTTGTACGAGTGGCTACGGCTGGTGTCGCGTCAATTATCGCGGTCTCGATGGATGGGCTTCCTCTCGCTATATCGCTGTTCAGACAGGCGGCGGAGGCTACACCACCAACGACAATTTCGGATCAACTGCCGCAGCCATTGGCATACCACTGATTGCAGGTCTCGTAATCGGCTCAGCCATCAATAATGATGGATGGAATAATGGCCCCAATTGGGGTCCACGTCCCGGTTGGGGGCCGCGCCCCGGTTGGGGCCCTGGCCCAGGCTGGGGACCGGGTCCGTATCGTCCGGGTCCAAACTGGCGCGGACCAAACCAGTGGGGACCACCGCGTCCACACTGGGGCGACCATCCTGGCTGGCGCGACCATCCCGGTTATCATCCTAATTTTTATGGTCCCGGTGATCGCTGGCGCCCACGCGGGCCACGGTGATTGCCACCTCCTGGCAGCCTGATGTCAGGAGCAACATAAAATTGCGATATGGCGCACCGGATTTGTTCCATATTTGATCCGGGCGCCCTTTTCATTTGTGTTGCGAAATTCCATATTGGGAGCATGGCCTCCACAAAAGACAAATACACTCAGGATTCACATGACGAAACGCGCGGTTTTGGCGAGGCGCCACAACGCGATTTGTCAGGCACACCCTTTTCTGGCTCAATCTCCGATTGGGCCAAAGAGATTGGCGATGAGGCAGACAAGCCTCAGCCCAAAGCAAAGGCTGCGAAGGCACCGAAAAAAGTGCCTGAGCGCAGCAAGGAATCATCGCGCAGTGCGCGTGGAACCTCCATGGGCGGCGCCGCTTCGGCGAAAGAACGCGCTGCCGCCGGTCTCAACCCTGTCGCTGGCCTTGATATCAGCCTGGAAGAGGCCACAGCGCTCAACCCGACCGGGGCGACCGCAACCGTTAAAGCGTTGTCCGACCTCATCGAATCCGGCAATCCGCTGTTTAAGAATGGTGAGTTGTGGACACCGCACCGCCCAGCCAGACCGCCAAAGTCGGAAGGCGGCATTGCGATCCAGATGGAATCGAGCTTCGAGCCATCCGGCGATCAGCCAACGGCCATTCGCGATCTGATCAGTGGTTTGGAAGATCAGGACCGCACGCAGGTGCTGCTTGGCGTCACCGGCTCGGGTAAAACCTTCACCATGGCGAAGGTCATTCAGGAAACGCAGCGCCCCGCGCTCATTCTCGCGCCGAACAAGACACTTGCAGCGCAGCTTTATGGCGAGTTCAAAAGCTTCTTCCCGAACAATGCCGTCGAATATTTCGTTTCCTATTACGATTACTATCAACCGGAAGCCTATGTGGCGCGGTCCGATACCTATATCGAAAAGGAATCGACCGTAAACGAACAGATCGACCGGATGCGCCATGCCGCAACCCGCGCCCTGATCGAGCGTGATGATGTGATCATCGTGGCGTCTGTCTCCTGTATTTACGGTATCGGTTCGGTCGAAACCTATACGGCCATGACGTTCGAGATGAAGATTGGCGACCGGCTCGACCAGCGCCAGCTTCTCGCCGATCTCGTGGCGCAGCAATATAAACGACAGGACATCAATTTTGTGCGCGGCTCATTCCGTGTGCGTGGCGATACGATTGAAATCTTCCCGGCCCACTTGGAAGACCGGGCATGGCGTATTTCGCTGTTTGGCGATGAAATCGAAAGCATCGCCGAGTTTGACCCGCTGACCGCCCAGAAAACCGGCGATCTGCAATCGGTCAAAATTTATGCGAATTCGCACTATGTAACACCCCGCCCGACACTCAATCAGGCGATCAAGTCCATTCAGGAAGAGTTGCAGCACCGCCTCGCAGAACTGACCCGCGCCGGTCGTCTGCTGGAAGCGCAGCGTCTTGAGCAACGCACGAATTTCGACCTTGAAATGCTCGAAGCAACCGGTGTGTGCAACGGCATTGAAAACTATTCGCGCTACCTGACAGGGCGCAAACCGGGCGAACCGCCACCGACACTGTTTGAATATATCCCGGATAACGCGCTGGTTTTCCTCGACGAAAGCCATGTTACGATTCCGCAGATTGGCGGCATGTATCGCGGCGACTTCCGTCGTAAAGCGACGCTGGCCGAATATGGCTTCCGCCTGCCTTCCTGCATGGACAACCGCCCGCTGCGCTTTGAGGAATGGGACGCCATGCGTCCGCAGACCATTGCGGTTTCGGCAACGCCGGGCAAGTGGGAAATGGAAGAAGCGGGCGGCGTCTTCGCCGAGCAGGTCATCCGCCCAACCGGATTGATCGACCCGCCGGTCGAAGTCCGCCCGGCGAAAAATCAGGTTGATGATGTGCTAGGCGAAATTCGCGAGACTGCACGCAAGGGCTATCGAACGCTCTGCACGGTGCTGACCAAGCGCATGGCCGAAGACCTGACCGAATATCTGCACGAACAGGGCGTTCGCGTGCGTTACATGCACTCGGACATCGACACGTTGGAACGCATCGAAATCATCCGCGATCTGCGCCTTGGCGCGTTCGACGTGCTGGTGGGTATCAACCTGCTGCGCGAAGGCCTTGATATTCCCGAATGTGGTTTCGTTGCCATTCTCGATGCTGACAAGGAAGGTTTCCTGCGTTCGGAAACCTCACTTGTCCAGACCATCGGCCGTGCGGCGCGTAATGTTGACGGCAAGGTCATTCTCTACGCCGACAACATCACCGGCTCCATGCAGCGCGCGATGGATGAAACCAGCCGCCGCCGCGAAAAGCAGGAAGCTTACAATCGTGAGCATGGCATAACGCCTGCTTCGGTAAAGAAGAATATCTCGGATATTCTGAATTCGGTTTACGAGCAGGATCACGTCCGCGCCGATATTTCAGGCTTTGCCGAAGAAGGTGCGATGATGGGCAACAATCTTGCCGCCCATCTGGAACATCTCGAAAAGCAGATGCGCGATGCAGCGGCTGATCTCGACTTCGAAAAGGCGGCACGCCTGCGGGATGAGGTCAAGCGCCTGCGTGAAATGGAACTGGCGATTGCCGACGACCCAATGGCGCGTGAAGTGGAGCTTGAAAGCCCTGTGACCGGTCGCACAAAAGGCCGTCACAACGCGGGTCGCAAGGTGCACCGCACTGTTGGCGACGAGCCGAAGAAGTCACTCTTTGCGAAGCCATCGCTCGATAATATGGGACCAGGGACGGACATGGCCAAGCCGCTGTTCCGTAAGAACACGCTGGATGAGATGACCGTCAAGCGCACAGAAAAGCCGGCAGGGGCCGACGATGCAGCCATCCGCCGCGAGCGTTCAGGTATCGGCTCTTATGAAGACCCGGCTGAAACTGCCCGCAAAAAGCGTCGCCCCGGCAAGACTGGCCGACCGGGACGGTGAATCAAGGGCGTTTAGTGCTTAACGGCACTGACCGCCACCGGTAATACGGTAGCCAGCGCGTTCCGCTTCGCAGCGGTTCGGGAATGTCTGCCTGTCATTGCCCCTGCGCGCGCAAACCGGCATATATTCTCGGGTGCAGGCGCCAGCACCCGGCCCCGGACGTCCCGGTCTGTTACCCTGATGCGGAGGACGGTTTGGCCGCTCTCCTCCCCAGCCGGAACCTTGCCCCGGCCTCGAACGACATTGTCCGTTTCCGACAATCCGATAACCGTCGGCACGCGCCTGACAGGCATTGCCAAACGTCTTGCGCGAAGACCCACGTTCACCACAAACCGGCGCATAGATCATTGGGCACATTTGCGGCTGCGATGGTCCGGGGCGCATGGGCGGGCGGTGATCGGGGCCTCCTTCCGCTACGCAACCTGCGAGAAACAAGGCACCCGCCAAGACGCTCAATCGGCTGATTCTGTTCAGAAGCATTGCTCCCTCCTCTCCTGTTAACGACTAAAATGGCACAGCGAAGAGGAAGAACAAGGATATATTCGCATATATTCCGCATCCGCACATGAAAGTCATATCGACAAGTCAGAAACTTGCTTTACTCTGTCTATAGCTTTCGGGGATCAATGGCGGAAAGTCTGCATGAAGCGTTCGCATCTGGTTATGGCAACTGTCACAATTTTCCAGCTTCTTTGCTGGCCGGACGCTATCAAATCCGTTTCTGCTGAAAATAGGCTGGAAACCGAAATCTATGGTCCGCCCATACCGTCTAAGAAGGCGGAGCCCACGGTTGAACGAATCTGCGAGCTGATTGAGACGAATGCTAAAAAACGCGGTATTCCCAAAGACTTCTTTGCACGGCTAATCTGGAAAGAAAGTCGTTTTGACCATCGCGCTGTGAGTCCGGTTGGTGCACAGGGCATTGCACAGTTCATGCCCTATACGGCCAAAGAGCGCGGACTGGCCGATCCCTTCGACATCGAACAGGCAATTCCTGCCTCGGCAGGCTTTTTGAGTGAACTGAAAGGCGCCTTCGGCAATTGGGGCCTTGCGGCGGCGGCTTATAATGCAGGCCCAACGCGTGTTTCCAACTGGATGCGCTCAGGTGGCTTTTTGCCACTTGAAACCGAAGATTACGTCTTGGATCTAACGGGCGCACCGGCGGATAACTTCGCATCAGGCAATGAAATCAACAACCGCCCACTTGATGCCAAGCTCAGCTTTGCGCAAGCATGCCAGCGCTTGCCAATTATTCGCACGGCAACCATTCCCATGTCGCGCATCAAGCCGAAGCCTTGGGGCATTCAGGTCGCAGGCAATTTCCGGCGCAGTGTCGCGGTCAATCAATGGAATCGTCTGCGCAAACAATTCCCAAGCGTGCTGTCTGGGCATAATCCGGTTATCAGCCGTGTTCGTACTCCCATTGCCCGACGGGGTATTTATGCGGTACGCATAGGCGCTGATAATCGCAGCGAGGCGGATAACATTTGCACTAAACTACGAGCAGCAGGCGGCGCATGCATAGTTTTGCGCAATAAATAAGCAACAAGGCATACTATACCATAGTATGATTTTATATATTTCCCCTCTCTCGCACTCTTTTTGTATTAAATTAGCGGTATTCTGGTAATTTTTGAAAAATTTAGCAATGATACCCTTTCGAAGAAAACTAATCGCATTTTGCGAAAAGAATTTGCTTGCCAAATAACGCATCATAGATCAGTCTTCAAATGTCCGGGCAATTTGAGCACAACGGAAGACTTGAAGAACGGCGCGCCGGAACCGCTAGAAGTTTCGGGTTGGGGGTTACTCTCCAGCAATGATCGTTTCTTTTCCTAAGTCGATAACTGCCTGCATGACCCTCTGCCGGGTGTGTGGTGCGTTCGGCAGAAGTAGTAATTCCACTGTCTCTCATAAAGCAGTGGCGCCAAGGAAAAGGAACGGATCCCATGGCACAGACCGGACAGGTCAAATTCTTCAACTCCGAAAAAGGTTTCGGATTTATCAAGCCTGATGATGGCGGCGCAGACATCTTCGTGCATATCTCTGCTGTACAGGCTTCGGGTTTGGCAGGACTTGCTGACAATCAGAAGGTTTCCTACGAGACGGAACCGGATCGTCGCGGCAAAGGCCCTAAGGCAGTAAACATTTCGATTACTGACTAAGCTCGAGTCTTACTGATCAAGAATTTGATCCCCGGCTGACGCCGGGGTTTTTTATGGAATCATCACAGAGCCAAACGCGCGAAATATTACCGCCACTGCATCTAATTTACCGATTAACCGCGATTTCCGCGCCCTATGAACATTGTTCAGCCTCCATTCATGTCGACACTATTAACTTGTTATTCATGATTGATGCTCCGTGCCCATTCAACCGGACGCATCGTAGAGATTGCAGTTATGCTTCCGAAGGAGCGAACAATGAACAGGTTACTCAAAGCGGCTATTCTTGGCGTAGCCTCCATAGCAGCAGTTTCAGCGCCATTGGCTGCGGCATCAGCAGATTCCTGGGGCCGTCGCGGATGGGATGGTGGCGGCTGGGATCGGGGCGGATGGGATCGTCCATATTATCGTCACCGCGATCGTGATCGCACCGGCGATGCGGTTGCCGCAGGCGTCATCGGCCTTGCAGCGGGCGCATTGCTTGGCAGCGCGCTAAGCCAGCCACAGCCCACCTATGTGCAGCCAGCGCCGGTTTATGCGCCACCACCACCGCCTCCAGCCTACTATCCAGCCCCGCCTGCACGAAGCGTGCAGTATCGTGTTGGTTATGAACCCTGGAGCCGTGGCTGGTATCAATATTGTTCGGACCGCTATCGCTCGTTCAATCCAAATACCGGCACCTATCGTGGGTATGATGGTCGCGATCACTTCTGCTCGGCCAACTGATCAAATCCGCAAAATCAAAAAAGCCGCCTCACAGGGCGGCTTTTTTTAAGGATAAACCAGATCAGGCATATCCGAGATCATTCAGAAACGGATTGTTGCGGCGTTCTTCCCCAAAGCGCCCACCGGTGCCATGGCCACACAGAAAGCCAACATCATCGCCAAGTGGCAAAAGCTTTTCCTTAATGGAGCGAATAAGCGCTGCGTGATCGCCGCCGGGCAAATCGGTACGGCCAATGGAGCCATTGAACAAAACATCACCGACGATCGCAAAACGCGCTTCTGGATTGAAAAAGACCACATGGCCGGGCGCATGGCCCGGACAATGAAACACATCGAATGTGTGGCCCGCAACAGTGACCTTGTCACCTTCTTCAAGCCAGCGATCCGGTGTTACATTGCGTACACCCTCGGTCAGTCCATATTTAAGGCCAGTCGTCGCCAGATTATCCAGCAAAAACTTGTCATCCTTATGGGGGCCAATAATGTCAACGCCGAGATCTTCCTTAAGATCAAGCGCGGCACCCGCATGATCAATATGCCCATGGGTAATCCAGATGGCTTCCACATCGACATTTTGAGAGGCAATCGCTTCCTTAATGCGATCGAAATCGCCACCCGGGTCAATCACCACGCCCTTCTTTGTGTCGCTATCGAAAAGAATTGTACAGTTCTGCTGAAAAGGCGTCACCGGGACGATAATAGCTTGCAATTGCCCCATTCAGGATACTCCATTCAGTCAGCAGAATTAAAAACTGCGGTTAAAGCTGCCCTATTTTAGAGCATAAATTCCATCGGATCGAAGTGCACTCTAAAGTAAGATCGTGCAAGCGCTTTTGCAAACAAAACGGGCGGCTGAGAGCCGCCCATTTTCCATCTCGCAATAAATTTCCAACGGCTGACGTCTCCACAACCGCTCTATTTACCTGCTCTCAGGTCTGACGTACCCTTAAGCTTTGCTAGCCAGCGAGTTTTTGATCAGCCCGACAATTGCCGTAAGCGCAAGACCGCCTACGCCACCGCCTGCCAACTGGCCAACCACACCATTAAGAACAGAATCCAGCCCGCCACCGGATAATAACGGCAGAAGCTGACCAAGGATAACCCCACCAATGCCACCGGCAACAGTATTACCAGCAGTACCGAGGCTCAGGTTTTTGACGGCACCGGCAATATTGCCACCGACTGCCCCCGAAACAAGCTGAAGAATGATAGGCAGTAGAGATTCCATAATCGTCACCCCATCTGAGTTAAAAGCCGGAATAACGCGAATCCGACATACAAAATCTTGGGCCGAAACGCTTCAAAGTCAAACACTAAGCATCCATATAGTAAAAAAGCGGCTTAAACGCCGCTTTTTTCTGTTTAAAACACTGCTATTCAGCCGCTCTTCGCTTTGGCTGAACTTCATTTGTATAATCATTCATAAGCATATTCGTAATTACGCCAGGTTTAAAATTGTATTTCCCAATTTCTGAAACCGGCGTCACTTCAGCCGCAGTTCCGCACAGGAAGCATTCGCTGAATGTTTCCAGTTCTTCCGGCATAATTACGCGCTCGACAACGTCCAAGCCGCGACGCTTGGCAAGATCAATGATCGTGCGGCGCGTAATTCCATCAAGGAAGCAATCCGGCTTTGGCGTATGCAGAGCCCCGTCTTTTACGAAGAAAACATTCGCGCCTGTGGCCTCCGCAACCTGTCCACGCCAGTCCAGCATGAGCGCATCCGCATAGCCCTTGGCTTCAGCTGCATGTTTGGAAATCGTGCAGATCATATAAAGACCGGCAGCCTTGGAGCGCGATGGCGCAGTCCGTGGATCTGGGCGGCAATATTCTGCGATATCGAGACGAATGCCTTTCATCTTTTCTTCAGGTGAGAAATAGCTCGGCCATTGCCAGATCGCGATAGCCACATGAATGCGATTGTTCTGCGCCGAAACGCCAAGCGATTCCGATCCACGCCATGCGATGGGGCGCACATAGGCATCCTCAAAGCCCTGCTTCTTGAGCAGTTCGCGGCAGGCATTGTCGATCTCTTCCACGCTATAGGGAATTTCAAAACCAAGAATTCGAGCGGATTCATGCAAACGCTCAGTATGCTCGGTCAGCTTGAAAATCTCGCCACCATAAGCACGCTCGCCTTCAAACACTGCACTTGCATAGTGTAGACCATGGGTCAGCACATGAATCTTGGCATCCTTCCAGGCGACGAATTCGCCATCTTGCCAGATAAATCCGTCACGTTGATCGAATGGAATCGCAGACATTTTACTCTTCCTCAAAATTGGGTAGCGGTTTTCCACCATCCCGTTTGGCTCGAATGAGCCTTTTCCCTAATCTTTTCCAGCCGGTTAAATCGATATTTCCAGTCAATGCGGAAAATAACGCTCGCCATGATACGCTACTGTCCTTATGGGACAGTATTACACCGGCAAACAGCGTAATTATCTCTCCTCCAGCATGCAGCAGCGTAAACTTTATTCCAAAAATACCGCCCCGCACTTCCCAAAAATTATCTTGACGATTGAGTTATGTCAACAATGCTGACATATTTATCGTAACAAGACGGAGCTTCGATGTGAACTCGACGAATGATGTGAATTATATAACCAATCCTTTGACCTCGCTGGAGGCTGCCGATCTCAGCGTCATTGAGTTGCTGTTCTTTTCCTATCGCGATTTCACTGCTGACCCGGATTTGATTCTGGAGAAGATAGGCTTTGGCCGCGCCCATCACCGCGTGCTTTATTTTATCAACCGCAAGCCGGGAATGACGGTCGCTGAACTGCTGGAAGTGCTGCGCATCACCAAGCAAAGCCTGTCTCGTGTTCTCAAGCAGCTTATCGACACCGGCCATGTCGTGCAGGCGACGGGGCTCAATGACCGCCGCCACCGCCGGCTTTATCCAACAAAAAGTGGACGCCAACTCACTCTTGCGCTCACGCTGCCACAGTCGCGCCGCATCGCGAGGGCATTGGAAGAATGTCAATCTGAAGAACGGAAAGTAATCGAGCGCTTTCTTTACAACATGGTCAATCCTGAACGGCGCGTTCAGATTGATGACTTCACAGCAGCAGAAGCAGCTGTGGAAACGCTCTCATAGACGCGCCACTTTCCTGTCGGTAAGATGTATCATGTCATGGCGAACCAAAGACAGTTGGCCTGCTAGGGCATGGGTAGAAATAAAGCCAATCACGCGTGATGAAATGATGCGCGCTGATCTGGAACAGGATGGGACCAAACGACGCCATGGCTGAAGAAGAAAAGCACCTTTCGGATGACGCGCCTCATCTTCTTGTTGTCGATGATGACACGCGAATCCGCAGCCTTCTTTCGCAATATCTGACGACCAGCGGTTTTCGGGTCACGATGGCTGGCAGCGCTGCCGAAGCACGCCGCAAGCTTGAAGGCATCGACTTCGACTTGCTGATCCTCGACGTGATGATGCCGGGCGAAACCGGCGTTTCGCTCACCCGGTCGCTGCGCGAACAAAAAACTGTGCCGATCCTTATGCTCACCGCACTGTCGGAAACCGACAGTCGCATTGATGGATTGTCGGCCGGTGCAGACGATTATCTGCCCAAGCCTTTCGATCCGCGCGAGCTGATCCTGCGCATCAACAATATCCTGCGTCGTGGAGCAACCCCTGCCCAGCCAAAGATCGAACAGATTGTTTTTGGTCCTTATACGTTTTTCATCCCGCGCCGCGAGTTGAAAAAAGGCAGCGAAACAATCAAGCTCACGGACCGCGAGCAGGATATCATGGCGATTTTTGCAGAACGCGCCGGCGAAACCATTCCGCGTCATGAGCTGACCGGGCAGGATGGGGATGTCGGCGAGCGCACAATTGATGTGCAGATCAACCGTCTGCGCCGCAAAATCGAACAGGACCCGGCCAACCCGGTTTGGCTGCAAACCGTGCGCGGCATCGGCTATAAGCTGAGTATTGAATAATCGACTAGAAGCCAGACTTAAGCGCGGAGCCTCGCAAATTTCAGAGCGTGACCAAAAACATGCAACAAGCAGAACCGTCTGGAGTTGTCTGAGACGATGAAGTCACCCTGGAAATCGATAACGCGCTGGTTTGCGCGCAAAATGCCCAAAGGGCTTTATGCGCGCTCGCTCATCATCATCATCGCACCGATGGTGCTGCTTCAATCCGTCATCGCCTATGTCTTCATGGAACGGCATTGGCAGATGGTGACTGAACGGCTTTCAACAGCCGTTGTCCGTGATATTTCTGCAATCATCGACATTTTAGAAACTTACCCGCAGGAACCCGGATACGACAACCTGATCCGTATCTCACAGCAGCGTCTTGGCCTCAATATTTCGATCCTGCCGCCTGATCCGCTGCCACCACCGGGACCAAAACCGTTCTTCGCCATTCTCGATTACTTCCTGAGCGAAGAAATCACCCGTCAGATCAATCGTCCGTTCTGGGTGGATACGGTTGGCGATTCCGATCTGATTGAAATTCGCATCAAGCTCGAAGATAAAGTGCTTCGTGTCTTTGCCCGCCGCAGTCAGGCCTATGCATCGAATACCGGTATCTTCCTCACCTGGATGATCGGCACAGCCCTTGTTCTTCTGATCATTGCGATTGCCTTCCTGCGCAATCAGATCAAACCCATCCAGCAGCTTTCACAGGCGGCTGAAAGTTTTGGCAAAGGCCGCCCGATGCCGGAGGGCTTCCGCCCCCATGGTGCGGAAGAAGTCCGTCGCGCTGGCATTGCTTTCATTCAGATGCGCTCGCGCATTGAGCGACAGATTGAACAGCGCACAGCCATGCTTTCTGGCGTCAGCCACGATCTGCGCACCATTCTTACCCGCTTCAAGTTGCAACTCGCCCTCACCGGCAATGCCATCGACACCGAACCGCTCAATCAGGACATTGCCGACATGCAGACGATGCTTGAAGGCTATCTGGCTTTTGCGCGGGGCGAAGGTGCGGAAGAGGCGGCAACCTATGATGTGCGTTTGCTTTGCGACAAACTTTCCAATGAAGCGCGACTGCGCGAACGCGGCTTCAAATATTCCATTGAAGGCGACAGCGAGATCCATGTTCGACCGAACGCCTTTTCGCGTCTTGTCAGCAATCTGGTGTCCAATGCGTTCCGCCATGCGCAGAATGTCGAACTTGCACTCACGCATGAAGATGGCTGGCTGAAAATCATCGTGGATGATGACGGCCCCGGCATACCGGAAGATCGTCGCGAAGACGTTTTCAAACCCTTTGTGCGCCTTGATGAAGCACGCACACAGGATTCAGGCGGCACAGGCGGGCTTGGCCTCGCCATCGCACGCGATATTGCAAGAAGCCATGGCGGCGATATCGAACTGGAAGATGCCCCCACCGGCGGCTTAAGAGCAATTATCCGCATTCCGGCCTAGAGCATTTCCAGCAAAACTGCGAAGCAGTTTTGAGATAAGATGCGCGGCAGAAACTGTTAAACTTTATTGAGCACCTGTGCTGCGAAATAACCAAGAGCTGTCGCGGCAAGACAGGCAGCAAGCGAAATACCGATGTTCAAAAGTGCGCGCCCCGGCATACCAAGACGCAACAGTTCGAAAGTTTGCACACTGAATGAGGAAAAGGTTGTAAAGCCCCCACAGACGCCAACCATAAAGGCCAGACGCCAGATCTCATGCACTTCAATACGACTGGATGCCATCGTCATCGCGCCAAAGAAAGCAATGGCAAATGAACCGATGATGTTGACCGCAATCGTGCCCCAGGGCAGCCCCTGGCTTACCGGCGCAAGCCAGATGGTCATCCAATAGCGCAATATGCTTCCCAGAGCTCCGCCTATGGCGACGACAATCGTTCCCTGCATCTGCTTCATTCCTGTCTGTTGTGTGCGATCAATCGCACACAACAGGCGACATGCACAAATCACAGAAAGACGATCAGTATAGTTTAACGCCGTCTGGAACTCTTTTATCAATTGCAGCCAGGACCACTTCGCCATTCTCATCAGGCAGACCGAGCGTAAGAACTTCGGACATGAAAGGCCCAATCTGGCGCGGGGGGAAATTGACCACGGCCAGCACCTGCCGACCAATCAGCGCATCCGGCTCATAATGTTTTGTGATTTGTGCTGACGATTTTTTGATACCGATCTTGTCCCCAAAATCGATCTTCAGCTTGAAAGCTGGCTTGCGGGCTTCAGGAAATGGCACAGCCTCAACAATCGTTCCTGTGCGAATATCGACCTTCTCGAAATCTGCCCAGCTGATCGTTTCAGTTCCGCTCATCTTATCCCCCAAAGTGAATCCCGGTCAAAAAACCGGGATTAAATTTATGCGCGTCCGACTGTTTCGAACAAAACGCTTTCCAGTGCTTCACGCGCACTGACACCCGACCACACAACAAATTGAAAGGCCTGAAAATAGTTTTCGCATGCTTCAAGCGCCGCTGAAAGCAACACTTCCACCTGACGGCTGGTGGGTTCTGCACCGCCGGCAAGCAGCAGCGACTGGCGATACATGATCGCGCCTTCCTGCTGCCAAAGATCGAAATGGCCCATCAAAAGCTTTTCATTGATAAGCGACAGCAACCGCATCACTTCATTGACCCGCGGTTCGGCAACCTTGATGTCAAAGGCACAGGCCAGATGCAGAGCTTCAAAATCCTCCATCCAGGAGAACGAGATATGGTAGTCGGTCCAGTTGCCCGCCACCGAAATTGCAATTTCGTCGTCGCCAGTCCGCTCGAACGTCCAGTCGTTTGAATTCGCAACATGCTCGATCACATCCACCGGATGTGCTTCGCGTGCAAATTCAAGCTCAAGAAGGCTCATGTCCGTTTCCTGTTCTGGGAAGCGCCTCAAAAGACACCTCCAAATTCCCGGCGCGCAAGTGACTGCTCGCCCGCACCTCCCCCACGCAAACAAAGCGCAGAAAAAAGCACGAATTGATCGGTTGAGGAGTTCGCACGCTTACTCAGCATGCAACACCTCAATGGCATACGCACATACGCAACTGATACTGGAAAGCAGCCTGAAAGACGCGAAAACTAAAACGACAGCCCCTCGCCGCTGCCTACATGACCCTATTACGAATCATGTAGTGTTTTCAGTCTATTGATGCTGAATCTGAACGCCAGCCCCTTTTCTGAAAAGAGGCATTAAAGCATGTGGAAATATGGGAGGAGCGAACCGCAACCCCTGCCTTAAGCGACTCTAAGACAAGGGTTTTTGGCACTTATAGCCTGTTAATAAAAAATTATGAATTATCTTTGGATTTTGCTGTTTGAGCAGAGTTTTTTGGCGTTTTCGCAGTCGAATCAACTTCAAATTTAGCAAGACGCGCTTCCAATGCTTCGATTTTGGCAAGCAGGGCCGCATTTTCAGCGCGCGCTTTGATCGCCATTTCACGCACCGCTTCGAAGTCTTCCCGCTGCACAACATCGAGCGTATGAAGCACACGTTCGCTCTGTGAGCGCAGTGCAGTCTCGACTTCGCGGCGCACGCCTTGCGCAGCACCTGCCGCATCCGTCACAAGCTTGGCGAGTTCGTCGAGAACCCGGTTTGATCCGCTGGTCATGGCATTCTTTCCTATCTTCGATACGGTCTTGTTGAAAACCTCAATTGGAAATAGGGCTGTCTCGGTTGTGATGCAAGTGAAGCTGTATAAACGTGATGACTTGACCACTCAGATATCGTCGCGCATGTTCCGCCGGAAAATGGAGTTATTTTATCATGGAGACTTTGCAGCCAGCCTCTGGCCTTGCTTTTCCAAATATTGATCCAGTGATCTTTTCGATCGGTCCGCTGGCCGTGCATTGGTATGGCCTTGGCTATGTCATCGGCATTATGTTTGCCTGGTGGTATGGCAAAAAGCTGCTGCGCAACCACCGCCTGTGGGCCAGCAACCAGCCCCCCATGCAGCCTGAAGCACTTGATGATTTTGTGATTTGGGCAGCGCTTGGCGTCGTGCTTGGCGGACGTTTGGGCTATGTGCTTTTTTATAACCTCCCCTATTATCTCACCAATCCGCTGGCTATTCCTGCGGTTTGGGATGGCGGCATGTCTTTTCATGGCGGCATTCTCGGCACAACAATTGCCATGATCCTTTTTGCACGCTCACGCGGCATCAAGGTCTGGAGCATGTTCGATGTTGTCGCTGCGGGTGTACCAGTCGGTCTTGGCGTGGTGCGTGTGGCGAACTTCATCAATGATGAATTATGGGGCCGCGTCAGCGATGTGGCATGGGCTGTACGCTTCCCGAATGGCGGCGGCCTTCCGCGCCATCCAAGCCAGCTCTATGAAGCATTTCTTGAGGGGCTGGTCCTGTTTTTCGTTCTGTTCGTGCTTGTCTGGGCCGGTAAAAAACTCAAAGCACCCGGCTTTATCGCAGGCACATTCGTTCTCGGCTATGGTCTGAGCCGCATCATCGTCGAGTTTTTCCGCGAACCCGATGCACAACTTGGCTATCTCTTCGGCGGCTGGCTGACCATGGGGATGATCCTTTCCCTTCCAATGGTTCTGATTGGTCTATGGGCGATGTGGCGCGCCAATCGGGCGGCAGCAAAACATGCCTGAGGCATCGTTAAAACACCGGCTGAAACGGCTGATCGGCACCACAGGGCCGATCAGCGTTGCCGACTATATGGCTGCCTGCCTTGGCGACCGGGAATCTGGCTACTATACGACACGCGAACCTTTTGGGCGCGATGGTGATTTCATCACCGCTCCAGAAGTCAGCCAGATGTTCGGTGAACTGATCGGCATCTGGTCTGTTGGCATTTGGGATGCTCTCGGTCGCCCTGATAACGCCGTGCTCTGCGAGATTGGTCCCGGTCGCGGAACGCTGATGAGTGACATGTTGCGCACAATAGCAAAGCTTGCGCCTGCAATGTCTGGTTCAATGTGCATTGCCATGGTTGAGACCAGTCCAAGACTGATCGAAAAGCAAAAGCAGAAACTTGGCCGTGAGAACGTGGAATGGTTCAAACAATTCTCTGATGTTCCGGACGGCCCACTCATCCTCGTTTCCAACGAATTGTTCGATGCAATTCCGTTCAGACAATTCGTAAAATCGAATGGCCGTTTTGTCGAACGGCTGATCGCACTGAATGAACAGGACGCGTTTTACTTCATCAGCGGCACAGGCGGCATTGATGAGGCACTGCTGCCCGCAGGCCACCAGACAGCACCCGAAGGCACAATTTTCGAAGCAGCCCCTGCCCGCACCGCCTTGATGCAGGAAATTGCACAGCGCATTGCCATTTCGCGCGGGGCCGCACTTTCTATCGATTATGGCCATCTGCAATCGGGCTTCGGCGACACACTGCAAGCTATGCTGAAGCATGCCTATGATGATGTTTTTGCCCATCCGGGAGAAGCAGACCTCACCAGCCACGTCGATTTCGACATGCTGGAAAAAACCGCGCGCAATTGCGGTTGCAAAACCGCAACCATGACGCAGGGCGATTTTCTGTTGGGCATGGGTCTTGTTGATCGCGCTGGACGTTTGGGGGCCGGGCGCGAGGGCGCTTTCCAGAATAAACTGCGCCAAGATGTCGAGCGCTTGGCAGCGCCCGACCAGATGGGAACGCTTTTCAAAGTGCTGGCTATTGCCGACAAACAAACAAAAATCTTCCCCTTTGAGACTGCCTGATAAATCACATCGTCAAAAAGCTGCGATTGACAAGCAATCAAGCCTCCCCCACCATCCAGCCGTTTGAAAGAGAAAGCTCATGACCGACAAGCCGCAACCGCTTCGCTCCCCTCTGCTGGACGGCATTGCCGGATTAAACGGCAAGCGCATTGCGCATGGCTTTTTCACCCGCAAAGGCGGCGTTTCAGATGGAATTTATGCAGGGCTTAACGTCGGCAGCGGCTCCAATGACGTGCCGGAACGCGTGAGCGAAAATCGCCGCCGCGTGGCCGAGACACTTGGCGTCGCATCCGATCATCTCGTCACAGTGCATCAAGTCCACTCACCTGATGTTGTCTACGTCACCCAACCTCTCACGGCGCCACGCCCAAAAGCCGATGCAATGGTGACCAATGTTCCCGGCATCGCGATCGGCGCATTGTCGGCTGATTGTGGCCCGGTGCTGTTTGCCGATCATGAAGCAGGCGTCATTGGCTCGGCCCATGCCGGCTGGCGTGGTGCGTTTACAGGTGTGCTCGAAAACACCATTGAAGCGATGATCAAGCTGGGTGCCAAGCGCGAAAATATTATTGCCGTTCTTGGTCCAACAATCGGCCCAGACAATTATGAAGTCGGACCGGAATTCTATGCCGAATTTACAAGCAAAGACCCATCTTATACCAAATATTTTGAGCCTTCGGACAAAGAAGCACACAAGCTTTTCGATCTCTGGACTTTCATCACAGACCGCCTGACCCGCGCGGGTGTCAGGGCAGAATCATTGCGTCAGTGTACCTATGCCGATGAAGAACAGTTTTATTCCTATCGGCGCACGACGCATCGTAACGAGCCTGATTATGGCCGTCAGATCGCCGCCATTGCCATTGTAGACTGAGGAGAACCGCATGGCCCTTCACTTCGAGCCGGAAGAATTCGCTGCACGTCGCGACCGTCTGATCTTGAAGATGGAGGAAGAGAAGCTGGATGCTTTGCTGCTGTTTGCGCAGGAAAGCATGTACTGGCTGACCGGCTACGACACCTTTGGCTTCTGCTTTTTCCAGTGCCTTGTCGTCAAAGCCGACGGTTCAACCGTATTGATGACCCGCTCCGCCGACCTCCGGCAAGCGCGCCATACATCCAACATCGAGAATATCGTCGTCTGGACCGATCGCGACAATGCAAACCCGGCCATTGATCTGCGAAACATTCTCACCGAGCTTGATCTGCTGGGCACGCGCATCGGCATTGAATACCAGACCCATGGACTAACCGGCGCCAATGCTCGCAAACTTGATGATCAGTTACAGAGCTTCGCTAAGCTCTACGATGCCTCCGGCATAGTGGACAGTCTGCGCCTTCTCAAAAGCCCGGCCGAGATAACGCTTATCAAACGTGCGGCAGAGTTAGGCGACGATGCGCTGGATGCCGCACTGAAACTTATCAAAGCCGGCGCAAGCGAAGCCGATATTCTTGCTGCGATGATGGCCGCCAATTTTGCAGGCGATGGTGACTATCCGGCCAATGAATATATCATTGGCTCCGGCGCCGATGCTCTGCTCTGCCGTTACAAAGCCGGTCGTCGAACGCTTTCAGCCAATGATCAGCTCACGCTTGAATGGTCCGGCGTTTATCGCCATTACCATGCGCCGATGATGCGCACGATTATCGTCGGGCAGCCAAAGCCGGAGCACGAAAGACTTTACGCCGCTGCACGTGAAGCACTCGAAGCGGTCGAACAGGCGATGACACCTGCGTCAACATTTGGCGATGTGTTTGACGCACATTCGCGCACGATGGAAGCCCATGGCCTCACCCGTCACAGGCTCAATGCCTGCGGCTATTCTGTAGGCGCGCGCTTCACACCATCCTGGATGGACCCGCAAATGTTTTATTCAGGAAATCCCGAAAGCATACAGCCAGATATGACGCTGTTTGCACACATGATCATTATGGATTCCGACACGGAAACCGCCATGACGCTGGGGCAGACTTATCTCACAACAAATGGTGCTGCTCTGCCTTTATCCCGCCATTCTCTTGATATGATTGCCAAATAGCGCACAATCGGCGATAAATCTGACGGGCGCTGGAATAGTCTGCGCTTTCAGGAGCATGAAGCCGAACATGAACAAGGCACGTCTTTTCATGATGTTGTTGCTTGCTGGACTGCTTGCCGCCTGCAACAGCACCGAATCTGCATTGAACGTGCAGGGAGCCACGCCGCAACCTGCACAAACCACACCGGCAGCGCTGACCCCGGACGCCACGACACCTGCGACGGCGCCCACAGTGCCAGCGCGTTCCGCAGCCTTAAAGCCGGGCAAGCTTTATATTGCCCCGATCATCGGCGCGCCTGTCACAGTCGTCACGCCGCTCACTCATCGCATTAATGATGACGCGCGTGCAAAGGGCATTGAGCTTGCAGGCAATAATGGCGCGGATGCCGCCTATGTCATGAAAGGCTATTTCTCGGTGCTGTCTGAAGACAATCAGACAACCGTTCTCTATGTCTGGGATGTTCTCGATGCGGCAGGCAATCGCCTTCATCGCATTCAGGGGCAGGAAAAAGTATCCGGTTCGGCGGCAGACTCATGGAGCGTTGTTCCACCTTCGGCCATGCAGTCAATCGCTGACAAAACCATACAGGAATATTCAAACTGGCTTGCGGCAAATCGCGCATGAAAAAGCAGTTCGCCGACAAAATACTGAAATCTTTTACTGAATCCAGTGGTCAGCCCTGTGGGAAAGCACTTTAAGAGAGCTTTTTGCAGCAATTGTGACCTCACAGGACTTGCAATGATGGTGACTCTTTGCAATAGGCCGCTCATTCAAGAAAACCTTGAAAGCTGCAGTATTTGGCAACTCTAAAAAAGAATACGCGGTTTTATAGTTTTTAAGAGTGGCATAAGCGTAGCCGAACGTGTTTCGGTTCACGCTGACACAACAGATCACGTCCGTTTCACGGACTTTTTGCGACAGAACGAAACTGCTCCGGCTTCAGAGGCAAAAAGAATGAAACTTTTCGCAGGCAACTCCAACCGGGTTCTTGCCGAATCCGTTGCTCAATATCTCGACATTCCATTGGGCAAGGCGACTGTTCGCCGTTTCGCCGATCAGGAAATCTTCGTCGAGATTCAGGAAAACGTGCGCGGCGAAGACGTATTCGTTCTGCAATCGACCTCCTATCCGGCAAACGACAATCTGATGGAACTGCTGATCATGATCGACGCCTTCCGTCGTTCATCAGCACGCCGCATCACTGCTGTGCTTCCTTATTTCGGCTATGCGCGCCAGGATCGTAAACCCGGCCCACGCACGCCAATCTCGGCAAAGCTGGTTGCCAACCTCATCACCGAAGCCGGTGCAAACCGCGTTTTGACACTGGATCTTCATGCAGGTCAGATTCAGGGCTTCTTCGATATTCCAACCGACAACCTCTATGCGGTTCCGGTTATCGCCCGCGATGTGAAAGCAAACTATCCGACCGGCAATTGCATGGTCGTTTCGCCTGACGTTGGTGGTGTGGTTCGCGCCCGCTCGCTGGCAAAGCGCATCGATGCGCAGCTTGCAATCGTTGATAAGCGCCGTGAGCGTCCGGGTGAATCGGAAGTCATGAACGTCATCGGCGATGTGACCGGCAAAGACTGCCTGCTGTTCGACGATATCGTTGATTCCGGCGGCACGCTGTGTAATGCAGCAGAAGCTCTGCTCGCCAAGGGCGCAAACAGCGTTACAGCCTACATCACCCACGGCGTTCTCTCAGGTGGCGCAGTTGCCCGTATCGCTTCATCGAAGCTGAAAGAACTGGTTATCACCGATTCGATCCAGCCAACGACCGCGATCAACGACGCACCGAATATTCGCGTCCTGTCGATCTCCAGCCTGATTGGTGAAGCGATTGCACGCACCGCGGCTGAAGAATCGGTTTCAAGCCTGTTCGATTAATTTAATTGCGATGCCGAGACATGCCGCAAGCAACAGCACAAGCGGCATGTTGAGCCTTAAAACGAGAAGCAAGAATGCCGCCGCGCCTGCAATCAGGACGGCGGCATTGTCTATTGTGCTGACATCTGGCAGCGGCAGCGTGAAAGGACCGAGCGGCACTTCTTGAACCTGTGAAAACAGGACGTGCAGCGAAAACCAGAGCGCGAGATTGGCAATCACACCAACAACCGCAGCCGTGATTCCACTCAGCATGGCTGACAGCCAGCGCAACTGACGCAGGCGCTCCACAAATGGCGCACCAGCCAATATCCAGAGAAAGCACGGCACGAAGGTAAACCAGAGCGCAATCAGCCCGCCCACAAGCCCACCGGCCAGTGGCGGCAATCCTGACAGATTGGCCGCTCCTACAAAGCCGACGAAAACCAGTACAAGGATCAGCGGCCCCGGCGTGGTTTCTGCCAGTCCCAGACCGGTCAGCATTTCACCGGGTTTCATCCAGCCAAAATGTTCAACGGCCTGCTGTGCTGTGTAGGACAGTGCTGCATAAGCACCGCCAAATGTAACGACTGCCAGTTTGGAAAAAAATGCAGCTTCCGCAGTGAAGACATGCATGCCGCCAAAGGCCAGATAAAGCCCGACCAATGGCACCAGCCATAACCCACCCCAGATGAGGGTTTGCAGCGAAAATTCACGCAATGCATTGGGGGCGGCTTGCGCGACGTTATTGCTCGCAGCACCGCCCCGCAACCAGTGTCGTAAACCACCGGCAAGTGCTGCCAACAGAACGACAATTGGAAATGGCAGTTTGAGAAGCGCAATTGCTACAAAGGCGGCAATCGCGATCAGATAGGAAAAACCGGAAGCAAGCGTGCGCTTCGCCATCCGGTACAGCGCTTCAAACACCACGGCCAGCACTGCTGCCTTGAGGCCAAACAGAAGCCCCGCAACAATATCCATATGTCCAAAGGCAACATAAAGCGCCGACAAGGCCAGCATGACGGTTGCACCGGGCAGAACAAACAAAAGCCCCGCCAGCAAGCCACCGCGCCAGCCTTTGATCGCCCAGCCTGTATAAGTCGCGAGCTGCATGGCTTCCGGCCCCGGCAATAACATGCAGAAATTCAGCGCATGGATCAGTCGCTCCTGATCCAGCCAGCGCTTTTCATCAACCAGAACCCGCTGCAACATGGCAATCTGCGCGGCAGGTCCGCCAAACGACAAAAGCCCTATCTTGCCAAATGTCATAAACAGTTCTCGGAAGTCAGGCTGCGGCTTTGTCGTCATCTTGTCTCTCTGCATGATCCTGCAAGCAGTTGCTGAGGATCATTACAGGTTCATGACGGTTTGCACAGAACCACTTTATTCCGCCGCAAGCGCCTCATCCGCCTGATCATCCGGCGCATTCGGATCGCCGGGTGCCGTCTCGCACTCAAGATCAGGGAAGTTCACGATGCGCAAACCTTTGAAATCATTGCGCACAACCAGTAATCCGCGCTCTTCGAAGTAGGTCAACAGGCGTCGGGCGCGACTTAGCGAGTGAGTGCCATAAGCTCGCGCCAGTGCCGCATCAGACGGGCATATCGCCCCCGTTACTGCTGCCTGTGCGACAATCAGAAACACACCCTGCACATCATCGGTAAGGCTTTCAGAAAGCGCCAATGCCTTCTGCCATGTCTCACCAGTCGCAACATCGCTCTCAATGCTCGCTTGCGCAACCGCAAGACGGCGGCGGAAAGCAGGCAAAGCGAGCGGCTCGCCAGGAACTCGATGAATCCGGCAGCGCACCAGAAAATCCTGATAAAGCACAGCAACAGAGCGGAAAGAAGCATCGGGATCGTCAACGATCTCGCGCATGACCTTCTCAAGCAAGCTATCACGCTCGGCTTCCACAATGCCGGGGAACAACGGTGCCTCAACAGGCTCTGCTTCCGGCTTTGGCTTGGCCACCTGTGCCAGAATTTCTGCCGTCGATGGTGGCGGAGGTGGTGGCGGCGTGCGACGCACAACGGTGCGGATTTCTTCCGGCGCTGGCGTAAAAATCAGATCGCGCGCATCCTCCGGCGCATCCGGCAAAGGCATCAGCTTTGGCGACGACGAACGCGCAGAAGTTTCAACCTTGCCGATTTTGATCGGCAGCGGACGGCGCGACAAGGCCGGTCCAAGCGCAATGAAATGACCGCGCTGCAAATCGCGGAACTGTTCCGCCTGCTTGCGTTCCATACCGAGAAGATCGGCGGCGCGCGCCATATCAATATCGAGGAAGGTCCGCCCCATCAAAAAATTCGATGCTTCCGCAGCCACATTCTTGGCAAGCTTTGCAAGGCGCTGCGTGGCAATCACACCGGCGAGACCGCGCTTACGACCACGACACATGAGGTTCGTCATAGCACCGAGCGAAAGCTTGCGCGCTTCATCCGACACTTCGCCAGCGGCAGCGGGCGCAAAGAGCTGCGCTTCATCAACCACGACGAGCATTGGATACCAATAATCGCGCTCCGCATCAAACAGACCACCAAGGAAAGCAGCCGCCGCACGCATCTGCTGCTCGACGTCCAGACCTTCGAGATTAAGCACCACCGAAACACGATGCTGGCGAATGCGGCTTGCAATGCGGGTGAGTTCAGATTCCGAACGGGCAGCATCGACAACCACGTGGCCGTAAAGATCGGCGAGCGTTACGAAATCGCCTTCCGGGTCTATGATGCATTGCTGCACCCACTGAGCGCTCTGCTCAAGCAGGCGGCGCAGCAGATGCGACTTGCCGGACCCGGAATTGCCCTGCACCAGAAGACGCGTTGCGAGAAGCTCTTCAAGATCAAGCATGGCCTGCTTACCACCGCCAAGCGCCACTGCCGAGGCAGAACCACTTCCAGCAACAGCACCCATGTCGATACCGACCTGCATCTCGTTTCCTTTGTTCCGTGGATGTTGTGACGACTCGGCAGGCAGAACCCGCGATCAGTCTGCCATGCGCTTAACATTTTTGACGCGGCCAATGCCACCCGTTAAGACAAAAGCCCACAGAAGCTGTGGAACGCCTTGCATGAAAAGCCCCTTTGTTCTATAGCACCGCCATCCGCGTAGACACCCTTGGAGGCAACGCGGAATGAAGCCGCCCGGCCTCTCACCCTGTGAAAGGCATATCGGGCTGTTTCATGTTGTTCGTCGTTGCATGATCCCGAAAAGTGGAAACCGGTTTTCGGTCAAGATCATGCACAGATAAAACGGCAAGCGACACTCCAGTAACTTTGAAAGGAAATGCCATGAGCGATACTTACGTGCTCAAGGCCGATCTGCGTACACGGGTTGGTAAGGGGTCCTCCCGCGAACTGCGTCGCAACGGCCAGATTCCAGCAGTCATCTATGGTGACAAGCAGGAGCCACTCGCAATTGCTGTCTCGTACAAGGAAATCTTCTACAAGATCCATGGCGGCGGCTTCAAAACCACGGTTGCTACGATCGAAGTAGACGGCAAGAAGATTCAAGTTCTCCCTAAGGATTACCAGCTCGATCCAGTCCGCGACTTCCCTCAGCATGTTGACTTCCTCCGCGTTTCCGCGAAGTCGGTTGTCCATGTTAACGTTCCTGTTCACTTCAAGAACGAAGAAGCAGCACCGGGCATCAAGAAGGGCGGCGTTCTGAACGTTGTTCGTCACGACGTTGAACTGATCGTTCCGGCAAATGCTATCCCTGACGCACTCGAAATCGACCTGACCGGCCTTGAGCTCGGTGACTCGGTTCACATTTCGGCTGTTAAGCTTCCTAAGGGCGCAACCCCTGCTATTCAGGATCGCGATTTCACGATCGCTACCATTGCGACACCTGCCGGCCTCAAGTCGGAAGAAAACGCTGAAGGCGCAGAAGAAGCCAAGGACGGCGAGTAATCGCTGTCCGCATAGAGGGGTCAGACAACCATGCTGCTCATCGCAGGACTTGGCAATCCCGGCCCTCAATATGCGCATAACCGACATAATATCGGTTTTATGGCGGTGGATGAAATATTCCGCCGCCATCGCTTTTCCAACTGGCAGAAGAAGTTCAAGGCCGAGATCGCCGACGGCGTGATTGACGGCGAGAAAGTCCTTCTCATCAAGCCAATGACTTTCATGAACAATTCCGGCCAGTCGATTGGCGAAGCCATGCGCTTCTACAAACTGACATCTGCCGATCTCGTCGTGATCTATGATGAGCTTGACCTTGCGCCTGCAAAGCTGCGCATCAAGACAGGCGGCGGCTCCGGCGGTCACAACGGCATCAAATCTATCGACGCCCATGTGCAGGCGTTCCCCGGCGGCAAAGACTATCGTCGTGTGCGCCTTGGTATCGGACATCCCGGTGCAAAAGAACTTGTCCACAATCATGTTCTGGGCGACTTCGCCAAAGTCGATCATGAATGGCTTGATAAGCTGTTTGGTGCAATCGCGGACAATGTTGGCCTGCTCGCCAAAAAAGAAGACAACAGCTTCATGAACCGCGTGGCTGTTGCCATGGGCGACGGCAATCAGCGTCCCAACGGCTTCAAGGCTGACCCTGCGCAGGCAGCAAAAGCGCCGCCGAAAGCCCAAAGCCACATTCGGCAGGCACGCCAGAGTGCAGCTAAGCCGCAGATTCCAGCAGGCGGACCAATGGCTGAAATGCTCAAGAAACTCTTGGGAAATAAGGATTAAACTGCGACTTTTACGCGGTGCTCTTGACGCTTCATAGTTACATGTCGCATAGCGACAAAAGATTTATCCAAGTCGCATAGCGACACCAATTCTATTCTAGTCTGACAGGTAAGATCATGGGTTTCAAATGCGGCATCGTCGGCCTGCCTAATGTCGGCAAGTCCACGCTTTTTAACGCGCTGACCAAGACCGCTGCGGCACAGGCTGCAAACTATCCATTCTGCACCATCGAGCCGAACACCGGCGAAGTGGCCGTCCCCGATCCCCGCCAGAATGGTATTGCGAAAGTAGCAGGCTCAAAGGAAATCATCCCGACCCGCATCAACTTCGTTGATATTGCAGGCCTGGTGCGCGGTGCATCCAAGGGTGAAGGTCTGGGCAACCAGTTCCTCGCCAATATCCGCGAAGTCGATGCAATCGTGCATGTTCTGCGTTGCTTTGAAGATGACGACATCACCCATGTCGAAGGCCGCATTGATCCTGTGTCGGATGCTGAAACCGTTGAAACGGAACTGATGCTCTCGGACCTCGAAAGCATCGAGCGCCGCATCGTTCAGATCCGCAAGCGCGCAGCATCCAAGGACAAGGAAGCAACCACCGTGCTGCCCGTCATGGAACAGGCACTTGAACTGTTGCAGAACGGCAAGCCTGTTCGCCTGATGCTCAAAGACATTGCACCAGATGATCTGCTGATCCTCAAGGGCCTGAACCTGCTCACCTCGAAACCAGTGCTTTATGTCTGCAATGTCGCTGAAAGCGATGCCGCCAATGGCAATGAGCACAGCGCTGCCGTCGCCAAAATGGCTGCTGAACAGGGCGCTGAAAGCGTCATCATTTCCGCTGCAATCGAAGCCGAAGTCGCGCAGCTTGCTGATGAAGAAGCCAAGGAATATCTCGACGCCATGGGCCTCGAAGAGCCGGGCCTCGACCGTCTGATCCGCGCTGGCTACAAGCTTCTTGACCTCATCACCTATTTCACGGCTGGCCCCAAGGAAACGCGCGCATGGACCATCAAGCGCGGCACCAAGGCTCCAGGTGCTGCTGGCGTTATCCATACGGATTTCGAGCGCGGCTTCATTCGTGCGCAGACCATCGCCTATGAAGATTACATCAAATACAATGGTGAAGTCGGTGCCAAGGAAGCAGGCAAAGCGCGGGACGAAGGCAAAGAATACATCGTCCATGACGGCGATGTGATGCTGTTCCGCTTCAATACCTGATACGATCAGGCCACCGTGAAAACGGTGGCCTTTTTTCTACGCATGTCTCCCAAAAATGGGAACCGGTTTGGGAATTTAAGACATGCGCAGGCAGAGAAACAGAGGGGCAACGCCACTCTGGTCGGGAGGAGACCGTATTGACTGATAAGACGCCTCGATATGCTTATGAAGATTTCACACAAGGCCTGAAGCTTCCCTTCGGACCGCGCACCATCACCAAAGAAGAGATTATCGAATTCGCCCGTGAGTTCGATCCGCAGCCCTTTCACCTTGATGAAGAAGCAGGCAAGGCCAGCGTCCTAGGAGGCTTAGCAGCCTCAGGCTGGCACACCGTGTCGCTTTTCATGCGCATGATCTGGGATGCCTACCTGAAAGATTCGACCTCACAGGGCAGCCCCGGTATTGAATTCAACCGCTGGAAGCGGCCTGTTCTTGCGGGTGATACCCTAAGCGGACTATCGACGGTGCTTGACCGCCGCCGCTCCAAATCCATGCCGCATGTGGGCTTTCTCACTGTGCATAACGAGATCGTCAATCAGCGTGGCGAAGTTGTTTGCGAGCTACAGCACACGGCCATGATCGGCCTTCGCAATCCTGAACGCGAAGGAGACGAAGCATGAGTTTCATTGAAGATCATCTCGGCGAAGAGCTGACCATCGGCAGCTATACCTTCAGCGCCGAGGAAATCATCCACTTCGCATCAAAGTTCGATCCGCAACCGTTTCATCTCGACGCGCGAGCCGCCAAGAACAGCGTTCTGGGTGGTCTTTGTGCGTCTGGCTGGCACACCACCGCAGTTTTTATGAAGCTGAACGTGGCATCTATTGTTGAGGCAACCAAAGACGCTATCAAGCGCGGCGAAGTTCCGCCAACATTTGGCCCCTCACCCGGCTTTGAGAATCTCAAATGGATACGTCCGGTCTATGCGGGTGATACGATCACCTATAAGCGTACCGTCCATGCGATCCGGCCTCTCGGCTCGCGTCCCGGCTGGTCAATGCTGAGTATGAGCAGCACCGCTTATAACCAGAATGGCGACAAGGTTTTATCCTTTGACAACGCCGCCATGGTGAAGCTACCTGCTTAAAACAAAAGCAACGGTGATTGACGCATAAAACCGTTGCTTTTGCTAGACTCAATCGCCTTCAAATTCGACAAGCGTTCGCACTGGTACACCAAGCGCTTCAAGCTTTTTGCGTCCACCAAGGTCTGGCAGATCAATGATGAAGCAAGCGGCAACGATCTCGGCACCCATCTGGAGAAGCAGCTTGGCCGCAGCTTCCGCCGTGCCACCCGTTGCGATCAGATCGTCCACCAGCATGATGCGCTCGCCCGGCACGATGGCATCGCGGTGCATTTCCATTTCATCAATGCCATATTCGAGGCTGTAGGCGATACGCACGGTATCACGCGGCAGCTTACCCTTCTTACGGATCGGAACAAAGCCAGCCGAAAGCTGATGCGCAATCGCGCCGCCAAGAATGAAGCCACGCGCTTCGACACCCGCCACCTTATCAACCTTGTTTCCGGCATAAGGATAGACAAGTTCATCGACAGCGCGGCGGAAAGCCTGCGCATCGCCCATCAACGTCGTGACATCACGGAACTGAACACCGGGTTTTGGATAATCAGGAATCGTTCTGATCGCGTCTTTCAACGTGGCTTTAAGGCCGGATTCCATGTTCAGTCCTTTCAATACGACAAATTTAAAGGCTTTTTCAGATTACCTTCAACCACGATATAGCGGCTGCGCCAAGCGTAATCCCTATATTCGAACGATCTTTCATGATCAAAACAAAAAGGGCGCCTTTTGGCGCCCCTTCAACTGTTATGACAAGCGATCAGTGCTTCACATTCGACCAGATCGAACGCTTGGCAATATAAACAAGACCAGCAAACAGCACGAGGAAGATAATGACCCGAAAGCCTGTCTTCTTGCGCTGTTCAAGATGCGGCTCTGCGGCCCACATCAGAAACGCAGAAACGTCACGCGCATACTGATCCACCGTCTGCGGAGAACCATCATCATACGTCACCTGATCGTCGCTGAGTGGCTTTGCCATGGCAAGCGACTTCCCCGCAATGAAGTACGGGTTGTAATGCGTGCCTTCCGGAATATGCATGCCAGCTGGTGGCTGTTCATCATAGCCGGTCAGCAGCGCATGAATATAATCCGGGCCTCCTTCAGCATATTGCGTGAATACGTCGAAGATAAAGGTTGGAAAACCTCGTTCAACGGCACGGGCCTTGGCAATCAGCGAGAAGTCAGGCGGAACTGCGCCATTATTAGCCGCAGCTGCTGCATTCGCATTGGGAAACGGCGATGGAAAATGATCCGTCGCAATTGCCTTTCGGGTGAACATTTCACCGTCCGCATTCGGACCATCGGTGACTTCATATTCGGCAGCGAAAGCCTTCACCTGATCCGGCGAATAACCGAGAGCTTCCAAATTGCGGAAAGCTACCAGATTCATCGAATGGCAGGCCGAACAGACTTCCTTGTAAACCTTGAGGCCACGCTGTAGCTGTCCCTTGTCATAGGTGCCAAATGGCCCCGAAAAGCTCCAGCTTTCCTGCTTCGGATGATGGATCGGATAATGCTCGGGCTCACCCTCGCCACCGCCAGCAGCAAAAGCGCCACCCAGCGTCACACCAAGAGCCACAATCGGAGCAATACCGAAGACAGCGAAATTCTTGAGGATGTTTTTCATTTTTACGTCCTTCATCTCGCGCTTCAGCCCTTGATTTCCACTGGGGCAATCTCGGCCTTGCCTTCGCTCTTTTCAAGAACCGCCTCGGTAATCGAGTTCGGCAGACGCTTCGGCGTCTCAATCAAGCCAAGAACCGGCATGATCACAATGAAGAATGCGAAGTAGTAAAGCGTGCCAAACTGCGCCAGCAATGTGTAGGTGCCTTCAGCAGGACGCGAGCCCAGCCAGCCAAGGAAGATCGCATTGATGACAAACAGCCAGAAGAACAGTTTGAACCATGGACGGTAAACGGCCGAACGCACTTTCGACGTATCGAGCCATGGGACAACGAAGAGGATCGCAATCGAACCAAACATCACCAGAACGCCACCAAGCTTGGAGTCGATTGGGCCGATGTTGAAGGTGATTGCACGCAGCATCGCGTAGAATGGCAAGAAATACCATTCAGGCACGATATGCGCCGGTGTCTTCAGCGAGTCAGCCTGAATATAGTTATCCGGGTGGCCGAGGAAGTTCGGCATGTAGAAGACAAAATAGGCGAAGAAGATGAAGAAGACGAGCGCACCAAAAGCATCCTTGATGGTTGCATAAGGCGTGAACGGCAGCGTGTCCGTCTTCGACTTCACTTCAATGCCGGTCGGGTTTGTCTGACCCGTCACATGCAGCGCCCAGACGTGCAGGATAACAACACCCACAATCATGAACGGCAGCAGATAATGCAGCGAGAAGAAGCGGTTAAGCGTTGGATTATCAACCGCAAAGCCACCGAGCAGCAATTGCTGGATCGGCTCACCGATCACCGGAAAGGCCGTGAAGAAGCCCGTGATAACCGTCGCACCCCAAAACGACATCTGTCCCCATGGCAGCACATAGCCCATGAACGCGGTTGCCATCATCAGCAGGAAGATAACCACGCCGAGAATCCACAGAAGCTCGCGTGGCGCCTTGTAAGAACCGTAATACAGCCCACGCGCAATGTGCAGATACACGGCAATGAAGAAGAAGGATGCACCATTGGCGTGCATATAGCGTAGCAGCCAACCGGAATTGACATCACGCATAATCTTTTCGACGGAAACAAACGCAATCGACGTTTCAGCTGCATAATGCATGGCCAGCACAATGCCGGTAATGATCTGCGCAATAAGCATAAAGCTTAGGATGCCACCGAACGTATACATATAATTCAGGTTACGCGGCGTCGGATAGGCAACAAAGGAATCATAGACAAGACGCGGCAAAGGCAGCCGCTCGTCGACCCATTTCTCGATGCCGGTCGAGGGCGTATATGTGGAGTGATGACCACTCATGTTTTATCTCCCCAAGATCTGTTTTAGCCGATCCTGATGACCGTATCGGAAGTGAATGCGTATTCTGGAATGTGCATGTTTTCCGGCGCCGGACCGCTGCGGATACGTCCTGCAGTGTCATAGGTCGAGCCATGACATGGGCAGAACCAGCCACCGAACGACCCGGATTCACCGAGCGGCACGCAGCCAAGATGGGTGCAAACACCGACCATAACGATCCAGTTTTCCTTGCCTTCACCCGCCGAACGGGCGACATCCGTCGCTTCTGCATCCAAGGGAAGATTGGCATTACGCGCAGCAATGTCTTTCAGATCGCTCAAGGCAGTTACCTTGGCGTCTTCAACTTCCTTAGCAGTACGATTGCGAATGAAAATCGGCTTGCCGCGCCACTTGACGGTCATGGATGCACCTTCTTCAAGAGAAGAAACATCCACTTCAATGGACGCTGCTGCGAGTGTCGAAGCATCGGGGCGCATCTGGTCGATAAACGGCCATGCCAGTCCGCCGACACCGACGACACCAGCCATTCCCGTCGCAATATACAAAAAATCACGCCGTGTCGGCTCAGCCGTGTCGTGTTCGCTCACGTGCCAATTCCTTTTTAACCTGGATATCCAATTGAAAACTCCCCTCGTCCACCTTGCACCTGCGCGAAAGCGATCCTACCTTTTGCGCTCGCACGCAAACGGTAGTCCCGCAAGTACTTGCAGAACGAAACTCCCTCCATCTCAGCGTTCAGGTTTAGGCAGGTTGAAAAGTCTTGTCCAGACGCCAAGCCTAAGGGACGGCACCATGTCGCAGGGTACGGAATTGGTGTGCATTGAAATCCTGCCAAACAAAAACAGCCGCTCAATTTTCCCTTTGTACGAATGTTTTTGTGGCGCTGAAAATGTCGAAACTAATGGTCTACGCCCAGAAAACCGCCTGATTGCCGCTCCCAGAGGCGCGCATAAATCCCGCCACGCGCAATAAGCTCATCATGTGTACCTTCTTCGGCAATGCGCCCCTTATCCATAACGATGAGACGATCCAGCGCCGCGATGGTCGAAAGACGATGGGCGATTGCAAGAACCGTCTTGCCCTCCATGAGCTGACGCAGATTTTCCTGAATAGCGGCTTCTACCTCTGAGTCGAGCGCCGATGTCGCCTCATCCAGAATAAGGATCGGCGCATCCTTCAGGATTGCGCGCGCAATCGCGATACGCTGCCGCTGCCCTCCTGAAAGTTTGACGCCACGTTCGCCAACAAAAGCATCGAAGGATTTGCGTCCGTTAAAGTCCTCAAGTCTTGCGATGAACTCATCCGCTTCCGCCTGACGCGCGGCTTCCGCAAGATCGTCATCTGTCGCATCATCACGCGCCAACATGATATTATCGCGCAACGAGCGGTGCAGAAGTGCAGTTTCCTGACTGACAACCGCAAAGGCACGCCGGAGCGAAGCTTGCGTGACGTCACGCACATCCTGCCCATCAACAAGGATAGCCCCCTTCTCAACGTCATAGAGTCGAAGGATCAAATTCACCAGCGTGGTTTTTCCAGCGCCAGAGTGGCCAACCAATCCGATCCGCTCCCCCCCCTTAACGGTGAAGTTGATATCATCCAAAACACCTCCGGCTTTGCCATAATGGAAAGTCACATGCCGAATATCGATGCGCGCATCGGTGATGTGCAATTGCTTTGCATCGCGCTTGTCTTCCAGACCAAGCGGTGCAGACAAAAGCTTCATCGAATTCTCAATGAGACCAAGCTGGCGCAGCATACCATTCAACTGCATCATGAGGCGTCCGAGCAGCATGTTAAGACGCAGCACCAGACCGAGCGTGAACGACACCTGCCCGACCGTAATTGCGTCTTTCGTCCACAAGTCGATGGTGATGACGGCAACCGTCACAATCATCACACCCGACAACCCGGTCATGGCGAGACGCACACCGGAAAGTGACCGGAGAAAGGGGAAGATAGCCGCCAGATAACGCTTAAAGCCATCACGCATATAGCGCTCGTCATCATCGACGGTGTTAAGCTTGATTGTCTGAATATTGGAATAGCTGTCAACGATACGGCCATTGATCATAGAGCCTGCTTCGGCAGATGCTTCCGCATTCTCGCGGATGCGTGGCAGGTAGTGCCTTGCGATCAGACCAAAAGCCACGATCCAGACGATGACCGCGGCCGCAAGCCGCCAGTCAAGCTGGCCAACCAGAACCAGCGTGGTGATGCTGTAGATCGCCATGAACCAGACGACCTGAATGAGACTGTCAATCAGATCACCGGCCGCTTGCCCTGCTTGCCAGACCTTGGTCGCAATGCGCCCGGCAAAATCATTCTGAAAGAATGCATAGGACTGCCGCTGAACATAGGAATTCGCCTGCCAGCGGATCATATTATAGAAACCCGGCGAAAGTGTCTGACCTTCAAGCAGGGTATTTATGCCCGTGACGACAAAGCGGATGACAAGAACTGTGATACCCATGAACAGAAGTTCTGGGCCCGCGGCCTGAAGCAGCGCCGACCAGCTTCTTTCAACGCCTGTGCGACTTGACTGATCAAGAATATCGACAAGCCTGCCGGTGAAGTAAAAAAGCCCTGCCTCAACAAGAGGCAGCAGACCGCCAACAACCAGCGAGGCTGCAAGCGGCCATTTGGCCTGCCGCGCGTAGTGCCACAAAAAAGCAAGTGTTGTTGAAGGCGGCCTGAGCTTGTCCGGTTCGCGGAAGGGATCAACCCAACGCTCGAACAGGCTATAAACCGCTTTCATCAATTGCGTATTCCTTACTTTGACATTTCCGCTTCGGCCTGCTCATCAAAGCCAAGGAATCCACCCGACTGACGTGCCCATAGTCCGGCATAAATACCGCCAAGCGCAACAAGCTCCTCATGCGTCCCGTCTTCGACGATTTTTCCCTCATCCATCACAACGAGACGATCAAGGGCAGCGATGGTCGAAAGACGATGCGCAATCGCGATAACCGTCTTGCCTTCCATAAGCGTGTTGAGGCTGTCCTGAATGGCCGCTTCCACTTCTGAATCAAGCGCAGAGGTTGCTTCATCCAGAATAAGGATCGGCGCATCTTTAAGCATCACACGCGCAATCGCGATGCGCTGACGCTGACCACCGGAAAGTTTCACACCACGCTCGCCGACATGGGCATCCAAGCCACGTCGACCTTTTGCATCGGTCAACAGCGGAATGAATTGATCAGCCTCAGCAAGGCGGATTGCCCGCGCGACCATGTCGTCCGTTGCGTCAGGACGACCATACATGATGTTTTCACGGACCGAACGATGCAGCAAAGATGTATCCTGTGTCACCATGCCGATGCTGGCGCGAAGCGAATCTTGCGTTACCTTTGAAATATCCTGCCCGTCGATCAGGATGCGGCCTTTTTCAAGATCGTAGAATCGCAGCAGCAGATTAACGAGCGTGGATTTACCTGCCCCCGAGCGTCCGACAAGACCGATCTTCTGTCCTGCTTTGATGTCAAGCGACAGACCTTCAATGACACCCTTGCCTTTGCCATAATGGAAGCCGATTTTATCAAAATCAATTACACCGCCACGCACTCTCAGCGCAGGCGCATCAGGAACATCCACCACAGCATGGGCGCGCGAGATCGTCGTAATACCATCTTCCACAGTGCCTATGTTTTCAAACAGCGCCGACATTTCCCACATGATCCATTGCGACATACCATTCAAACGCAGCACCAGGCCGATGCCCACTGCAACTGCCCCTACGGAAATCGCTTCGTTCATCCACAGACTGATACCAATCGCCCCCACTGCAAACAGCAATATGCAGTTCGCAAGATAGAGCGTGAAATGGAACAGGGTGATCATGCGCATCTGGCCATGCACAGTGGTTAGAAAACCATCGAGGCTTTCTTTGACGTAAGCCTCCTCACGGCTTGAATGCGAGAACAGTTTGACAGTCGCAATATTCGTATAGCTGTCAACAATGCGCCCGGTCATAAGCGAGCGCGCATCAGCCTGCTTTTCCGAAATCACCCGCAAACGCGGAATGAAAAAGCGCAGCAGGATGATGTAAACGCCGAGCCAGACCGCAAACGGGATCATCAGAACAATATCCGCCGAAGCCGCAATAAACAGCGTACCGGCAAAATAGACGATGACATAATTGAGCACATCAAGCAGCTTCATCACCGTTTCGCGCACGGCAAGAGCGGTCTGCATCAGCTTGGTTGAGATACGTCCGGCAAACTCATCCTGAAAGAACGACATCGACTGGCGGATCAGATAGCGATGCATCAGCCAGCGCACACGCATCGGATAGTTTCCGAGCAAGGTCTGGTGGATAAGCAGCGAGTGAATGAGCACAACGCCCGGCAGTCCCACCAGCACGACACCTGAAATCAATGAAAGCCGCCAGCCCTCATTGCTTAAAAAGGTCTCGCGTGACTGGTGCGAAAGCCAGTCAACAATATTGCCCATAAAGGCAAAAAGCGACACTTCGATAATCGCAATCAGTGTCGTAAAAATTGCCATGCCGATAATCCATGGCCATGCGCCACGGGTATAATAAAGGCAAAAAGCGACCAGCCCGCGCGGAGGCTCGCGCGGCGGTTCTTCGGGATAAGCTTCGAGTCGATTTTCAAACCATGTAAACATGGCGATCCTTGTACGGGCACCTTATGAAATTGCCAAGAGAGAACGAGAACAAAAAGGGAATATTTTTGTGATCAACCAAAGCATCGTTTTCCTTCAGCTTATCACAGCACAGATGTGTTGATGTCAGAGCAAGAGCGGGTTACGGTACTTGCAGCCATCGGATTTGTGAGCTACCCGCTCTATATGGATTTGCGCATCGCCCTTTATCAGCCCGACATTCCCGGCAATACCGGAACCATTCTGCGCATGGCCGCCTGCCTTGGCTTTGCGGTGGATCTAATCGAGCCTGCGGGTTTCGATGTTTCCGATCGCTCATTGAAGCGTGCAGGCATGGACTATCTTGAGCAAGCCGCCCTGACCCGCCATGCCGACTGGCAGCATTTCAACGACTGGCGTCTTCATGCAGGCAAGCGCCTCGTGTTGCTTTCGACCAAAGCCGCGATCCCCTATACGCAATATCAGTTTCAGACGAACGATATCCTGCTGTTCGGAAGAGAGTCTGCCGGCGTGCCTGACAGCATTCAGGATAGCGCCGATGCGCGCCTGATCATCCCGATGATACCGGGTGCGCGCTCCCTCAATCTTGCGGTTTCTGTCGCAATCACAGCAGGCGAAGCTATGCGTCAGCGAAATCAGGAAAAAGATTCCGTTTCAACCGCATAGGCGAATAAGCGGAATCAGTTCCCGAACACGTTAATACATCCAGAAAAAGGTCCTCCCCAATGAAGCCATTGTTCCGCAGCTCTGTTCTTACGGCCTCACTGCTCAGCACTGCAATTGCCGCTCCTGCATTTGCACAAACTGCTGAAACCATTGCGCCGAAGGTTATGGTCATCACTATGTTCGGCGAAGAAGCCAAGCCTTGGCTGGAAGGTGAAAACTTCACGCAGAAGCTGAAGCTGCCGGGCTTGAGCCCTGAATATCCCGAGATTGACTGTACGGCCGAGGGCCTCTGCCACATGACGACCGCCATGGGTTTTGCCAATGCAGCCAGTGCAGTCTCGGCCATGGCGCTGAGCGACAAGCTTGATCTGAAGAACACCTATTTCCTCATCGCGGGCATTGCAGGCGTTGACCCCAAGCATGGCACGCTCGGCTCTGCGCATTGGGCGAAATATGCAGTTGATGCCAACCTCAACCACCGCATTGATATTCGCGAAGCCCCTGAAGGCTGGACCACCGATTTCTTCGGTCTCGGCGCATCCAAGCCGGGCGAAAAGCCAAAATGGGCAGCAGGCACCGAAGTGTTCGAACTCAATGGCAAGCTTGCAGATTATGCGCTTAAAACCACGCAAAGCGTTGAACTTCTCGACAGCGACGATGCCAAGGAATATCGCAAGCACTACACGGAAGAAGCCGCAACCAGCGCCCCGATGGTTACAATCTGCGACACCGCATCTGGCGACACGTACTGGCACGGCACGAAGCTCGGCGAAGCCATGGAACAGTGGGCAAAACTCCTGACCGATGGCAAAGCAGACTACTGCACCTCGCAGATGGAAGACAACGCGACACTCACAGCGCTTAAGCGTGCAGCCGATGCGGACAAGCTCGACTTCAACCGTATCGCGCTTCTGCGCACGTCTTCCAACTTCGACCGTCAGGGCAAAGACCAGACAGCATCAGAGTCGCTCGCTGCAAAGTCGGGTGGTTTCCCGCTGGCCACAACCAATGCCTATCGCGTTGGCAAAGCCTATGCCGACAGCATCATCAAAGACTGGAAGTCGTGGGAACAGGCACCGCAGACAGAAGCCAGGTAGTCCGGTAACGGTATAACGACTCAAAAACAAAACGCCCTTCGGCAAAAACCGAAGGGCGTTTTCGCAAATGCCGCATTTGAATCTGGTTTCAACGGCTTGAGCAGCTTTGTTGAATCAGATCTCTAATCTGACGTTGGCAGGCGGCGCATGGTAAATTCGATGACATCATCGGGCCGCTCACACCAGCTCTCGATTTCTGTCCAATATGCAGCCTTGGGAAAACTCTCGAACCATTCGCGCGCTTTATCGCGTGCGGCTTGCCGCGGCAAAGCAAATGTCTCACGGACAAAGCCATCCCGTGGGAGCCTGCTTTTATTCGCGCGGCCTTTTTCAAGCTGCTTGCGCAAGCCTTCCAGCGGCGGTTTGGGCGGTGATGCGCTCATGCAGTTGCCTCCCGTACAAAGGGTTAAAATTCCCTGCCCCATAAGATAGGGAAGCGACGACTTCATGACGAGTCTTTTCTTGGGGAGAGAAATTCGCCTTCGCCCACCATACTGTCTTCGCACTTTGCCAAAAGGCAGGACTTTGCTAAGTCATCTGAATTAAATTACTCAAGAGATTGCGCGAGAGGTTACCTGAAATGCAACGTGACGAAATTCCGGCGATCATCCCGCATGATATCGAAGAGAAAAAACTGGCCGCTCAAAACTGGTTTGAAGAACTGCGCGACCGTATCTGCGCAAGCTTTGAACAGCTTGAAGACGACTTGCAGGGCCAGCTTTCCGATCAGGAGCCAGGGCGCTTTGTTCGCACACCATGGCAAAAGGACGAAGGCAAAGGCGGCGGCGGTGTCATGTCCATCATGCATGGCCGCGTTTTTGAAAAAGTCGGCGTGCATGTCTCAACGGTTCATGGCGAGTTTTCTCCTGAGTTCCGCAAGCAGATACCCGGTGCCGAAGAAGACCCGCGCTATTGGGCCAGCGGTATTTCATTGATCGCGCATCCGCAGAACCCGAATGTGCCGGCCGTCCATATGAACACGCGCATGGTTGTCACAACCCGGCAATGGTTTGGTGGCGGCGCTGATCTGACGCCTGTGCTTGACCGTCGCCGCACGCAGGAAGACCCGGATACGCTTGCCTTCCACAAGGCGTTTCGCTTCATCTGCGACAAGCACAAGGACATCGCCGACTACGAGCGTTTGAAAGAATGGTGCGACGAATATTTCTATCTGCCGCATCGCAATGAGGCCCGCGGTATTGGAGGTATCTTCTACGACTGGCTGCATTCATCTGAAGAACAGGGCGGCTGGGATAAGGATTTTGCCTTCACCCGTGATGTGGGCCGTGGGTTCTCGGTTGTTTATCCGCATCTGGTGCGCCAGAATTTTAACAAGGACTGGACACCGGAAGATCGCGAGCAACAGTTGATCCGCCGCGGACGCTATGTCGAATTCAACCTGCTTTATGATCGCGGCACGATCTTTGGTCTCAAGACCGGTGGCAATGTGAATTCCATTCTCTCGTCCATGCCACCCGTGGTAAAGTGGCCGTAATAAGTTAGACAAAGGGCGGGAATTTTCCCGCCCTTTCTTCATACATCGAATGCCGCGTGAAAGGTCACTTCACCGGATGGCATATCACCTTTCATCAAAAGACATTGGAAGTACTTGGCTGGAACACCTTTAAGCTTCAACCGCTCGTCAGCTTTGAAGTCAAAGTGCTGGTAATAGGCCGGATCTCCAACCAGAACACAACCGCAAGCTCCATCGTCCTTCAAACGCTTCAGACCTTCACGGATGAGCGCACGACCAATCCCCTTGCCTTGCTTGTCCGGCTGTACGGACACTGGTCCTAATCCATACCAGTCGCTGTCAACACCATCGATACTGACCGGCGAGAACGCCACATGTCCAATGATGTCGTTTTTCTCTTCTGCGACCAGCGATAAGGTCAGAGCCGATGCGGCACGAAGAGCATCAATGATTGCCGCTTCTTTCTGAGTGCTATACGGCATCGTGCGAAACGCCTCAGCAGTCAGATGACGGATTGAAGCAATATCCGGCGGTTGTTCTGTGCGGATATACATTCAGCACCTCTTCATCGATTATTGGCTTGTGCGCGAACGTTGATGCGTCCTTTGAGGGAAATACGATAAGCACTTCCCCCACGCGATTCGATCAGCCGTTTTCGCCGCAATTGCTGGAAAATTGCCATCGTGCAATCAGAAAGCACATAGCCTTCACGCGTATAGCATTCGATTTCGCAGATACGTCCGTCTTCGCGCAGATGGCGAATGTAACCGCCCTGCGCCAGCACGTGAAGCACGCGCTGTTCAATACGTGAGATATTCATTGTTGTTATGCCTGGATGGAAACCATGACAAGCATCAGCGCATGCGGGTAAACCAAGCTCCCCCACAGCCAATGCCATTTCCGTCCCTGAACATCTGCGCTTTCCTAAAGGCGCAGCAATTATTCGGAACGATCAGAGGCTTCCGACAATCTCTAGCATCAACAATTCCTTTTAAAGCGCATCCCCATTCGTGGAGCACAAGCAACTGGAGGAAAAAGCCCTCCAGAAGATTATTTAAGAACGCCGTAGTTCAAAGTCAAATCGCTCAGGCTTTTGGCTGATTGCGAAGCTGTTCAGCTTGCGCATAAAACTTCTTTTCCCACTCATTGTGGTTATCCAGCCCTTCCTTGATGAAGGGTGTGAAGATCGCAAGATTCATCAACGCCCAGTTGACAAAACGGGCCGGGAATTTCAGCGGCTTCACGAAATCGACGAACAGCACCACGCGCGTATGCTCGGTGTGGTTCCATGCCTCATGCTCATAGGCATCGTCGAAAATCAGAACCTTGCCTTCCTGCCAGTGGCAGACCTGCTTATCCACACGGATTGCAAGCTTATCGGCGGGCTCCGGCACGATCATGCCCATATGCAGACGCAGCACGCCATTATAAGGACCACGATGCGGCGGCAGGTGCTTGCCCGGCTCGAAGATCGAGAACATGGCTGTCGTCAGACCCGGAATATGCTGTACCGCGTTCCATGTGTTGGGACAGGCCTTAATATTCTGTTCCGACTTCACACCAAAGCCCAAAAGGAAGAATGTCTTCCAGTGATTATCAGTCGAAATCGTTTTTACGTCTGACGAAATGTCCTGAAACGAAGGCAGCTCGCTCTGACGCAGCAGAACCTTTTCAAGCTCTTTGCGAATAGCTGGATAAGCTTTCTCAACCTCTGCCGCCCATGGGAACGTGGCATTGTCATAGACAGGCGGATTGCCGAGCTTCGCATATTTCAGATTGAGCCGTTCGGCCCAGGCAACGATACCCATGAAGAAGCGCGTGATGGCACCCGGACGCTCCATAGGCGCAATACCCTCAGTGCCAAAATTCTGCTTGGGATCAGAAGATGCATTCCGCGAAGTCGATGGTTCAGTGTTGGACATTCCGCTGCTCTTTCAAAACAAACCTAAAAAATTTCAGCCATAACTCAATGAAACTATGGCTGAATTTTACAAGTCATCAGCCGTTCATTTTATTGCGATCAAGTTTGTCCAGAAGCGCGTCGCGGTCAAGACTAAAACCGGAGTCAATCCATAGAGTTTCGAGATCACGCAGCACTTCGCCAAGCCCCGGCCCCTTCTCGACACCGAGCGCCAGAAGGTCGCCGCCGGTCACAGGAAAGACCAACGGTTCATATTTCTCAAGCGCATCAAGAAGTCTTGAATAACCGCCAGCGCGGATCATTGCTTCATCACTGGCAGCGGCTTCCTGTCGTGCAGACGCATAGGCCAGACGAATACGGTCCGCGACCGCCTGCGAACTGCCGCGATAGATGAGTTTCTTCAGTGCCTGTTCAGATGTTTCCGACTTGATAGCATCGGCGCGTGCCCACGCTTCAAGTCGGGCACGCTCGGCATTTGACATTTTGAGCCGCTTGCCAAGCTCTGTCATGCGAGCCGCATCGGGTGGCACAATGCTTTCAAGACGCAGCAAAGCATCCACGTCCCAGCCAAGATCAGCTTCCGCGCGAACGAGTCCGTGAATGGCATCAATACCCCACTTTTCACTCTCCGGCAGAATGGCGGTCAAAACGCCGGATTGGCGCATCCACAACATCGCACGCGAAGGATCGGGCGCGGACAGCAGCTTCTTGAGTTCCGACCAGATACGCTCGGCTGAAAGCTGGCTCAGCCCGTCTTTCAATCGTGCACTCGCCCGCAATCCATCGGCTTCAGGACGCCCCGAACCATACCATGCAAAAAAGCGGAAGAAGCGCAGAATGCGCAAATAATCCTCACGGATACGCTGTTCAGCATCGCCGATAAAGCGCAGCGTCTTGGTTTCAATATCAGCAAGACCGCCGACATAGTCGATCACATCGCCATCGGCCGTCGCATAAAGCGCATTGATCGTGAAATCACGCCGCTCGGCATCAGCCTTCCAATCGGTCCCGAAAGCCACTTTCGCATGACGACCGTTGGTCTCAATATCCTTGCGCAGGGTCGTGACTTCAAAAGGCTGCCCCTGCACCACAACGGTAATCGTGCCGTGCTCAATGCCCGTAGGCACAGGCTTAAAACCTGCCTCTTTGGCAAGCCTTACTGTTTCTTCCGGCAAATGCGTGGTCGCCAGATCAACATCACTGACCTTCGTGCCAAGCAATGCATTGCGAACCGCACCACCAACAACACGCACTTCACCACCATCACGGTTGAGCGCAGCAAAAAGCGCCTGCAACGGCTTGGAACAAAGCCAGCTTGCCCGATCTGAAATATTCAATGTATCGCTCAACGGTAGAGCCTTTCATAAAGTCCGCGAATAATGCCTGCGGTCACGCCCCAGATGAATCGCTCGTGATAAGGCATCGCGTAATAAAAGCGTTCGGCGCCGTTGAACAGCCTGCTTTCGCGCCGGTGATTGTCCGGGTTCATCAGGAAGGACAGCGGCACTTCAAAAATATCTGCAACCTCGTCCGGGTTCGGATGGACATCGAAAGGTGTGTTGACGACCGCCAGAACCGGCGTAATCGAAAAGCCGCTGCCAGTCAGATAGCGCGGAATTGCCCCAAGAATTTCAGCGCGTTCAGACACAAGACCTATTTCTTCATTGGCTTCACGCAAGGCGGCGTTCTCCGCCGTCCCATCCTCCGGGTCGATGGCCCCGCCCGGAAAGGCGATCTGGCCTGAATGTTTGCGCAAAGTGTCCGTACGCCTTGTCAGCAAAAGCGTTGCTTCCGAACCGCGATCGACGACCGGCACAAGCACGGCAGCATCGCGCATTTTTGCTGTGACCATAGACTGCGTAAAATCGGGATTAAGCAAATGATCACCCGTCAGGTCATTGTGATCGGGCTGCCAGTGGCGAACACGCTCGGCAAAATCATTGGCCGAAAACGTGGAGTATGGATGTACCAAACGATCCGTCATTGAAGCGCTTCCGCAGGCATGATCGGGAAAACTGTACCGCCAGAGCGTATTGCAAACATCATAACGCCATTCACTTCGATTTCTTCACCCAATGCCACAAGATCATACATCACGGAACGCGCAACCAGCGCCTCAAGCCGTCCACGAACATTGATATAGGGCTTCAAGCCGCCGCTTTCATCCTCCACGACAAAGCGCAATGGATGCTCGGCATCCACCTCAACCACATCGCCGACATTTGTGCGGAAGGTCAGTTTCCGATCATCTCCCTCTCCCGAAGCCTGCATTTCAACGGCTATGAAATGCGCGTCTTCGACGCTGATTTCAATTTTCTCCACTGGCGTTACGAGATAGGTTTTTCCATCTTCATCCTTGCGCAACACCGTTGAAAACAAGCGTACAAGCTGTTTACGCCCGATGGGTGTGCCCATGTAAAACCATGTCCCATCGGCCTTGATCTCCATATCAAGCACACCGCAAAATTCCGGGTTCCAGCGCTCTACTGGCGGAATTCCGCGTTCTTTCGTCGCCGGTCCGCTTTGCGCATCCGCATGGGCACGCGCAATAAGGGCTTCCAGTCCGCCCATTCCTTCAGTAGCGGGCTTTGCGCTTTGCAGCCTTTCGTTCCCTTCAGGGGTGCTTTTTGTCATCCGACTCGGTTATTCCTGCTCGAATGTAATTTAAATACCGGAAGTCATGAAATAGTCACCGTTTCACGGCTTGTCAGCATATATAGTGATTTAATCAATCATATGCAGGTGCGGATATTTTTGCGAGGTCCTTATGAGTGTTGTTGTTACGCCCGAAGCCGCCAATCCCGATCAGATCGTCGCCGAAGCTGAACGCGCACTTGCAGATATTGCGCGGATCAGGGAAAGCATCGGCACCGTTATCTTCGGCCAGGAAAGCGTCATTGAGCGTACCCTCGTAGCAGTACTCGCAGGCGGTCACGCTCTGCTCGTTGGTCTTCCCGGCCTTGCAAAAACCAAGCTCGTCGAAACGCTGGGAACCGTGCTTGGCCTTTCAGGTCAGCGTATCCAGTTCACACCCGACCTGATGCCATCCGACATCATCGGCTCGGAAGTGATGGAGCAGGATGCCGATGGTCGCCGGTCTTTCCGCTACCTCAAAGGCCCGATCTTTGCACAGCTTCTGATGGCCGACGAAATCAACCGCGCCTCGCCGCGCACCCAGTCTGCACTCTTGCAGGCCATGCAGGAATATCACGTCACGGTCGCTGGGCAGCGCTATGACCTTCCAGCTCCATTTCATGTGCTTGCAACACAGAACCCGCTGGAACAGGAAGGCACCTATCCACTGCCGGAAGCCCAGCTTGATCGCTTCCTCATGCAGATCGATATTCTCTATCCCGAACTGGATGCCGAACGCCGTATCCTTCTGGAAACCACTGGCGTTGCAGAAGCAAAAGCCTACGCAATTCTTGATGCCGAGCGTCTGCGCCAGATACAGGCGCTGGTGCGCCGTATGCCTGTTTCTGAAAGTGTGGTGGATGCAATTCTGAAACTCGTGCGTTCGGCGCGTCCTGATGCCGATAATGAACATGCAAAAAAGCACATTGCCTGGGGTCCGGGCCCGCGTGCAAGTCAGGCATTGATGCTCTGCGCGCGTGCGCGCGCACTCTATGAAGGCCGTCTTGCCCCATCCGTTGATGATGTCAAAGCACTGGCCGAGCCAGTCCTGCAACACCGTATGGCGCTCAATTTCGCAGCACGCGCTGATGGTATGCATGTGCGCGATGTCATTGCCAATCTGGTGAAGGCAGCAGCCTGATGACAATTGGCGCGCAGGTTTCAGCTTCAGACCGAAAGGAAACGCTGGCGCGTGCGCGTGCGCGCGCTGCAAGCATTCCCGATCTGCTGGTCGAAGCCCGGCGCGTCGTCAACACCGTCATGAATGGCTGGCATGGACGGCGCAAACGCGGCCCCGGAGAAAACTTCTGGCAGTTCCGCCCCTATGTTGAAGGCGACGCACTGGCGCGCATCGACTGGCGGCGTTCAGCCCGCGACGACCATACCTATGTTCGCGACCGGGAATGGGAATCAGCCCATACGGTCTGGTTGTGGTGCGATTTCTCCTCCTCCATGCTCTACCGCTCCAATCTGACGCCTGTCTCCAAAGAAGCGCGTGCGCTGGTGCTGACACTGGCTTTAGCCGAGCTGCTCTCGCGGTCAGGCGAACGCATCGCCTTTCCGACCCTGCTGCCCCCTTTTTCCACCCGCAATGGTGCCGAACGGCTTGCAGGCGCATTAATGCATGAAGCACCCGAAAGCGAGCTGCCGGACATCACCCAGATCCGCCGCTTTTCCGAAGTGGTGCTTGTTTCAGATTTTCTGCATCCTTTCGATGAACTGACCGACTTGCTCGATCAGCTCGCGCGGCGCGGTGTGCGTGCGCATCTTGTTGAAGTGGCCGATCCTGCGGAAGAAACATTTCCCTATGCGGGACGCACAGAGTTCCGCGACCCTGAAACAGGCAGCACCCTTGTTGCCGGTCGCGCAGAAACCTATGCCGACGACTACCGGCGCTTATACATTTCGCGGCGGGAGACCTTGTCTGATTTCTGCAAACGGCTTGGCTGGAGCTATACTGTGCATCGCACAGATCGGCCAGCGACCGAAGCGCTGTCACGATTGCATGATGCGTTAAGTGCATCCTCTCCTGGTGGAGCACGCGCATGAATTTTCTGCCTCTCGCTTTTGGATCACCGCTGATCCTTGCCGGCCTTCTTGCCCTGCCGGTTATCTGGTGGCTGCTGCGCATGACGCCACCGCGCCCGCAGGAAGAAAGCTTTCCGCCGCTCAGAATTCTGGCGCAGGTTTTCAAACGCGAGGAAGTGCCGTCCAAAAGCCCCTGGTGGATGACGCTGCTGCGCCTGCTGATTGCAGCACTTGTTATCTTCGCTCTTGCCTCGCCCGTGTGGAACCCACGCGCTGTCACACTTTCCGGCAGCCAACCACTGGCCATTGTCATGGATAACGGCTGGGCTTCCGCAGAAGAGTGGCCACAACGCGTCAATGCCGCAGAAAAGCTGATTGCAGATGCGCAAGCCGCAAATGCGCAAATTTATGTGCTTGGCACGGCCGAACCTGCCAATACAGACATTGGCCCTTATGATGGCAGCCACGCGACCGAGCGTCTGCAAGCCTTGCAGCCTCGCCCGATCCCCGTTGACCGAAAAGCTGCATTGGATCGTCTTGCATCAAGCATACCGCAAGGTGAGAAAATCCGTCTGGCTTTCATGAATGACGGCTTGGCGCAGGCAACGGACAGTGAAGCTTTCGCAAAGCTCAATCAAAATAATCAGCTCGCTTCCGTTCTCTGGTACGCAGCAAATCTCAATCATGTTGTAGCGCTGACTTCCATTGAAAATCAGGCCGATACGCTTGAAGCAAAAGCAACCCGCCCCGAAGGCATAACCATGCCGCGCACGCTCACAGCTTCCGCTTATGATGATAAGGGCCGCCGCATCGCCGAAACGCCTTTGTCCTTCGCAGTAGGGAGCAATGAAGCCGTTGCTCGTTTCAATCTGCCGGTGGAATTGCGCAATGATTTCCACGTGATCCGCATTGACGGGACCAATCAGGCAGCCGCCGCACGTCTGATCGATGCCGGTTCCCAGCGCCGCACAATCGGCCTTCTGGCCAGTGGCGATGGCGATCTGGCCCAGCCGCTTTTATCACCGCTGCATTATATTTCGCGCGCGCTTTCCCCCTATGCCAATCTCATCGAACCGCGCTCGGCAGATTTGATGACCACCGTGCCGGAAGTGCTCGACGCCAAGCCATCGGTCCTCATCATGGCAGACATCGGCACCTTGCCAAAGCCAGTGGAAGACCAACTCACAAGATGGGTCGAGGATGGCGGCACACTGGTGCGGTTTGCCGGGCCGCGCCTTGCAGGTGCCAATGAGAATGATCCACTGCTGCCCGTTCGCCTGCGCAAGGGCGAGCGAGCACTCGGTGGCACTTTGTCGTGGTCAGAGCCACAAAAGCTTCGTTCTTTTTCTGATAAAGGCCCTTTTGCCGGACTGAGTGTGCCTGATGATGTGACCGTCTCGCGGCAGGTTCTGGCTGAACCGTCCTTTGATCTCAATGACAAAGCCTATGCAACACTGGCTGACGGAACACCGCTTGTAACCGGCGAAAGCCGTGGGCGTGGCAACGTAATTCTTTTCCATATTTCACCCGATGCATCATGGTCGAGCTTGCCGATATCCGGGGCTTTTGTCGATATGCTGCGCCGCATTGTATCGTTGTCGCAACGCGCTGGCGCACAAAGCGATCAACGCTCAATTTCGCTGCCGCCATTCCAGCTTCTTTCAGCCCACGGCGAACTGACGCCGCCATCATCAGAAGCAAAGCCCCTGATCATGGATAAAGACAAATTGCCTGATGTCAGCATCAACACGCCGCCCGGTTTCTACGGCAATGAGGATGGCTTGAAAGCGCTCAACATTTTTGAAGGCAGCGACATCAGGCTTCAAGCAATCAGCCAACCAGCACTTTCCGTTGGCATAACACCTGCGTCTTACAACGCCGATCAATCGATTTCATTGCGTGGTCCGTTTTTCGCAGCTGCAGCCATGCTGCTCGCGCTCGACACATTGCTGATGCTCTGGCTGCGTGGCGCTTTTCGTCGTCGCATGAAAATTCGCTCCAAAATCGCAGGCATTGCCCTTCTTTTTGCAGCAGCATCGGCAATCAGTCTGATACCGTTCGGTGTGAAAACCGCGCAAGCGCAACAAACCCATGATGACAGCAAGCCGGGTGACGAAGCCATTATCAATTCTGTCTCGAAAACCCATCTCGCCTATATCATCACCGGCAACAGCGCGACCGACGATATCAGCAAGGCGGGCCTGCGCGGCTTAACCTTTGCCTTGACGGATAAGACAGCGCTTGAGCCGGGCGACCCGATCGGCGTTGACCCTGCCAAGGATGAACTCAATTTCTATCCGCTGATCTATTGGCCCATTGATCCAGACGCTCCAATGCCAAGCCCCGAGGCCATCGCCAAAGTCGATGCCTATATGCAGCAGGGCGGCACGGTGCTGTTTGACACACGCGATCAGCTTCAGGCAGGCGCGAGTCTTGACGCTTCCGCATCCCCTGCCAACCAGCGCCTTCGCTTAATTCTTGACGGCATGAATGTGCCACCGCTTGAGCCTGTACCCAGCGATCATGTGCTGACCAAGTCCTTTTTCATCATGCCGGATTTTCCAGGCCGCTATGAAGGAAGTCCGTTATGGGTCGCAGCCACTGCCGCTTCCAAAGCCGAGCGCGACCGCCCGGTCCGCACCGGCGATGGCGTTTCACCGATCATGATAACCGCCAATGATTTTGCAGGTGCCTGGGCCGTTGATGAACAGGGCAATCCACTTTTGCCAACCGTTCCCAATGATCCGATGCAGCGCATTTATGCACTGCGCGGCGGCGTGAACATCGTGATGTATATGCTGACCGGGAATTACAAATCCGATCAGGTCCATGTGCCGGACCTGCTTCAGCGGCTTGGTAATTAACATGAATATCGAATTCGAACCATTTCTCACCCTGCCCTGGCTGATTGGCATTCTGGCACCGCTGGCATTGCTTGTCCTTGCAACAATTTTGCTGCGCATGCGTGGCGGATTGCTTCGTATGCTTGCAGCCCTTGCCCTCGCATTGGCGCTGTTTAATCCCGTCATCATCAATGAAGAACGCGAACCGCTTAAAAGTGTTGTGGCCCTTGTCGTTGACCGCAGCCAGAGCCAGCAACTGGGAGCGCGCCAAGCCGATACGGATCAGGCGCTCAAAGCGGTGCAAGACCAGCTTGCAACCATGCCGCAATTCGAAACCCGCGTGGTGGAAACGGCACAGCCCGGCGAAAACGAAGACGGTTATGCAACGCGCCTGTTTGGACCGCTGGCTCGCCTGCTGCTTGATGTGCCGCCGTCGCGTGTGGCTGGTGCAATCATGATCACCGACGGTCAGGTGCATGATATTCCCACCAATAAAAACGCGCTTGGGTTTGATGCGCCGGTTCATGCGCTCGTCACAGGTAAACCTGACGAATTCGACCGCCGCATCAAATTCAACAAGGCCCCGCGCTATGGCATCAGCGGCAAGCCGCTGGAAATGTCCTTTACCGTGATCGATGAAGGCAAAAGCCTTGGAAGTTCCGCACCTGTAGAGATCCGTGTGAATGGCGAGGCCGTGAGCAAAGAACAGGCGCAGGTCGGACAGGAAACACCTGTCACCATCGAGCTGCCGCGCGCAGGCGTCAATATTGTCGAGATTTCAACACCGACCCTTCCGGGCGAAGTAACCGATGCCAACAACCATGCGGTTGCGACAATTGACGGCATTCGTGAGAATCTGCGCGTGCTTCTGGTTTCAGGAGAACCGCATAACGGCGAACGCACATGGCGAAATCTGCTTAAATCCGATGCGGCTGTTGATCTCGTCCACTTCACCATTCTGCGTCCGCCAGAAAAGCAGGACGGCACACCGATCAATGAGTTATCCCTGATCGCTTTTCCAACACGCGAGCTTTTTGTTGATAAGGTCAATGAATTCGACCTCATCATTCTGGATCGCTATCAGCATCGCGATGTGCTGCCGCTGCTTTATTATGATTATATTGCACAATATGTGGAAAATGGTGGCGCTTTGCTGGTAGCGGCCGGCCCCGAATATGCGGGCGACATGTCAATTGCACAAACGCCACTTTACAGCGCACTGCCAGCCATGCCCACAGGCACAGTCACCGAAAAAGCTTTCTATCCGCGCCTGACTGACCTTGGCAAACGGCATCCCGTTACCCGTGGCCTCGATGGCAGCGATCAGGAGCCTCCGCACTGGAGCCGATGGTTCCGCACCATCGATATTGGCCCAACGCGGGGCGAGACCGTTATGAGTGGCGCAGATGGCAAGCCGCTTCTGGTCCTCGACCGGGTCGGAAAGGGCCGTGTCGGCATGTTCCTGTCTGATCAAGGCTGGCTTTGGGCGCGTGGTTTTGAAGGCGGCGGCCCTTATGCCGCGCTTTACCGCCGTATCGCGCACTGGCTGATGCAGGAGCCGGAACTGGAAGAAGAAGCACTGACCGCCAATGGCAACGGCCGCACGCTTTCAATCCAGCGCCAGACGATGGGGGACAATCCAGGAAATGCTGCTGTCACCACGCCATCCGGCAAGCAATTGCAGGTCAACCTTGTACAGGGAAAACCCGGTCTCTTCACAGGTTCGCTGCAAACAGATGAAGTCGGCATCTTCCGCGTGAAGAATGGCGATCTGGAAACACTTGCCCATGTCGGCCCTGTCGATGCGCCGGAATTTGCAGACAGCATTTCCACGACCGACCGCCTCAAGCCACTGACTGATGCAACAGGCGGCTCCGTTCACCGCGTTCATGAAAGTGCTGATAGTTCCGTTCAGGTGCCTGCGATCACAGCTGTCAGCACTGGTCGCACTGCCAGCGGCAGTAACTGGATCGGTCTGCGCGAAACCACCGATACGCAACTTAAAAGCGTCAATCGTCTGCCATTGTTCTCAGGATTATTTGCGCTGGCCGCTCTGCTCTTTATCTTCGGCAGCATGTGGTATCGCGAAGGGCGCTAAACCGCCCTCGCTTTCCCTTCTTTTAATGCTTTACGCTCTGTTTGCGTGACGCACGACGCCGTCTGCCCCATTGAGTGCACCCGGTACCAGTTCGCAGGCGAGCATCCGCCGGGGATCGACTGGTGCAGGCATAATCATCGAACCAGGCTGCACCATATGAAACCCAAATGGTCCATAATAGGGCTCATCGCCAACAAGAATGACCAGTTTGTGGCCAGCATTCTTTGCAGCTTCCAATGACATCCGCATCAATGCGCTGCCAATGCCGCGCTTTTTCCAGTCCGGCCGCACAGCAAGTGGCCCCAGCAGCAAGGCCGGAGTTTCCCCCACGACAACAGGTGTCATACGCAGCGATCCGATAACAATGCCGCCCATCAGCGCGACAAACGACAGGCTCTGGTCGTGAGGCCCACCCTCCCGGATAAAGTGCGCTGCACGGGTAAAACGACCGGGACCGAACGCTTCCGCATTCATATCTTCGATCTCAATGTCGTGCGCCGGGTCTTCCTGCGCGTAGGTCAGTTCAAGCTGTTGCATGGGTAAAATTGCCTGAAGAGAAGTCGGCAGCCAAAAGGCCAATGGAATGCATTCCGTGCGTTTTAAGCACAGTCCCAATTTCATCGTCGGATGAAACGCATTCCGGTCATACTTCTCTCCTGAGCGGCGGAACATCAACGGGTGCCGCAATTTGAAACCCACCTATCACCAAATTGATCAGTCGTAAAACATTTTCTTTCAAATTGGCGGTACTAATTTCTCTTTTTGGCACCGTTACGCACTGTTCACGGCTTTGACGGGTGCAAAATGGCAGTTTTCGCTCTATTTTCCTGTCAAAAGGAGAATTCACATGGGACTTCTGGTCGATGGCAAGTGGCACGATGTCTGGTACGACACCGAAAGCACAAAAGGCCGCTTTGAGCGTTCAAAATCGCAGTTTCGCAACTGGGTGACAAAGGATGGCAGCGCAGGCCCAACCGGCGAAGGTGGCTTTAAGGCTGAAGCAGGTCGCTATCACCTCTATGTCTCCTATGCCTGTCCATGGGCGCATCGCACGCTGATCGTCCGTGCTTTGAAAAAGCTCGAAGATGTCATCTCCATCTCGGCTGTCGATTATCTCATGCTCGAGGAAGGCTGGACTTTCTACGGCACCACCGGCAGCACGGGCGACGCGCTTTATGGCGCAAAGCGCATGCATGAGATTTATACCCGCGCCGATCCGACCTATTCCGGTCGCGTCACTGTTCCCGTTCTCTGGGACAAGCAACGCGAGACGATTGTTTCAAATGAGTCATCTGAGATTATCAGAATGCTCAATTCGGCTTTCAATGCGTTTGGCGATGCGTCACTTGATCTTTATCCAGAAGCCCTTCGCAGCGAGATCGACGCCATTAACGAATTTGTCTATCCAAACATCAACAACGGTGTTTACCGGGCTGGCTTTGCGACTTCACAAGAAGCCTATGAAGAAGCCTTTGGACAAGTCTTCACAGCGCTTAATGCGCTGGAGGAAAAACTTTCGAAGCAGCGCTATCTGGCAGGCTCAAGCCTCACAGAAGCCGACTGGCGTCTGTTCACCACGCTATTGCGCTTTGATCCGGTCTATGTCGGGCACTTCAAATGCAATCTGCGACGCATTGCGGATTATCCAAATCTCTCCAATTACACGCGCGACCTGTATCAGGTTACGGGCGTGGCCCCGACCGTGAATATGGAGCACATCAAAGGCCATTATTATCGCAGCCACAAGACGATCAACCCGACCGGCATTGTTCCTGCTGGCCCGCGAATCGACTTCTCCGCACCGCATGACCGGAACCGCTTCGACAATTGAGACTTTCCTGCAACAGTCCCCTCCAAACAGCATCTGCTGCACATAACCAGAGCGGCCCATTGATCCAAATCAATGGGCCGCATTGTTGTGTGGTCCAGATTGCGGCCATCACTACCCAGGACTTTCAGGTTAAGAATTTTAGGAGAGACTGATGAACCGCTTTGCCAAAGGGCTCCTCGCAGCAACAGCACTGACATTTACAGCACCCGCAGCTTTTGCTGCTGATGCGATTGTGGCCCAGCCTGCGACCGAAATCGTTGCCGTGCCACAGGCTTTGTCGCCATGGCAGATTCGCGTGCGTGCGCTTGGTGTGGTCGCCGAAAACAAGGGTTATGTAAACGGCGTTGATGGTTCCGGTCTCGATTACTCAAAGTCGATCACGCCTGAACTCGACATCACCTATTACTTCACCGACAATCTGGCTGCTGAACTCATCCTTGGCACCACCTATGCCAACATCAACGGCACGGGTTCGATCGAAGGTCTGGGCAAGATTGGCAAAGTCTGGATGCTGCCTCCAACGCTCACCATGCAGTATCACTTCACCAACTTCGGTGCTTTCAAGCCTTATGTAGGTGCAGGCGTGAACTACACAATCTTCTACAATCAGGATGCCGCAGGCGTTGATTATCTCAAGGTCAAGAACACCTTTGGCGGTGCGCTTCAGGTCGGCTTCGACTACATGCTCAATGAGCATTGGGGTATCAACTTCGACGTGAAGAAGCTGTTCCTTGAACCAAAATTCGACGCCACTCTGGCAGGCGGCACGCAGGTCAGCGGCAAGGCCAAGCTCAACCCATGGCTGATCGGCACCGGTATCACCTACCGCTTCTAATATCTCAAATGGAGGGCGCGAAAGCGCCCTTCCTCCTACCAGTGTGGCAGAGGATCAAGATCATGCAGCGCTTCCTGCAAGCGACGCTTGGTTGAAGGCGTTGTGCCTTCAGGCAGATTATCCAACGAAAAAAAACCGGCCTCGGCGATCTCCCTGTCTCGCTGTTTAGGCTCCGTCTGCTCGAACGCACGGCAAACATAAAGCGCAACATGATCTCGGTTTGAAGCATGGGCGTTTTTATAAAGCGCAAAAAGCTGCGGTCGACCGGTGAGGTAAATATTGCCTTCTTCACGCAGCTCCTTTTCCAGTGCCTGCGCAAATGTCTCGCCACGATCAACGCCGCCGCCTGGCAATTGCCAGCCGGGTACGTAAGTATGCTTGACCAAAAAAACAGAGTTTTTTTTCTCATCAAATACAACTGCCCTGACACCCAGTGTCATCGGGCGCGTAAGCAAAAAATAGGTATGAAATAAAAAATGGCGGAAGGGCATACCGTCGATCCTGAGCAAATATTCCTGATAAAATCATTGAAGCAAAGTCATCAACAAAAAGTCGCTAAACACGGTTTCGATTTAAAAAATAATACAGTACACCAATTATATGTTTCGTCTTGCCCATATTTCCGACATCCATCTGTCGCCTCTCCCCCGCATTCGCTATCGCGAATTGGCGTCGAAACGTATCACAGGTTATATCAACTGGCTGCGTAACCGTAAAAACGCGATGCACGGCACGGTGCTGGACAATCTGATTGCCGATATGCTGGCGCAAAATCCCGATCATATTGCGGTCACTGGCGATCTGGTAAACCTTGCGCTCAATCTGGAAATCGACATCGCCCATGACTGGCTCATGCAACTGGGCGATCCTGACAACGTATCTGTCGTTCCGGGAAACCACGATGCCTATGTGCCCGGTGCGCTGGATAAATCCTGCCGCAAATGGGAGCCATGGATGCGTGGCGATGGCGTGCATAATCACGGCAAGCGACCCGTGTTTCCCTATATGCGCGAACGCGGACCAGTGGCGCTAATCGGCGTATCGTCTGCACGCGCGACCGCTCCCTTCATGGCCAGTGGTGATTTTAAATCCGCGCAGGCCAAGCGCCTTGCCATGGCGCTTGATGAAGCAGGCGCACGCGGACTTTTTCGCGTTGTGATGATCCACCATCCACCCATCCGCGGCGCCACGCCGACGCATAAGCGGCTTTATGGCATCCGTCGTTTCCAGAATGTCATTCGCAAGCACGGTGCCGAACTGGTCATTCATGGCCATACACATCTCGCAACCCGCTATGATATCGATGGGCCGACCGGACAAGTGCCGGTTATCTGTGTGCCGTCAGCCAGCCAGAATTTCGGCGGGCATAAGCCCCCCGCACGTTATAACATCTTCGCTGTTGATCGGAAGCCGCACGGCGGCTGGCTATGCCAGTGGGAACAGCACGGCATTGAAGATGAGAGCGAACGCATCATCAAAATTTCTGAAGACAAACTCTATTAGAGCGTATTTTAACACGCATCTCTGTCCGAAAGCCGTTTCACACTTTTCGGGATGCGCTCTAAAAAAGGCGGCATAAAAGCCGCCTTTTCTTTCAACTCACTTGCCAATCACCCGATTGGCCGCCGAGACAATCGCTTCAAGCGAAGCGCTCACGATATTGTCGTTGATACCAGCGCCGAACAATTTTCCATCGGGATAGGCAATTTCAACATAAGAAATTGCCGATGCATCAGACCCCTGCTTGAGCGAATGCTCGGAATAATCGACAACCGACATCTTCACACCGAGATATTTCGACAGCGCATCAATAAAGCCGTCAATTGGGCCTGTGCCCTTGCCTTCAATATTCTTCGTCACGCCATTATCGGTGATTTCGGCGGTCAGGATGCGGCGACCCTTCTGTTCCGGATCAGGATAGGTGTGGTGATCTACGAACTTGATACGACCCTCCGCCTGCTCAACATAGAGTTTCTGGAACTCGTCATGAATGCGCTTGGATGGCAGTTCCTTGCCTTCATCATCCGTGATGTTCTGAATGATCTCACGGAACTCAACCTGCAAATTGCGCGGCAGGTTCAGACCATAGTCAGCCTGTAGAATATAAGCGATACCGCCCTTGCCTGACTGCGAATTGATGCGGATGATCGCTTCATAGGAGCGGCCAACATCCTGCGGATCAATTGGCAGATAAGGCACTTCCCAGATTGGCGAATTGGCGGTCTTGCGAACCTTCATGCCCTTGTTGATCGCATCCTGATGCGAGCCTGAGAAAGCGGTGTAAACCAGTTCGCCAACATAAGGATGACGCTCTGCGATCTTCAGCTGGTTCGAATATTCGTAGACATCCTTCATACGATTGATGTCTGTGCAATCCAGCATTGGATCAATGCCCTGCGTATACATATTCAGCGCCAGCGTCACCACATCGACATTGCCGGTGCGTTCGCCATTGCCAAACAACGTGCCTTCAACGCGATCAGCACCCGCCATCAGGCCCAGTTCAGTTGCGGCGATACCCGTTCCACGATCATTGTGCGGATGCAGCGAAATGATCAGGTTTTCGCGATTGTCGAGATTACGGCACATCCATTCGATCTGGTCGGCATAAACATTTGGCGTGTTCATTTCGACCGTCGATGGCAGATTGAGGATCAGCTTGTTTTCCGCAGTCGGCTTGACGATTTCTGTCACGGCATTGCAGATTTCCAGCGCCACTTCCAGCTCGGTGCCGGTAAAGCTTTCCGGCGAATACTGGAAGCGATAGCCACCGCCCGCCTTCGCAGCCATATCCATGATCATCTTTGCGGCATCGGTTGCAATCTGCTTGATGCCCTTGACGTCCTTGTTGAAAACGACGCGACGCTGCAATTCACTGGTCGAATTGTAGAAGTGTATGATTGGCGTCTTCGCACCTTCCAGTGCTTCAAAGGTCCGCGTGATCAGTTCAGGGCGGCACTGCACCAGCACCTGCAAGTCAACTTCGTCAGGGGTATCGCCCTGCTCAATTGCCCACCGGCAAAAGTCGAAATCGGTCTGCGACGCCGATGGAAAGCCAATTTCGATTTCCGGGAAACCCATATCGACCAGCAGGCGGAACATGCGTTCCTTGCGATCATGACCCATCGGGTCAACCAATGCCTGATTGCCATCGCGCAGATCAACCGAACACCAGATTGGTGCCTTCTCGATGCGCTTTGACGGCCAAGTACGGTCATCGAGCTTTGGGTAAGGAAACGGCGAATATTTAGTAGCCGCGTCTGGCATACCTTTATGCTGCGCTGCGGGATTCAGTGTGTTTGCATTCTGATTCATGGTCATCTCATCCTCCCGGCGTACTGAACAGTTCTGCACTGTCGTAACGACACGGATATCTCGTCTTAAAATTCAAATTCGGATTTTGAGAAAGGAGCATGCGTCAGCGGGACCTCAATCGACCGCCGGACGCTCCTTTCAACGAGCCCGGCGATCGCCGCTAAGGCCGAGGGTAAGAAGCGAGTTTAGAACGCAGACATTTACGCGCGCGCTCAAAGCGGCTGCGTAATGTTCCAAAGATGTTGCGTTCTTCATAACCATGGAGACGCTTTTACACGTGAGGTTTGAAACGTGCAAGACTGCGGCAAGCAAAAACAAAATCCATCAGCTTTTATTTTTTACAGGTAACCGCCACTAAAACATCGCAAAGCCTGCCTATGCGCCGCCCTTTAAAGAACGGAACTTGAAATGCGCTTAACTTTGATTCCCACGCTTGCCGTGTTCGCACTCTGCACACAACCAGCTTTTGCAGCCTGCACAGTTTCAGGCGCTTCATCCCTGCAAGTGAAGAATGAAACCGTTCTTGATACCAAAAATGGCCTTATCTGGCAGCGTTGCGCCAGCGGAATGGCCTGGAACGAAGCGCTCGCACGATGCACAGGCAAACCTGATTTGATGACCCAGACAGATGCAGTTTCTGCTGCTCGGACGAAGGGAGCTGGCTGGCGGTTACCATCCGGCGAAGAACTAGAAGCACTTTTAAGTGCAGCCTGTGACGGCTCAAAAGTCAACCCGGCAATTTTTCCAAATATTGCGGCTTCAGACTTTGGCGAAGGCGCAAAATTCTGGACAACGAGTGAAGCCCTGCCGGGCATGTTTTACTACTTTAATTTCACGCATCATTACGCCGATATGCACAGCGCAGGTTTTGGTCTTTCAGCTCTTTATGTGAAAAATAGGTAACAGCTGAAAGATTTAAGCAAAAGGCACTGAACTCGTGCCAATCGGTAGTTTCGCCTCGTCTTCCGGTTCAACATGGATCACGACGCGCGCACTGTCGATCTGTGCCTTCAACGCATCTTCGATTCGGTCGCAAATGATATGCGCGTCGCCAACACTCATATCAGCGGCCACAACCAGATGAAATTCGATGAAGGTCACACTGCCTGCAATGCGGGTCTTGAGATCATGAACCTCAATCGCACCGCCGGCATTTGCCGAAATCACATCGCGAATCCGCATTTCCTCCACAGGCTCGACACCAATATCCATCAAGCCCTGTATGGATTTATTGATGACACCCCAGCCCTGCCAGAGAATGTTGATCGCAACCAGAATGGCAAGCAACGGATCAAGGATTGCCCAGCCTGTGATCACGGCTCCAACAAGGCCGATCAGAACACCGACCGATGTAAACACGTCAGTCATAATATGCTGGCCATCGGCTTCCAGCGCCGGTGAACGCGCACTGCGGCCCGTGCGAATGAGCAGCATGGCCCAGAAGGCATTTATCGCAGCAGCGCCCATATTAATCGCAAGGCCGAGCCACGGCTCTTCCATCTGGTGCGGCGCCTGCAATGCTGACCACGCTTCTTTGGCAATCAAAAGTGCTGCGATCGTGATCAGAACACCTTCGACGACCGCTGAGATATACTCGGCCTTATGATGTCCAAAAGGATGATTGCCGTCCGCAGGTTTATGACTGACACTGATCGCCCACCACGCCCCAACTGCCGCGATGACATTGACGATAGATTCCAGAGCATCCGAATAAAGTGCCACAGAGCCGGTCAGCGCATAGGCCAGATATTTCAGCCCCATCACGCCCAGCGCAACAGGAATCGACCAAGCGGCGAGCCGCCGAACTTTTACATTCGCGTTCATCATGAACCTTCAGATACTTATATTCTTATCCCGCCAGGCGGGTTCAGGCTAACCAATCAGCCTATTGCGCATTCACCCTGGCCGAGCCAGTCAGCAGCATTTCAATAGCCGTTCTATAACCCAGATAGTTCAAATATCGAACCCCTCTTCTGCACTTCTCGCATTAAATTTTCTCTTGCAAATGCAAGGCATTACAGTTGCAAATGGTTCGCCAAAGCAGTTCCGAAAAGACGTTATTTTTGAAACCCATAAACGAAAAACCAGCCGCAGTTTTCACTACGGCTGGTCCTTTGGGTGCCACGTAAAATCAAGTTTAATAGTTACTGCGGCGCGCTTTATGCTTACCTGCCAGATGCGTGACAACATTTTCAATCATCCGCATCCCCGCATTATGACCCAGCGTCATGATGGATTCGGGATGGAACTGGACCGCCGCCACCGGCTCTTTCTTATGTTCAAAAGCCATGATGACACCGTCTTCCGTTTCCGCCGTTACCAGAAAATCATCCGGCAAACGTTCAGGATCGGCAAAGATCGAGTGGTAACGGCCAACCGTTACTTCCTTCGGCAGACCTGAGAAGATGCGCTCAGGCTTTGAGACCCGGATACGCGATGGCTTGCCATGCATCGGAATGCGCAGCTGGCGCAGCGTGCCGCCATAGGCTTCTGCCAGCGCCTGAAGGCCAAGGCAGACACCGAAAATCGGCAGCTGACGCTTGCGCGCCTTGTCGATGGTTGCCTTGCAATCAAAATCCTGTGGCGTGCCCGGTCCGGGCGACAGCACGACAAGATCAGGATTGATGCGGTCGAACACTTCTTCGGCGACCGGCGAACGCACCGTTGCAACCGTTGCACCCGTCTGGCGGAAGTAATTCGCGAGTGTATGCACGAAGGAATCTTCGTGATCGACCAGAAGGATCGAAAGCCCCTCGCCCACCTTTGCCGCCACGCGCTCTTCTGCAACCTGATTGCTCTTCTGCGCTTCACGCACAGCAGCGATCATCGCGGATGCCTTTAATTCGGTTTCGGCTTCTTCCTCTTCAGGATTGGAATCAAACAGCAGCGTCGCACCAGCACGAATTTCGGCCACACCTTCCTTGATGCGGATTGTGCGCAGTGTGAGGCCGGTATTCATGTCACCGTTAAAGTGCATCATGCCGACAGCACCACCATACCATGCACGCGGGCTGCGCTCGTTTTCTTCAAGGAAACGCATGGCCCAGAGCTTTGGCGCGCCGGTCACAGTCACAGCCCAGGCATGGCTGAGGAAGCCATCAAAAGCATCCATACCATCACGCAAACGGCCTTCAATATGGTCAACCGTGTGGATCAGACGCGAATACATTTCGATCTGACGACGACCGATTACCCGCACCGAACCCGGCTCACAAACCCGGCTTTTGTCGTTGCGATCAACATCCGAGCACATGGTCAGCTCGGACTCGTCTTTCTTGGAATTGAGCAGTTTCAGAATCTGCTCAGAATCCGAAATCGCATCTTCACCGCGCTTGATCGTGCCGGAAATCGGGCAGGTTTCAATGCGGCGACCATTGACACGCACAAACATTTCCGGCGAAGCGCCGACCAGATATTCATTCTCTCCCAGGTTGATGAAGAACGAATAAGGCGATGGATTGATCGACTTCAGACGACGGAAAATTTCCGAAGGTGCTGTGTGGCAACGCTCATAGAAAGTCTGCCCCGGCACCACTTCAAACAGATCACCGCGCTTGAAGCTATCCTTCGCGCGTTCAACCAGCTTGGCATATTCGCCCGGGTTGTGATCGCCACGCGGCAGATCACGCTCAGCAGGCTTGAAGGGCTGCACCGGCGTCGCCCGAGCCAGATCATGCGTTGAAGAACCGCCACAGGAAAATTCATAGCGATCCACCCATGCGCGCGCCGAGTAATGATCCGCCACAAAGATTTCGTCCGGGATGAAAAGTACCAGATCACGCTGATCGTCCGGGCGCTTCAGCTTGTACTGGATCGGATCGAACTGGAATGCGAGATCGTAACCAAACGCACCATAAAGGCCGAGATTTGCATCTTCTTCGGAGAAGAACAGGCCGACAATCGCACGCAGCACAGTAAAGACCGATGGCATGCGGGAGCGTTCTTCTTCGGTGAATGTGCCGGTGGGTTCAGCAATCGTCAGTTCGATGCGATCTTCATCGGCCTTATCGACCTTCACTTCGGAAAGCCCCTGAAGCGTCTTGAGGATTGGCCGCAACAGGATTGTGCCGCGCTTGTTCAGCGCTTCGATTCGCATCTGGCGCGCACGTGAGGTGATCACCACCGGCGGATCAACAATTGCCGTGTCCCATCGCGTATAGCGGCCCGGATATTCGTAATTGGACGAAAAGACCGCGCCCCGCCGCTCATTGAGAGCATCGATATAAGTCTCGATGGCTCCCTTATAAGCAGTCAGATGGCGCACGCGTTCGACAACAATGCCGCCCGCTGTCTCGTGCGTGAATATCTCGCTATCCGCAATCTTCGCATTCATGACTGGCAATTCCCAAGTGTTATTCGTTATCGAGCACTTCCAAGACCCGGTCTTATTCAAACAGCCAAACAAAAAGGCCGCCCGGATAATCCCAGCGGCCTGTTTCTAAACGCAAATGCACAAACGCCTGCGTGGCCGCTTTTAGCGAGCCCACCACCAGATTTTTGTGTCAATGCGCGAAATGTTCATAGCGATACTGTTAGCCTTCCCTCGCATCGCTTGCAACTGGAAAATTTAAAACCGCAAAACCAGCCGCCTTCGCTATCAGCGCGGCCAGTGCCTTACCAAATAAAAGCGTTCCGACTGTTTCAGCAGCAACACGAACAGAAAATCCGGACTTCTTTAAATAGTCCGGATTCTCCCTTGTCCTTGACACGGACAAATTGGCTAAAGGCTGGAGTACCTTTTCCGGCCTGCCGTGGGTATAACACCTGCCCAAAGCCATTATGCAAAGCCTGAATGCTATGCGTGCAGTATCACTTTCAGTACGCGCACATACTGCTATGGATTGCACCATCCTACAACTGTCAAGACTATCGCTGTAGCCTTCTACCAAACCGTGTAGTGCAGCCGTAATTTAACTATGCTTCAAAAATTTTGCCTTGCGCCCGGCCTGGAATTCAGATTCATTTCGTACGCAGATTATTTGCAAACAAACAAAGAAGCCACCCATGCAGGTGGTCGATGGGGACAAGATGAAAAATCTCGATGTGATGGACAAAAACATTTTGTCTGCGCTTCAGGAAAACGGGCGCCTGACCAACACTGAACTTGCCGATCGCATTCATCTTTCGCAGACGGCCACCGCTGAACGGGTGAAACGACTGACACGTGAGGGTTATATTCTGGGCTATTCAGCCCTCCTGTCGCCCAAAATGCTCGATCGCTCAATGCTGGTTTTTATTGAGATCAAACTGGATCGCACCACCCCGGAAGTCTTTGAAACCTTCTCCAGCTTTACGCGCAGCAACCCCGACATTATGGAATGCCACATGGTCGCCGGCGGCTTCGATTATCTGATCAAGGCACGTGTCGCGGATATGGATCACTATCGGCGCTTTTTATCAGAAGCACTTCTATCCCTGCCAGGTGTGCGCGAATCCCACACTTACGCTGTAATGGAAGAGGTCAAGGAAACATCTCACATCGCCGTGTGAAGATGACGGCAATATCCAAAGGCACTTGCCAGCAATTATTTACGGGTATATACCCGCATTATGTCGAATCCATGTTTCTGCATTCTTCTGCGTCAGGCAGCCAGAAAATCGTCCGGCGTTTACGACAAGGCGCTGGCACCGCTTGGCATCAATGTCGCGCAGTTCAGCTTGCTGCGAAAAATCGCACGTGCAAGCTCTATCTCATTAACGGAGCTTGCACGGCTTGCCGACCTTGACCGCTCAACAATGGGCCGCAATGCAAAGGTGCTGCAGCGTATGGGTTTGATCGAACAGACGCATGGCGAAGACCATCGTGAAATCCAGATCACGCTGACCGAACACGGCCACGATCTCGTCAAACAAGGCGGACCACTTTGGGATGCGGCTCAGGAAGAAATCGAAGCCAAACTGGGCAATGAAGGCGTGGAGCAATTGCTTACTCTGCTGCGTGCCTTTGACTAAAAACAATGACCAAAGCCCATTGTGCCTTTAACTGGCGACCGGGTTGACCTTCAATTTGCGGCTGTTCAAAACATCAGCCCACGTCCGAAAGCATCGACGATGATTTCTGCGAGACTTGCCAGCTTTCTTCAGGAACGAAACATCCATTATGGATGGGTTGTTGCTGCCATCACATTCGTGACCATGCTTGCGACCGCTGCGGCAATGGGCTCGGCTGGCATTCTCATTGAACCGCTTCAGAGAGAATTTGGCTGGACCAATGCCAATATTTCCTTCGCCATGGCGCTGCGTCTGGTGCTCTTCGGACTGATGGGGCCTTTTGCGGCGGCTTTCATGAACCAGTTCGGCTTGCGCAGTGTCGTTGCGACGGCACTTGTCATGATCGCCTGTGGGCTGATCGGGTCGATTTTCATGACGCAAGAATGGCAGATGGTCGGTCTTTGGGGCATCATAATCGGCCTTGGTACCGGCATGACTGCACTCGTTCTGGGCGCAACCGTTGCTGCACGCTGGTTTGAAAAGCGTCGCGGTCTTGTGGTTGGCCTCATGACGGCCAGCAATGCGACCGGCCAGCTTGTCTTCATGCCCATTCTTGCAAGTGTCAGCCAGACGATTGGCTGGCGCACATCTTTGACCATTGTTGTTGGTTTTCTGATGACAGCACTGGTGCTGGTGCTCGTCTTGATGCGTGATCACCCGGCAGATATCGGCCTCAAGCCTTATGGCCGCACGGCCCCCCTTCCCGCTCCTGAACCAAAGAAAAGCTTTGCATCGCTGCTTGCGTCACCGCTGATCACCTTGCGCGAAGTATCGTCAACCTCGACCTTCTGGGTGCTGTTCATTACCTTCTTTGTCTGTGGCTTTTCAACCAACGGTCTGATCCAGACCCATTGGATTGCCCTCTGCGGTGATTTCGGCATCGTGCCAGTCGGTGCCGCCGGCATTCTGGCGGTCATTGGCGCGTTCGATCTAATCGGCACGATCGGCGCTGGCTGGCTTTCCGATCGCTTCGACAATCGCTGGCTGCTGTTCTGGTTCTATGCGCTGCGCGGATTATCGCTGATCTATCTGACTTTCACCGATTTCACGCTTTATGAGCTCGCCCTTTTCGCTGTGTTCTACGGCCTCGACTGGGTTGCAACCGTTCCACCGACCGTGAAGCTTGCCGCTGAAAAATTCGGCCCCGAAAAAGCTGGAATGGTTTTCGGCTGGGTATTCACAGGCCATCAGGTGGGAGCAGCAGCCGCAGCAGCCTTCGCGGGCTTTGTCCGCACCGATTATGACAGCTACCTGCCAGCTCTCATCCTTGCAGGAGCCCTGTGCTTTGCAGCGGCGGCAATGGTGTTCATCATCAACAGACCCGCAGCACAAACAGCGCTTCAAGCGTCATAAATAAGCGTCACCCCAATCAGCACGGCGAGCCCAGCGGAAAAGCTCGCCGTCACGCTTGGTCACAAGGCGTTCTTCCGAAGATCCACTCTCATTACAAAGTTTGATTGAGACCTTGCCGCCACCGACACGCGTCGGTGCGATCACCCGCGCAGAAGCATGAAGGGATGGATCACGTGTCGCTGCCAGATAGATGAACTTCTCATCTTCCCACGGCACTTCCGCATCTTTGGTCAGACGGTGAATACGCGAACGCGCAACGCGGCGCGAAAAATGGCACCAGTCCGGTGCAATCAGTGGACACTCAAGCTGGTGAGCACAGGGCGCTGCAATGTAAGCGCCTTTGGCGATAAGCACCTTGCGCGCGTCCAGAATACGTTGCCAGCCAGCAGGCGTCCCCGGTTCGACAATGACAAAGCTCTGTCGGGCCGATGCCCAAAGTTTCTCAATAAGTGTTTGTCGATCAAGAGGCGCCAGCTCATCCAGAACATAGGCAATCGTCACAAGATCAGCCTTTGGAAAATCAAGCTGTTCCTTAATCAGATCACCCGCGCGCCATTCCGTATCAAGACCGATATTTTCGGCAAGCTTGCTTCCAACCGCGCGGATGGTCGGGCTTGCCTCGATCATGGTAGCAGATGATAAATCAGGCCAGCATTCGCGCGCAGCCCATAGGGCCGTCCCCGGCCCGCAACCGACATCCAGCATGGTCTGCGGTGCAAAATCAGGGCACACCTCTGCAACGCTCTCTAAACTCGCACGGACGGCGGCATAGGTCGCAGGCAGTCGTGCAGCCAGATAAGCTTTTGCAGCAAGCTCATCCGAAATATGCAGCCGCCCATCGCGCGTTTCCGCACGATAACGACGCGACAGCATATCGGAAGCGCGTTTCAGATCAGCCAATGCCACGCCTTCAAGCGCAGCATCGACGGACTGTCGCAGTCGTGATGGCAATTCCATTAAAGACTATCGCTCCAAGACTTGCTTGATGTCCACCAGATTCGAGCGAACGCGCAATATGTAAAAGCCCATAGTTGTCAGATGCGACGGGGTAAACCATGCATCCGGGCTGCCGTTGGAAACGATGAATGGCTGCATATCAAGCGCCGAACGCAACTGCTTTTCCATTTCGTCCCAAACACCATCAAGATGCTTCTCCGCCAGCACAGCACGGAAATCCGAATGCGCCGCACGCAGCAAACCGTAATAGGCGTAGAGCTGACCATAGGCGAACCAGAAGCGATCATCGGCACGGGTATCAAACCAACCGGCATGATAATTCTCAGCGCGATCCTTGAGGATCGCAGAGGTTGAGCCAAGATCACTGGCAATACGATCAACAAACTGGATAAGATTGTCTGCACGTGCATCAAACGTCGCCTGACAGTTTTCAAGCCGCGTGTTGAAGGAGCGCAGATCCTTGATCGCCGAACGATAGTAGCTTGGCGTCGGGGTCTTGGGACCAAAGGGGCTCAGACCAAAATACCACGCATCCTCGGCAAACTGGAGGTTGCCGCGCGCCTTTTGCAGATCGCTATCAATCTGCGATGTACCACGCAGACGACCAATATTATCCACCAGTTCAATGGCGGTACGGCGCACCGCTGAATTGATGCCGCGCTGGAACGAAGCCTTGTTATCCAGGAACGGCGTCCGGTCCCAGTCGAGGCCGAAAAAACCTAATTTGTAAAGCAGCATGGAAGAAATCCATGCATTCTGATTGACGTTGAAATCCGTGAGATCAGCAGCGACTTCGGCAATGGCCGATGGCGAGCACTTGCGCGCAGTCGAAGGGATCTGTGCGGCCTGCATCGGCTGCGTTTGAGGCTGACTATCAGGCTGTGTTGCCGTGTCGGCATCGCCAGCGGCAGGCGTGGTGTCTGTTCCGCTGATGCTGCTTTCGGACGGCGTTGGCGTTACAGGTTCCTGTGTTGCCGCAAGCGGTACAGGCGTATTCTGAACCTGCTCGCCGGGCGTAACCGCATCCTGATAGCTATACTTGGCCGGATAGTCTGGATTGAAATTTGTCCAGGCCTGTGTTTGCCAGATAAAATAGGCATAAAGGCCACCAAAGCCGATCACGACCACTGCAACGGCAAGTTTCCACAAATTTCCGAGCTTCATAAAAAGCCTCCAAAGAGCGCCAAGCGGAACCGCGATCAATCGTGCCAATGCCGCGATAAAACGGCCAAGGAAGGAGAAAACGCCCCGAACTGCATTCCACACTGTATCAAGTCCTTCCTGTTGCCTGCAATGACAGGCTCTCTGACACTTTTACCTTACCGGCAATGGCGGGGTAAAAAACCCGTCCAGCACTGGCCAGCATGCGCTGACAACTTTTACCCTCCTCAAATAGAGTGTGGCTGGCTTTTCGACAACCATTGAGCAGCGTCTCACACCAATTATCGAAGCTTTTCCTGTTGCGAGGGTTGAAACGAAACAAGCGGTGGGTAACATGGCGCCACTTCACCCTGCTTCGGCCAGAACGCTTTATGTGCCGAATTTTTTACCTGCCGGTCCAGAAAAACGAGTACAACGCCCCCGAAAGTCGCAATCAGAAATATTTTCGCCGCAATGGTACTTGATCGGCGAAATCTTTGGTGTTTGCTAAAAGCTGGAACCGGAAAAACAATCAACCGTCAAAACGGCCCGGTTAATGGAGAGAAAAATGAAGTCCACATCGACGCCTTCGCTGAAACGCGCCCTGAATATGCTGGCTATCACCACAGCAATTTTTGCGATTCCCGCAGCAGCCCAGGCTGCCGAGCCTGAGAGCTGCTCAACGGTGCGCTTCTCCGATGTTGGCTGGACCGACATCACTTCGACCACGGCTGTCGCCACTGAAATTCTCAAAGGCCTTGGCTACAAGACCGACATCAAGGTTCTTTCCGTGCCTGTGACCTATGCGTCACTGAGCAAGAAGGACATCGATGTGTTCCTCGGCTATTGGAACCCGTCCATGAGCGCCGATCTCAAACCATATCTTGATGACAAAAGCGTCGAGACGCTGCGCACAAACCTGACGGGCGCAAAATATACGCTGGCTGTGCCAAAATATGCCTATGACGAAGGTCTCAAGGACTTCAAGGACATTGCCACTTTCAAGGATAAGCTCGGCGGCAAGATTTACGGCATCGAGCCGGGCAATGACGGCAACCGTCTCATCCTCGACATGATCACCAAGGATGCGTTTGGTCTGAAATCGTTTGAATTGGCGGAATCTTCTGAACAGGGAATGCTGGCGCAGGTCGCACGCAGCATTAAAAGCAAAGACCCGATTGTCTTTCTCGCATGGGAGCCGCATCCGATGAACAAGCGCTTTGAAATCGCTTATCTCACCGGCGGCGATGATTTTTTTGGGCCGAATCTCGGCGGAGCAACGGTCGAAACCAATGTCCGCGCAGGCTATGCGCAGGAATGCCCCAATGTCGGCAAATTCCTGACCAATCTCGAATTCCAGCTTGAAATGGAAAACGAGATCATGGGCAAGATTCTGGATGATGGCGAAGAACCGGCGAAAGCTGCAACCGCATGGCTCAAGGCGAATCCTGCTGTCCTCGACAAATGGCTTGATGGCGTCACAACCGTTGACGGCAAGGAAGGTCTGCCAGCTGTGAAAGCGACACTCGGCCTGTAACGTTCACGCATAAAAAGGCCGCGGGACCCCGCGGCCTACTCTTTTGCACAAGATGAAAACCAGAAAGCACGCAGCAGGAGTCACAATCGTTGAACTGGCTGACGGATTATAAAATTCCGGTCGGACCCACCGCAAAGTCGGTGGTCGACTGGCTTACAGACAATATGGGCGGCTTTTTTGATACGCTGGCCGCTGTCATGCAGTGGCTTATTGATGGCTTGCTGTACCTGTTGCAACTGCCGCACCCGCTTGTTCTGATCCTCATTTTTGCAGCCATAGCTTGGTTTATACAGCGCCGCATATCCGTGGTGATCCTCACCATCATCGGCTTTCTGTTCATCATCAATCAGGGCTATTGGGACGCGACACTTAAAACGCTGACGCTGGTTCTATCAGCCTGTTTTCTTTGTATGGCAATCGGTGTGCCGCTTGGCATTGCAGCCGCACACCGCCCTACGCTTTATGCTGTTATGCGGCCCATTCTCGATCTCATGCAGACGCTGCCAACATTCGTCTATCTGATCCCGGCCATCGTCTTCTTCGGCATCGGCATGGTGCCGGGACTTCTGGCAACAGCGATCTTTGTTTTGCCCGCGCCAGTACGTCTTACACATTTGGGCATTTCGTCCACGCCCTCCGCTCTGATTGAAGCCGGTGAAGCCTTCGGCGCATCTCGCCGACAACTTCTCTGGAAGATCGAATTGCCCTATGCGATGCCGCAAATTCTGGCAGGCCTGACACAAACGATCATGCTGTCACTCTCCATGGTGGTGATTGCAGCGCTTGTGGGGGCTGATGGACTTGGCGTTCCAGTGGTTCGCGCTCTCAACTCGGTCAACACTTCGCTCGGTTTTGAGTCGGGCTTCGTTATCGTCGTGGTCGCCATTGTGCTCGACCGCATCTTCCGCGCCGGGCGCGAAAAATAGGAGAGCCGACTATGACGATCATTTCTGTAGAAGATGTCAGCATCATTTTTGGCAAAAATGTCGATAGCGCGCTGGAACTGGCTGATCGCGGGGCATCGCGCTCAGAAATTCAGGCTGAAACCGATCTCGTTTTGGGCGTGCATGATTGCTCGCTCAACATTCAGGAAGGCGAAATTCTTGTCCTGATGGGATTGTCGGGCTCGGGCAAATCGACGCTTCTGCGCGCCATCAATCGCCTTAATCCGATTTCGCGAGGCCGCGTTTTAATCCGTGATGGCGAACGCACATTTGACGTGGGAAAAGCAGACCGCAAGACATTGCGGCATCTTCGAACCGAACTCGTTTCCATGGTTTTTCAGCAGTTTGGCCTGCTGCCATGGCGAAGCGTTGAAGAGAACGTGGCCTTTGGTCTCGAAATATCCGGCATGGGTAAGCAGGAACGGCTTGCACAAGCACGCCAGCAGCTTGAGCTGGTGGGTCTTCAGGATTGGGCCAGCCGCAAAGTAAGCGAGCTTTCCGGCGGCATGCAGCAGCGCGTGGGCCTGGCCCGCGCCTTTGCAACCGGCGCGCCGATCCTGCTGATGGACGAGCCTTTTTCAGCGCTCGATCCGCTGATCCGCACACGTTTGCAGGATGAGCTTCTGACCTTCCAGTCGCGTCTCAGAAAGACGATCGTTTTCGTCAGTCACGATCTCGATGAAGCGATGAAAATCGGCAACCGCATTGCCATCCTCGAAGGGGGGCGGATCGTCCAGTGCGGCACACCGCAGCAAATTCTCTTGCAGCCTGCCAATCAGTATGTAGCGGATTTTGTCGCCCATATGAACCCACTTGGTGTCTTGCGCGCAGGCGATATCATGACACCTTTTGACCGGAACGCGGCACCCCGCCCCTTTGCCGCCACCACACGCCGTGAGACGCTTGTGCGCGAGTTGATGAGTGCTGTTGCAGACAGCAGCGGCGATGTGGGCATCGTCGAAAACGGCGCCATCATCGGCAAGGTCAATGCGGATGACATTGTGCGCGCGCTCGCGTGGCACCAACAGCGATAAACAAGACAAAAAACAAACAAAAACGCCGCCTCAAAGGGCGGCGTTTTTGTTATCGATAGAAGGCTTTACGCCCTTGCTGATTCTCGTGCTGCCGCACGCGCTGCAACACGGGCGCGGATCGCATCCACATCGGCACGCGGTGTGGCTGCAAAAAGCTTCTTTGTGTAGTCATGCTGTGGATTGTTGAAGACGTCATCACGCGAGCCGTACTCAACAACCTCACCAAAATACATCACCATCACATCGTCAGCGATATAACGCACAACCGAGAGATCGTGGCTGATAAACACGTATGTCAGGCCAAACTCTTCCTGCAAATCCGCAAGAATATTGAGCACCTGCGCCTGCACCGAAAGATCAAGTGCCGAAACCGGCTCATCAAGAATGAGCAGCTTCGGATTGAGCATCAAGGCACGTGCAATCGCGATACGCTGACGCTGGCCGCCCGAAAACATGTGCGGATAGCGATTGAAGTGCTCTTTGCCAAGACCAACCTTGAGCAGCATTTCCATTGCTTTTTCACGGCGTTCCGCTGCTGACATCTTGGTATTGAGCAGCAGAGGCTCCGCCAGCACATCACCGATCTTCTGGCGTGGGTTGAGCGAGCCGTAAGGGTTCTGGAACACGATCTGCACCTTCTGGCGCATTTCGGCGGTCAGACCATCACGGGCAATATTGACGTCCTGTCCACCAATCAGCAATTCGCCGGATGTCTGCGGGTCAATCATCGTCAGAATGCGCGCAAGCGTTGACTTGCCACAACCCGATTCGCCAACGATTGCCAGCGTTTTACCCTTCTCAACCTTGAAGCTCACGCCTTTTACGGCATGGACAACTTTCGGCTTGCCAAAGAGACCGCCACCAACATGGTAATCGCGCTTGATGTCGCGCGCTTCGAGAACAATCTCGCTCATCACGCTTCTCCTGCCGCACTGTTCTGATACACAAAGTCGGAAACCGTCGGCAGACGATCACCGGTCGCATTTTCCGGCAGGGCCGAAAGCAGCGCGCGTGTGTAAGGGTGCTTAGGCTCCGTAAACAGCGACAAGACGTCAGAATCCTCCATCTTGTGGCCCTTATACTGAACGATCACACGGTCAGCCGTTTCCGCAACAACGCCCATGTCATGCGTGATCATGATGAGGCCCATGCCATGCTCGACCTGGAGACGCATCAACAGATCAAGAATTTGTTTCTGGATCGTCACATCAAGCGCAGTTGTCGGCTCATCCGCAATCAGCAGCTTTGGATTGCACGCAATCGCAATCGCGATCATCACACGCTGGCACTGGCCACCCGACATCTGGTGCGGAAAGCTCGACAGGCGTTCGCCCGCATCACGAATGCCGACCAGTTCAAGAAGTTCAATCGCGCGTGCGCGACTGGCCGAACCTCTCAACCCCATATGCTGCTTCAGCACTTCCTCAAGCTGATAGCCGACCGTGAAACACGGATTGAGGCTTGCAACCGGTTCCTGAAAGATCATCGAAATATCACGTCCGATGATCTGACGGCGCTCCTTGTCAGACATTGCCTGCAAGTCTTTGCCGTCAAACATCATCCTGTCGGCGGTCACCGTGGCAGTTTTGGGCAGCAGACCCATGACTGCAAGCATACCAACCGACTTACCCGAACCCGACTCACCCACGATAGCAAGGACTTCGCCCTTATCCACCGAGATGTCGATGCCATCGACTGCTTTGAAAGGCCCGGTGGATGTTTCAAACGAAACCGTGAGATTCTTGATATCAAGCAAAGCCATCGATCAGCTCCTCTTCAGTTTCGGATCAAGCGCATCGCGCAGACCATCGCCGATCAGATTGATCGCGAGAACGGTGATCAGGATCGCAAGACCGGGGAAAGTCACAATCCACCAGGCACTCAGAATGAACTCACGCGCTTCCGCGAGCATCGTGCCCCATTCCGGTGTCGGCGGCTGCGCACCCATGCCAAGGAAGCCGAGCGCTGCAACGTCCAAAATAGCGTTGGAGAACGACATGGTTGCCTGAACCACAAGAGGCGCAAGACAGTTTGGAAGAATCGTCTTGAACATCAAACGCAACTTGCTTGCGCCCGCGAGCTTAGACGCAGTCACATATTCGCGCTCCTTTTCAGCCATCACCGCCGCACGGGTCAGACGCGAAAAATGCGGAAGCAGCACAAGCGTGATTGCGAGAATTGCGTTGATCAGACCCGGTCCGAGAATGGCCACCAGCACCAGTGCCAACAACAGCGATGGAAAGGCCAGAATAACATCCATAATGCGCATGAAGATCGTATCAACGCCACCACCGAAATAACCGGAGATGAGGCCGATGGTGATCCCAAGGCACATCGAAATGATGACGATCACAAAGCCTACGAGCAGCGAATATTGTGCGCCATAAATCAGGCGGGACAGGATATCGCGACCCACCGCATCTGTGCCCAGAAGAAACTGCGTCGTCCCGCCCTGCTCCCAGAACGGCGGGACCTTAACAAAATCCCGAAACTGTTCGACCGGATTATGCGGTGCAATTAAAGGCGCGAAAATCGCAACCAGAATAATCGCAAGAAATACGAAAAGACCAAGAACAGCGCCGCGGTTGACGCTGAAATAGAACCAGAAATCTTTCAACGCGCGGATTTTTCCGACGTCGTTTGCGGCTTCCGGCTGAATTGCTGAGTGTGTCATGATACCCTCACTTATGCCGGATACGCGGATTGATAAGACCGTAAAGCAGATCAACGATCAGGTTTACGATCATGATCATGAACGCAATGATGAGCAAACCGCTTTGAACGACCGGATAGTCACGACGGAAAATGGAATCGAGCATCCATTTGCCAATACCGGGCCATGAGAAAATGGTTTCCGTCAGGATCGCCCCTGCCATCAGCACGCCAACCTGCAGGCCAATCGTCGTGATCACCGGGATCATCGCATTGCGCAGCGCGTGAAGGCCGATCACCCGACGAAGCGGCAGGCCCTTTGCACGTGCGGTACGCACATAATCTTCGCCCAGCACTTCCAGCATCGCCGAACGTGTCTGGCGCGCAATGACCGCAAGAGGAATGGTTGCAAGCACAATGGTCGGCAAAATGAGGTGTGAAGCTGCGGAAGCAAACGCGCCTTTCTGGCCAGACAACAGGCTGTCAATCAGCATAAAGCCGGTCACAGGCGGGAAGTAGTAAAGCAACGAGATACGACCCGAAACCGGCGTCCATTGCAAAACACCTGAGAACAGGATGATCAGCAGCAAGGCCCACCAGAAAATCGGCATCGAATAGCCAACAAGCGAAATGCCCATCAGGCCCTGATCGAACCAGGAACCGCGCTTTACAGCAGCAAAAACACCTGCGGGAATCCCCAATGCAACGGCAACGATAATGGCGCAGACTGCAAGTTCAACCGTCGCGGGGAACAGGGAGAAAAACTCATCCAGCACTGGCTTTTTCGTTACAAGCGACTGCCCGAAATCACCATGCAGGAGGTTCCACACATAGTGAAGATATTGCTCCCAAATGGGCTTATCAAACCCGAGCTGGGACAATAGCTGCGCATGGCGCTCAGGACTGACGCCGCGCTCGCCCGCCATCAGAAGGACAGGATCCCCCGGCAACACGCGAACGAAAGCGAAAGCGACAATCGTGATGCCGATAAATGTCGGTATCAGATAAAGAAGTTTGTTTAATACAAAACGAAACATACAAAAACTCCGACCGGGTGCGGAGGAAACCTCCACACCCGGCCGCTGGTGTTGTTAAATTTTACTCTGCGATATCAACTTCGTCGAAGCGATAATCGCCAAGCGGGCTCTGCTTGAAGCCGGTAACCTTGGCCGACATCGGCACGAAAACCGTCGAATGCGCAATGGTGTTCCATGGAGCCTGCTCCTTGAAAATCACCTGAGCTTCTTCATAAAGCTTCACACGTTCGTCGTGGTTCGTCGAAACCTTTGCCTTCTGGATCAGGTCTTCAAATGGCTGATAGCACCACTGAGCACGGTTGTTCGAGCCAACGCCAGCGCAGCCGAGAAGCGTGCCGAGGAAGTTGTCCGGATCGCCATTATCGCCGGTCCAGCCAAGGATAACAGCGCCGTCGCGGTCCTTTTCGCCCGACTTCTTGAGGTATTCACCCCATTCCATCGAAACGATTTCCGCATCCACGCCAACCTTGGCGAGATCGGACTGCATGAGTTCAGCTGTACGGCGCGCATTTGGCATGTAAGGACGGCTGACAGGCATCGCCCACAGCTTCATCTTCAGATTCTTGACGCCGGCCGCTTCAAGAGCCTTCTTGGCAGCTTCCGGATCGTATTTGTCGTCTTCGATCTTGTCGTTATAGCCCCACATTGTCGGTGGGATCGGGTTCTTGGCAACCTGGCCCTGACCTTCATAAACGCCATCGATGATCGCCTGCTTGTTGACAGCCTGATTGAGCGCCTTGCGCACTTCCGGCTTATCAAATGGAGCGACCATCGTGTTGTAGGCGAAGTAAGCAACGTTCAGGCCGGCCTGTTCGTCAACCTTGAGGTTCTTATCAGCCTGAAGACCCTTGATGTCAGCAGGTGCGGGATAAGACATCAGGTGGCATTCGCCAGCCTTGAGCTTCTGCGCGCGAACGGCAGGATCAGTGGTGATTGCAAAGACGAGATCGTCGATCTTTGGCTTTCCACCCCAATAGTCCGGGTTAGCCTTGAAGCGAACAACTGCGTCTTTCTGGTAAGCAACAAACTGGAAGGGACCAGTGCCAACCGGAACCTGATTGAGATCCGACTGCTTGCCATCCGCTGTAAGCTTGTCCGTGTATTCCTTCGAGATAATCGAAGCGAAAGGCATCGCAATATTGGCAAGGAATGCGGCTTCAGGGCGATTCAGCACGAATTTGACCGTGTTGTCGTCGATCTTCTGAATTTCCTTGATCAGCGACCCCATTTCCATGGAATCAAAATATTCGTAGGTGATCCCCGCTGTATATTCGTGCCAAGGATTTTCCTTGTTGCCCATGCGGTCAAAGGACAGGATCACGTCATCGGCGTTGAAATCACGGCTTGGCGTGAAATTGTCACTCGAATGGAACTTGACACCCTTGCGCAAATGAAAGGTGTATTCCTTACCATCTTCAGAAACGTCCCAGCTTTCAGCAAGGCCCGGTACAACTTCCGTCGTGCCGTTCTTGAATTCTGCAAGACGGTTATAGACAGGATGCGCGGACGCATCAAACGTATCACCGCCTGTGTAAGCTGCCGGATCGAAGCCCTCAGGCGATGCAGGCGAGCAATAGACAAAGGTCTTTGCCGATGCCGCGCCGCTCATGAGAGCGACAACTGCCGTTGCCGCCAGGAGTGTTTTATAAAATTTCATTTGGTGCCCGCCTCCACGGAAATATTATTGCGCGCACCCTAAGCACGCAACCTGCTCTTATCGAAACGCTTGCCATGTCACAATGCAAGCGGAATTTTTAAAATAATGTCGCATTCTCAACTGTTTTTGGCCGATCGAATTAGATTTTCATTTCTCAATCTTATTATTTTATAGAAAATTGCGCTAAGCACGGATTATTTATAATATTATTTGCTTTGTTACGATGCCTGTCCCCAGGGGCGAAACACATCACCAGCATTGCCTTCTAACGAATATGAAAGAGGTACGGTTTTCTCATTTTTGACATGCAGTCTCGGTGCAGCAGCCGTGAGACTGTTTTCATTTCGATGCAACCACGCAAATTAAGCATAATCTTATCAATCCTCGTTTCGCTCCGGCAGGACTTATGCTGTAATCAAAACATATTCGAACGAGGACCCGTTGCAATGCCAGAGATCAATCCCATTCGCCCCACGACGCCCGAAGCAATTCAGCTTGCGCAGACTATGTTACGGGTATCACGCTATGGCGCACTGGCCGTTCTCGACGCAAAAACCGGCAAGCCAATCGCAACGCGTGTTGCTGTTGCAACGGATACGGATGGAACGCCAATCATTCTTGTCTCAGGCCTTGCGGCACACACGCCCAGCCTCATTGCACATCCTTCCTGTTCGTTGCTTTTAGGCGAAGTGGGCAAAGGTGATCCGCTGGCGCACGCACGCGTAACACTTCACTGCGAAGCTGAAAAAGTGGACCGCAATTCGCCGGAATATCCCCAAATTCGGCGGCGCTATCTCAATCACAATCCAAAGGGCAAGCTTTACGTCGATTTAGGCGACTTCATTTTCTTCCGGCTAAACGTGGAAACCGCTAGTTTGAACGGGGGTTTTGGCAGAGCTTTTGATCTAACGCATGACGATTTAATCAGCGACCAGTCCGCCTCTAAAGCGATAGCATCAGGCGAGCAACAAGCGCTCGAGATACTCAACCAGCAGTACGCTCCCGCGATTAAAGCCTATATAGCTGGTATTAAAGACAGCTTGGCAAATTGGAAAATAACAGGCTTAGATCCTGATGGCTTTAATCTCGCCAATGGTGATCAAATTGTCCGCGAGCATTTTTCATCCCCCTGCGATTCCATCGAAAAGTGCAGCGACGCGCTTGCCAAGCGGCTGAAAGATTGCGCCTGAAACAAAAAGCCAAAAGTTTTGGGACATATATACAAACCTTTTATGTCTACGAATATAAGCAAGGGCTTTTCAATTTATCAATATAGTATTAGTTTTGAATTGTCGGCCACACTAAAAAGTGGCGGGCATTTTTTTAACCGATGCAGTCTTACGGGGGTATGACCGCGAATGACTACAGATAATAATTTTATTGATTTAATAGATAATGCAGATCAAGTTGCCGATTTCTTATCAGCACTTGCAAACAACAAGCGACTGCTCATTTTATGCAAGCTTTTGCACAATGAAATGTCAGTCGGCGCCTTGGCCAAGGCCATTGATCTTAGCCAATCCGCACTTTCGCAACACCTTGCCAAGCTACGAGCCCTTAATCTCGTATCGACGCGACGCGATGCTCAAACGATCTATTACATCGTTTCATCGCCGCATATCGAACTGATGTTGTCTACGCTTTCAAGTCTGTATATGAGTCCAACACCGCGTCGACGTGAAATGGCGGCGGTCGTTCACCAGTAGCACATCCTATGAGGCATAAGTCGTGCGATGAAGGAACCCCAAACCGGATCGCACGACTTTGTCGTAGAAATTTCTGATCCCGGCGATCAGCGCCTATCTCCCTACAAAAACATACGTGAAAAAGATCTGATCGGTCGCCATCAGCGTTTTATTGCTGAGGGCAAAGTCGTCTTGAATGTTCTCTTTTCAGAATCGGCCCGTTTTGAAACGGAATCGCTGCTTGTTCTGGAAAATCGTCTGAACGGCCTTCGCGAACAGCTTCATCATCTGCCAGCCGGTGTCGACGTCTATTCTGTTCCGCAGTCAGTCATGGACGAAGTGGCCGGCTTTCACGTCCATCGCGGAATTTTGGGCGTCGGACGCCGCAAACCGCAATCAGAACTTGGCGAAATAATCAGCCAGTTGCCAGAAACATCGCTGGTCGTTGTCTTATGCGGCATATCCAATCACGACAATCTCGGCTCGATCTTTCGCAATGCCGCAGCTTTCGAAGCTGACAGTGTTCTGATGGATGAAACCTGTTGCGATCCGCTTTACCGAAAAGCGATCCGTGTTTCTGTCGGAGCGACGCTGAAAGTCCCCTATTTTCACGGCGCATCCATTGAAACGATTGTCGCAGCGTTGCAAGCAGCGCAATTCGATATCCTGGCGCTCAGTCCATCCGCTGAAATGAATATATATCAGGCACCGCAGCATAAACGTCAGGCGCTGCTGCTTGGCACGGAAGGTGACGGACTTCCAGCGCATCTACTCGAACGACTGACCGGTGCGCGCATTCCCATGTCCAAAAGCTTTGACAGCCTTAACGTCGCCACAGCCTCCGGAATTGCCCTCTCCCGCTTCAGTAAGTTTACCTGACCGCAAAAAAGCCTCCGGCAAATGCCGGAGGCTTTCATATTCAAGCAAGAACAACAGCACTCAGGCCGCTGAAACATTGCCGGCATTGGCAGCCAGACGGCGCAGCATTTCTTCCGCCCGTGGTTCACGTTCGGAGCGACCAATAAAGCCACCGCCAAATACCCGCGCCGTATTGCTGTCGTCCGAATAAAGGACACAGGCCTGACCGGGTGCGATACCGCTTTCGCCATCCACCAGCTCGACCCAGGTCTTGCCATCTCTATGATGCAGCACGGCAGGACGCGGTGGACGCGTTGAACGAACCTTGGCAAACACTTCGACGCCGCCTTCGGGAAGTGCGTCAAGCGCATCATCGCCAAGCCAGTTCACATCGCGCAAAAACACCTTGTGCGTTTCAAGTGCCTCGCGCGGGCCAACAATCACCCGCGTATTGGCAGCATCAAGATGCACAACATAAAGCGGCTCACCTGTAGCAACGCCGATTCCACGACGCTGACCAACGGTATAATGCACAATCCCTTCATGGCGACCCAGCACACGCCCATCAATATGAACAATATCGCCCGGCGTCGCAGCTTCCGGCTTCAGCTTGGAAATAATGTCGGAATATTTGCCCTGTGGAACAAAGCAAATGTCCTGACTGTCCTGCTTTTTGGCAACCGTCAGGCCCATTTCTTCAGCAATTTCGCGGACCTGCGCCTTCGGCAAATGCCCAAGTGGGAAGCGCAGATAATCAATCTGCTCCTGCGTGGTCGCAAACAGGAAATAGCTCTGATCGCGGTCCGTATCGACCGGGCGGAACATCGCACGGTGATCGCCATTGATACGGCTACGGATATAATGCCCGGTTGCCAGTGCATCTGCCCCCAGTTCGCGTGCCGTCTGCAACAGATCGGCGAATTTGACAGTCTGATTGCAGGAAACGCAAGGAATCGGTGTCTCACCGCTCACATAGGAATTCGCAAATGGATCGATCACGGCTTCACGGAAACGCGCTTCATAATCCAGCACATAATGTGGAATACCGAGGCTTTCTGAAACGCGACGGGCATCTTCGATATCCTGCCCCGCACAGCACGAACCAGCGCGATGTACAGCCGCGCCATGATCGTAAAGCTGCAGCGTTACACCAACAACATCATAGCCTTCACGTTTGAGGATACCGGCCACAACAGAGGAATCGACGCCACCCGACATGGCAACGACAACGCGCGTGTCTTCCGGCTTTCCCGGCAGATCGAGGCTGTTCAGGCTCATGATTAAATCCAGCTTCCGGGCAAAGGCCCTGCTTCTCAAAGTTCAGATTTGCGCCTTATATAGGTCACATAGGGGGTACTTGCCAAGATGTCGCAGTAAAAACAAGGCGCATTTTGCAGCCATGCGGTCACAATTTCGCGTGAATCCTTCAGGCAAAGGGCGGGAAAAGGCGCCTTTTTAAAACTTTCTCTCTAAATAAGGCTTTTTTTTGCAAGTGTTACCAGAGAGTTACCAGCAGTTTAGGTAATTCTTAAAGCTGTGCGGTTAGTCTCAATCTCGATTAGGTCCTTGAGTGTTGTGTAGAGAGTACAATGACCGATCTGGCAAGACCGCGTATAAAATATGTTATTGGTCCCGATGGCAGCCCGCTGACCATCGCTGACCTCCCCCCCGCCAATACAAGGCGCTGGGTCATTCGCCGAAAGGCTGAAGTTGTCGCCGCTGTTCGCGGTGGGCTTCTCAGTCTTGAGGAAGCATGCCAGCGTTACACATTGACGGTGGAGGAATTTCTGGGTTGGCAATCCTCGATCGATGAGCATGGTCTCGCCGGTCTCAGGACGACACGAATCCAGCAATACAGACACTAAGAGTCTGCCCGATTCTTCGGAAAAGGCAGAAACGCAAATTAAGCCCCGGCTGGGTCAACTGGCCGGGGTTTTTCGTTGGTCAATTCTGATTATAGGAATAGGAATGACAGCGCTTAAGGCATTTCCAGCAAAAGTGCGAAGCCGTTTTGCGTGGGATCATGCTTAAAACAAGAAGATAGAGCGAGCATATTGGGGGCGACTAAGCGCGATAGGCTCTAGCGCAACTCGCGAATCCGCGATGCAAGGCTCTTGGGCCGTGCTTTATCACTCTTTTCAGAGCTGTCTTCTTTGATAAGCGCAGGGATAGGTGAGTCCTCACCTTCCTTTTCGGCAGTTGCTGCAACCATCCGTGCGGCCAAAGCCGCCATTTCTTCCCGAAGAATCGCGTTTTCTTTGACCATGTCTACCGACATAACAGGCTGTGCGCCGGGTGTGGGACCACTGCGCATATGGCGTTCAAGCCGCTCCTGCGCATCCGAAAACTCTGAAATCAGCTTGTCCAGCTTCTGTTGCAACTCCGCATTACGGCGCTTTTCAGTTTTCAGTTCTGTTTGTGCTGCGGTCAATTGCGTCGAAACCTCATTATAGCGCGCAGATGCATCTTTCCGTTCCCGACGCATTTCGCTCATTTCATTCATCAGACGACTTTGATCAGCCTCTTTGGCTCCCAGTTCGATGCGAAGCGTATCGGACAGATTTTCGAGAGACGAAAGATGATTTTGCAGACGTTGAACTTCAGCCTCAATAATTTCTGACTTTTCCGCAGAATTATCGCGTTCTACGATCATGTCCTGTATGTTCTTATCCCGCTCAGCCAGCGTTTCTCTCAGCTTGGCGAGATCCTCTTCGAGCGCGGCATACCGTTTAAGTTCGTCATATTGCCTGCCAATCGTCATGCGCTGTTCGGATGACTTTTCCCGCTCAAGACGCAACTTCTGCTCAAGCTTGCTGTAGGCAACCGCATGCTCCGCGCGCAATCCGTCACGCTCGGCTCTGATTTCTGCAAGCGTCATCGGAAGCTCAGCATGGATTTGGCGCCGTGCAAGAAAAAATGCACGACGCCAGACCGACGGACCAAGCAGAACCACGACGAAAACCGCCACAAGAACGCCAAGAATGAAAATGAGCGCAGATTGGATCACGGCTTTTTCACATTTAAGCGCATCCCGAAAAGATGGAAACGGTTTTCGGACAAGATGCGCGTTTAAACAGGAGTTGAAAGGCGCCGATCTCATTTTTCAGATCGGCGCCTCTTAGAAAATCAGAACGGATTCCAGGTCGGCGCGGATGTGAGTTTAAGATAACCGATATTCACACCAAGCCTTGCGCCAACGCCCGTGCGGATCGGAACCAGCATGATATTCTCACGCTTGAGCACGTTAAAGCCCACACCGGCAATAATATAGGCAGAACCGGCAACACCAGCATAGCGACCATAGAGACTCTGGATGTCGTCAAGATTATAAACGAGCATCATGACGCGCGAGCCCTGTCCGCCAAAATCCCAGCCGAGCGATGGCCCCTGCCAGAACGTGCGGTGATCACCGGCATTCTTTGTATAGAGCGTACCCTCACCATAGGTAAGGCCGCCAATGAAAGCACCTGACCCCTCTTCGCCCAGAATATAACCGTTGGGCAAGCCAAAGCTTTGAAATGCCTTTTCGACAGCACTGGCGATTCCGCCGGATGTGGACCCAAAAAAGCGGTGCCCGGATTGTACAATTTCCTCGGCCGTATATGAATTACTGCTCTGTGCCTGCGCATTGTGCGGCACGGCGATGATGGAGATCAGAAAAGCCGCAATAAACGCTAAACTATACGCCGCGTTGCGGAGCCTGATCTGCGACAGGGACGGTATGGCCATTTATCATTCCTTTTGCCTACCAGCTTCTCTGTCTGACGCCCTGTTAAAAGCATGGCTACGCTTCTTACGAGCGCTTTGCCGAATCGTGCGTATTCTAACCGCGAATTTATTGTCTAAATCTTTATGCCCTGAAATAGACTTTAGAATGGCAGCAAATAACAGCTTTCTTGCGGCAATCGGGTGTCACGTGTATCCAGATTCCAAGGTTTCCGACGTTGATTCGTCGGGATTTATGCTCATCAACTGATTGCCGCCTGACATTCGACCAAAGGTCGATCAGCAGAGACGGTTCGCGCCTGGAGAAAAAACCATGCCATTGCCTGTTACCCTGTCCGCACTCGATCTTGGTGCGCTTCTGTGCAGCCGTATCTGTCATGACATCATCTCGCCGGTTGGCGCCATCAACAATGGCCTTGAACTGCTCGAAGAAGGCGGTGCTGATGAAGATGCAATGGCGCTCATCAAATCAAGCGCCCGCAATGCTTCAGCCCGCCTCCAGTTTGCCCGCATCGCCTTTGGCGCTGCCGGTTCCGCAGGCGTACAAATCGATACGGGCGATGCACAGCACGTTGCCATGCAATATTTTGCAAATGAAAAGCCAGAACTGACCTGGGAAGGCGCACGCGTTTTGCTGCCGAAAAACAAGGTCAAGCTTCTGCTCAATCTGCTTTTGATCGGCAATGCGGCCATTCCGCGTGGCGGCTCGCTGGCCGTTCGACTTGAGAATGGCGACACCAATCCCCGTTTTGTCATCACAGCCAAAGGCCGGATGCTGCGTGTGCCGCCAAAATTCCTCGAACTGCATTCGGGTGCAGAACCGGAAGAGCCAATCGATGCGCATTCGGTGCAGCCATATTACACGCTTCTGCTCGCGGAAGATGCCGGCATGACAATCTCCATCCATGCAACGGCCGAAGACATCGTCTTCGCCGCAGAATAAGCGGCTTTGATGACGCAAAAAGCGCAGGGTAGAACCTGCGCTTTTTTGTACCGGATGAAAGAAAAGGCTCCACTTTCGCGGAGCCTTTTTCATTTCAAGCATATGTTGAATGCTTATGCGCTTTCACGCAACTCGCTGCCATCCGGCTCGCGCAGCACATAGCCACGGCCCCAAACGGTTTCAATGTAGCTCTGGCTGCCAGAAACAGCATCAAGCTTCTTGCGCAGCTTGCAGATAAACACGTCGATGATCTTCAGCTCAGGCTCGTCCATACCGCCATAAAGATGGTTAAGGAACATTTCCTTGGTGAGCGTGGTGCCCTTGCGCAAGGAGAGAAGCTCAAGCATCTGATATTCTTTGCCGGTCAGGTGAACGCGCTGACCACCAACTTCGACGGTCTTTGCGTCGAGGTTAACAATCAGGTCGCCCGTGGTGATGACCGACTGGGCATGGCCCTTGGAACGACGAACAATCGCGTGAATACGGGCGATCAGCTCGTCCTTGTGGAACGGCTTCGTCATATAGTCGTCTGCGCCGAAGCCCAGACCACGCACCTTGTCCTCAATACCGGCCATGCCGGAAAGGATAAGGATTGGCGTCTTGACCTTTGAAAGGCGCAAGGTACGCAGAACTTCATAACCGGACATATCCGGCAAGTTCAGGTCCAGCAAGATGATGTCATAATCATAAAGCTTGCCGAGATCGATGCCTTCTTCACCCAGATCGGTGGTGTAAACATTGAAGCTCTCGGACTTAAGCATCAGTTCAATGCTTTGTGCGATAGCACTGTCGTCTTCAATCAAAAGGACGCGCATATCTTATCCCCTTTCCGCCGCTGACCAGTTTTCCCTCACGGCAGCTGACGGAACTGTCGTTGCCTTAGCATGAAGGTGCCTGCAAATGGTTAACAAAATATGATTCCTGTTGGCAAGCCTAATTCTCATTGTATTAGAAAAAAACCATATCCAACTGAATCATAAGCAATTCTTCTGTTCGTTCGATACTCAAGAATCACATTAAGAAAATCCCTTAAGTGATTCAAATGACTCTCGCTTTCACCTGTTACTCAAAAACCACACCGTATTTACCGAGCCTTAATTCCTAACGCGTATGATTAACGTTGCCGGTAAAGGAATGGTTACCAAAAGGGCGAAATCTTAACTTTTTGTTTCGCTTAAAGAGACTGTTCTTATGATTGGCAGCAGAGCTTACGCCCTGAAAAGCAAGGCTTTGCAATGGTTTAGATGGCATATTACGGGAAAACGGCTCCCTCATATGCCTGTTAATAAAGTCGGGGGGAACGCCCCAACATTAAGAGAGCTGGTTGGTGTTCAAGGAGTATTGCGTATGAAGCCACGTGAAAGCCTCGTCAGGCTGAAATTGTTCCAGGTGAAGGAAAAGCGCCGTCAACTGGGCCAACTTGATCTGATGATGGGTGAGTTCGAGCGGATGGCAGGAGAACTCGATGCCCAGATTCTATCGGAAGAGAAGAAGGCAGGCATCACTGACATCAATCATTTTGCTTATCCGACTTTCGCAAAGGCAGCGCGTCAGCGCCGCGACAACCTGTTTGGTTCTATTCGAGACCTGATGCAGCAGAAAGAAGCTGCGGAAGCTGAACTGGTGGTTGCAGAAGCGGACCTCGCCAAAGCCGAAGCGCTGGAAGAGCGCGATGGCATCAAGGCCCCACGGGACGTTATGGAGCGCCCGATCAACCAGCGTCGCGCGATGATCGGCTAATCCTGAAGAAATAAATTTAAAAGGCACGGCTTCTGAGGGGAAGCCGTGCCTTTCGTATTTGCTGCATCACAACGTCAGCAGATAATCCTCAAAGCGCTGTCCTTTCTGGTGCCGAAAGACCTGCCCGGTGGTTTCAACACTGATAATCCGGTCGAGACGGAAATTTCGGAAATCATTGCGGCTTTCACACCATGCCGTCAGCAGCCAGACCGCATCAAACATCGTCAAGCCAACCGGCTTGATCGTTCGTTCACTCACCTTTTCGCGCAAGTCCAGGTAATGGAGTGTCACAACCACACGATCACGAACCGCACGCCGCAAAAATGAAAGATGCAGGTTCGCCTTGCTGTTTTCCTCAGTCATTTTCGAAACAGCCCTCAACGGCAGGTTCTTGTAACGATCCCCTGCCCCGGCCTGCATGGTTGAACTTATTTTTCCCGAAACACGCTGCGCTGCAACACCAAGATCGCCATCACCTCTGGCCATAACAAGCCTCACACCGAGCATAATGGCTTCCAGCTCATCTGCATCAAAATGCAGCGGCGGCAGAAAATAGCCTTTCTCCAGCTGATAGCCCAAACCGGACTCACCCCTGACCGGTGCCCCCATGGCCTGCAACGTCGCCATATCGCGATAAATCGTCCGGGGAGAAACCTCCATCATCTGCGCAAGTGCCTCCGCAGAAACGGGGCCAGATGCACAGCGAAGCCGATCAAGCAAAGAAAAAAGCCGCAATGTTTTCATGCGCCAAGCTTATAGCACACCCCTGACAAAAACTGTCAGGGACTCCGTGTATCTGCATCATATCAAACACAGGAGTTTTTCATGAACACGCCATACTTCGAAATTGTCACATACAAGGTCAACGACATAGCCCGCGCCGACAAAGAGCGCGAAAAGGCACGTGAACATATCAGCGCCCTTCCCGGTTTCATCTCTTGGGTGCCATTTAGTGGCGCAACCGATGCGCAGGATCGTGTCGACCTCGTTTCCTGGTCCACGCTGGATAATGCGCTTGCGGCAGCAAAGCGCGTTGGCACAGCCCCCGAATTTGCCGCTTTCAGAGAAACGCTAAAAGAAATGGTATCGATAGGCCATTACGAAGCGCAGACACAGCCTCAGCAGCCGGTAACATCAGGCAACGGCATCGAACTCGGGCGCTTCCGATTGAAAGCTGGCGTGGATGAACAAACCATGCGCGCTGCCTATACCGCAATGGTGAGCAACCACCTCTCGCAGCAGCCGGGCTGGCTAGCACAGCATCTGGTGAAGCTCGCAGATGGCACATTTGCCGATCTGGCCTTCGCCAATAATCAGAACACCGCCACCGAGATTTGCGCAAGCTGGCAAGGCAATGCCGACTGCGATGCATTTCTGTCGCTGATCGAACCTGTCAGCATGGAATTCGGCACCATCCTCTAACAAGACAGGCCGCGAGAATTTATTCTTGCGGCCTGCACCATCTTGGAAAAATCCCGTTTGCATTCGCCCCCGCCCTGGTTGTAGGGAAGAAGCGCCATGCAGAAACCCGTCCCTCCCGGGCAAGAAAAGGCCCGCAATACGTTCACGTTCAGCAATACGCCAAAGCCAGCCCAATGGGGTTTGCTGCTGCTCGCGTCTGCCATTTTCATCTATATCGGTGAACGATTAGGGCTACCGGCTGCCTTTCTTCTCGGCGCGATGCTGGGCGCGATTGCACTTGCTTCGCGCGAAAGTGCGATCAAGGTTCACAAGCATTTCTCGCTGCTGTCGCAGGCTATTGTCGGCCTGTTGATCGCGCGTGCCATGACGGCTGAATTCTTCAGCAACATGGGACAACACCTGCCGATCATCCTGTTTTCGACAGGCTTCACACTGCTCGCCAGCACCACAATCGGCTATCTTCTGGCTCGCTTTCGCGTTTTGCCCGGAACAACCGCCGTCTGGGGTGTTTCACCGGGGGCTGCAACTGCAATCGTGCTCATGGCCGAATCCTTCGGATCAGACGCACGGCTCATCGCCTTCATGCAATATTTGCGCGTGGTGCTGGTGGCAACAACCGCTTCGCTTGTGGTGATGTTTACCGCCGATGTCCAAACAGTTGCTCCAGCGGCCGTAGACTGGTTTCCAGCGATCAACTGGCATACGCTCGGCCCAACCCTCGCATTGATCGTCTGCGGGGCTTATCTCGGCAAAATATCACGCATTCCAACCGGCGCAATGCTCGTACCATTAGCGCTTGGCGCATTGTTACAGGATATTGGCCTGATGACCATCGACCTGCCGCCATGGTTGCTGGCAGGGAGCTATATTTTTATTGGCTGGCGAATAGGCCTTGGCTTTACCCGCCAAATCATCGCACACGCAGCACGCGCTTTTCCGGCAGCCCTCGCCTCAACACTCATTCTGATCGCAGTCTGCGGATTGTTTGGCATGGTCCTCGGCCATGCACTCGGCCTTGATCCCCTCACAGCCTATCTCGCCACCAGCCCCGGCGGGGCCGATACAGTGGCCATTATTGCAGCGTCAAGCCATGTCGATCTGCCTTTCATCATCGCCATGCAAACCAGCCGCTTTTTCATCGTACTGCTTGCAGGCCCGGCAATCGCCCGCTTCGTTGCATCGCGCATTGCTAAACGTCAAAAATAAAAAAACCCGGCTTTCGCCGGGCTTTCTCTGATCACAGATGAATCAGGCTTATTTGCCGTGGAAACCACGGATCGCGCCGATGATCTTGTCCTGATCTTCTTCCGAAAGATAAGGATGCATCGGCAGGCTCAAAATGCGCGCAGGCAGCGCCTCCGAAACCGGTAAACCGCCCGGTGCGACCGGATAATGCTTATACGCCGTCTGCAGATGCAGCGGCTTCACATAATAGATGACCGACGGAATGCCCGCTGCCTGAAGATGCGCCTTCAGACCATCGCGGTTTTCACTTTCAATCGAATACTGTGCCCAGGCCGAACGATTGCCGGCAGGCAAAGCCGGAACCTTGACCACATCCTTGAGCCGTTCATTGTAGCGCTTGGCAATGCGATCACGCGCTTCCATTTCATCTTCAAGGATCGTCATCTTTTCCAGAAGAATAGCGGCCTGAATCGTATCGAGACGCGAATTGATGCCAATGCGAACATTGTCATACTGTGTTTCGCCCTTGCCATGGAACAGCACAGAGCGCAGCGTATCGGCCAGTTCAGCATCATTGGTGAACATTGCACCGCCATCGCCATAGCAGCCGAGCGGCTTGGCAGGATAGAAGCTCGTCGCACCGACATGGCCGAAAGCACCACACATGACATTGTCGCGCTTGCCGCCAATCGACTGCGCCGCATCTTCAATCACGAAGAGGCCTTCGCGCTCAGCAATGACAGTAATGCGGTTGTAATCAGCCGCAAGACCAAACAGATCAACGGGAATGATTGCCTTTGGCTCAAGGCGACCTTCTTTACGAACGGCTTCAATCGCAGCTTCAAGCTGCTCGACATTCATATTGTAGCTGTCGGCATCGACATCAACGAAAACCGGCTCTGCGCCAACAAGGGCGACAACTTCAGCCGTTGCAGCAAACGTGAACGACGGAACAAAAACCGCATGACCCGGACCGATGCCGCGCGCCATCAAAGGCATCTGAAGCGCATCGGTACCATTGGCGCAGGCGATCACATGTTCCACGCCCAAATATTCACCGAGCTTCTTTTCAAACTCCGCCACTTCAGGGCCGAGAATGTAACGGCCTTCTGCAACAACCTTGGAAACGGCGGCATTAAGACGGTCTTCGATACGCGCGCGTTGCGCCCCAAGATCAATGAACTGCATGTTGGCTCCAATTTATCTGGTTTACTGAGAATGCTCAGCGAATCCACGACAATTCTCTTAGTCCTTCACGCCCCGCCCTGCCATGGGTGGAGCGTTCAAAGTTTTGCTACGTCCGTAACACCGCTTGACAGAAATTTTTTGTCAAAAGCGCGTTATCAGGAATGATTGACCGATCCTTCGGTCAGAATACGCAAGACGTTGATTGCTTCCTGCCCATCGGTGCGCGGATTTTCGCGCGTTTCGATGCAATGCAGAAAATGCTGCAATTCGCGTGTCAGCGGCATGCCTTCTTCGACCGGGATATAGACCGGATCGACCGATTTGAAAGCCCACTGATCGTTCTCGCGCCATACTTCATGCTTGTATAATGCAAGCTTGCGATCCCAGGGTTCGGCATCGTCAAAGACCAGCATACCCTTGGTTCCCGTAACACTCAGGCGACGTTCGCGATAGGCGTTCATTCGGGAAGCGAAAAGATGCCCGCGAATCCCGCTCGGGAATTCGAGATGCACATGCGCAAAATCGCTGATCTTATCGATGATCGCCGTGCCTTCACCGCGAACAGCCGACGGCTCTTCACCGGTGATGGCGAGGATCATCGAAAGGTCGTGCGGCGCGAGATCCCACAGCGCATCGAACTTGTCGTGGAACTTGCCAAAGCCAACGCGGTGCGAATGCACATAGCGAACATCGCCGATCTCGCCACTCTTCACCATGTCGAGCAGCTTTTCAAACGCCGGATGGAAGCGCAGAATATGCCCGACCATGAACACGCGACCATTTTCGCGTGCAGCCGCAACTTCGGCTTCCGCATCAGCAACTTCCAGAGCGATCGGCTTTTCAACCAGAACGTCTTTGCCGTTCGTCACTGCTTTAATCGCATATTGCGCATGAAACTGCGCAGGCAGCGCCAAAACGATGCCATCAATATCGGGACGCGTGAAGAGTTCATCGACCGGAATGTTGGGAACACCGAACTCGGAAGCGAATCGTTCCGCATTCTGTGGATTGGCGTCAGAAACACCCTGAAGGACCCCAAGGCTCTTCAAGGTACGAATATGGTTGCCGCCCCAATAGCCACAACCCAAAACCGCAATACGAGGTGCCATAAACTTAAGCCTTTGCTTTCCGGTAGTTACTTATCTACGCAAAACGTGGAAAACAAGACGAAACCTATGCGAAGAATGCTTGACAGGGTTTCATTCCCCACATATACCGCCGCCATTCCTTGCATGAACACAGTTCAGGAAACGCTGGAGACGGCGCAGAAAACTGTTTTACTGCAATGTGTGGCGGAGTAGCTCAGTAGGTTAGAGCAGAGGAATCATAATCCTTGTGTCGGCGGTTCGAATCCGTCCTCCGCTACCAACCATTTTCTGCGGATATTGTCGCCTCGGGCAAACTTTCATCTCAACAAATCAGTCAAACTACGATAACCATCAGCCAAAAGCGTGAGTTGGTGGTATGATTTATCTGAACTTTATTTTCCTCGCTCTTCATTTGATTTCAGTTGTAACTGGCGTGGCCGCTGGCATCCTCTGGATGCGGTCAGCAGGTGTTGACGTTCCCGCTATTAAACCATCGAGAAAGCTGCGAAAGCCCGATGGGACAGTATCTGAAGAATGGGTCAATGAGGTCGCAACGAATCTCGATTCGCATCATAAAGGCTGGGTGAAAGCAACGCAGTATAACAAAGCGGCAGCGACCGCCGCCGCTATTGCCGCCCTTGCGCAGGCCGCTGTTTATGTTCTCAACATCGTACAGAATCTCATGTCACTATAAATAGCCCCTCGAATCTGCGAAGCTTCAATTCACAGCCAAAGCAACTTAGCGGAGCCGAAATGAAATCACTGATCCTATTCATCACATGGATTTTCGGCCTTGCATGTGGCTTGTCCCTCGCAAGCTGGATGATGGCAAATGAACGCATCGGCGATGCAATCGTGATGCTGTATACATCCAGCATTTTCGCGGTGGTTGCCTTCATCGCCCTCGTCTATCTGGTTCTTCGCCACGAGTGGAAGAATAAGAACCAGCGTTAGGCGCATGACTCAGAATTAGCTTCAGGCAGCCAGCAGCATATGACTTCTCTCATCAATCAGCCTCATCCATCCATCGACAAGGCGTCCATCAAGCAACTGGTGGATACATTTTATGGACGTGCTCGCGAGGACGACGTCATTGGCCCGATCTTCAAACAAGAAGTCGATGACTGGGACCATCATCTCGAACAAATAGCTGAATTCTGGTCGTCGGTGATTCTAAAAACCGGCAGTTACAGCGGACGCCCCATGCCGCCGCATCTGCGGCTTGGCTTGAAAGGCGATCATTTCGACCGCTGGCTGCAACTGTTCGAACAAACGGTACACGAGATTTTCCCACCCGAAGGCGCCGTGATTTTCATCGATCGCGCACGGCGTATCGCCGATAGTTTCGAAATGGCGATAGCAACCCATAGCGGGAAATTCTCTGCCCCGCGTCACGCGCGTAAACCATTATAAAAACGCCCGCCTCTCATTGAGTGGCAGGCGTTTCATTTTTATGCGGCAGGCTTGGTCTTCTCCACTTGAAGCTGCTGCTTGTGTCGCAGCAACATGCCGTAAAGATCGCGAGGCTCATCAGGATCAGCGAGAAGATCGAGCTGCTCATAGAAACCCGTATCCTTCAGCTTGTCACGAACGTAGCGCAGTGCTGAAAAATCTTCCGTTGCAAAACCGACCGAGTCAAACAACGTGATCTGACGCGCATCCTTGCGGCCTTCGGTCTTGCCGGTGATCACTTCCCACAATTCATTGACAGGGTAATCTTCGGGAAGCTGCTGGATTTCACCTTCGATGCGGGTCTGCGGCGGATATTCGACAAAGATGTCCGAACGGCGCAGAATATCGCCATGCAGTTCAGTCTTGCCGGGGCAGTCGCCACCAACTGCGTTGATGTGCACACCCGCGCCAACCATGTTGTCGGTCAGGATCGTGGCATTAAGCTTATCGGCAGTGACCGTCGTGATGATGTCCGCACCCTCGACTACTTCTTCAACATCTTTGCAGATCACAATCTCAAAGCCTGCGCCTTCGAGATTGCGTGCGCATTTCTCCGAAGCCGTGCGATCAATATCGTAAAGACGCAGCTTGTCGATGCCGAGAATTGCCTTGAACGCCAGCGCCTGAAATTCGCTCTGCGCGCCATTGCCGATGATTGCCATCGTGCGTGCATTCTTTGGCGCAAGATGTTTGGCCGCAACGGCCGAGGTTGCAGCCGTGCGCAGTGCTGTGAGAATGGTCATTTCGGTCAACAGCATCGGATAACCGCTGCAAACATCTGAGAGAACGCCGAAGGCCGTGACCGTCTGCAAACCATCACGCGTATTCTTCGGATGACCGTTCACATATTTAAAGCCGTAAAGCGTTCCATCGCTTGTTGGCATCAGTTCGATCACGCCTTCATCGGAATGCGAAGCCACGCGTGGCGTCTTGTCAAAACTTTCCCAGCGGCGGAAATCTTCTTCCACATAATCGGCGAGTTCCTTGAGGAAGGTTTCAACACCGACGGAAAGCACCAGCTTCATCATGTGATCGACACTGACAAAAGGCACGATATTGAGGTTCGATTGGGTCATTCTTACTCCTTAACATTCAGCGGCGAACCGTTTGATCTCGCCAGCAAGGAATGCGTTTTCTGAAATCAATAATTGATGGTTGGGCGATCCATGACGCTGCGGCCCAACAGGCTCGCCATCAGATCAACCATCACGGTTGCGGTGCGCCCGCGTTCATCGAGAAACGGGTTCAGCTCCACCAGATCGAGACTTGTCACCAACGCGCTGTCATGCAGCATTTCCATGATGAGATGCGCTTCACGGAAGGTCGCACCGCCCGGAACCGTGGTGCCGACGGCTGGCGCAATCGACGGCTCAAGGAAATCGACATCAAGGCTCACATGCAGAAGGCCATTTTCGTCTTTCACGCGTTCAAGGAAACGGCGCAGCAGCGCTGCCACACCATGCTCATCGATAAGGCGCATGTCATAAACGGCAACTTCGGTCTGTCTGATCGCAGCGCGCTCTGCCGGATCGACGCTGCGAATACCCATCATGCAGACATTGGCCGGATCAATCGGGGCCGCCAATGCCGGGAAGTAGCCTTCAAACCCCTTCTGTCCCGTGTAATAGGCGACCGGCGTGCCATGCAGATTGCCGCTGTCCGTTGTTTCCAGCGTGTGGAAATCCGTATGGGCATCAAGCCACAGCACAAATTGCTTGCGCCCCTTTTCTGCTGCGCGGCGCGCGATGCCGGGAACAGTGCCTGCTGCAAGCAGATGATCGCCGCCGAGAAAAATCGGGAAACCTTCTTCGCTCTCGCGGTAGGCTGCTTCGCTGATGGCTTCAATCCAGGCAACAGCCTGCGGCAAGGCCTTGATCGCAGGATTGGGGTGCGTCAGTGGGCGCAGCGCTGCCGGGGCCAGATTGCCGAGATCGGTAAACGCGTGGCCCAACTCGCGAATTGCATCGGCAATGCCAGCGGCGCGATAACCGTCCGGGCCCATATTGCAGCCCAAACGACCTGTGCCTTCCTGAACCGGCAATCCCAAAATCTTGCAATGCATAAAGTGCTACTCCTGCAAAAAATATCGTCTTAGATTGAGCATTTACGCTTGGCGAAGTGAAGCAACCGGATTGGCAATTTTAATGGTTTGGTTTATCAGAATGTCGGATTGGCTTTTCAAAATGGAGAAAACATGGACGATCTGGATGAAAAGCTCATCACGCTTTTACGTCACAATGGCCGACGCAGCATTTCGGATGTAGCAATTGATCTTGGCGTTTCGCGTGCAACGGTTCGCTCGCGCATGGAACGTCTGGAACAGTCTGGCGACATCATCGGCTATACGGTGATCCTGCGCTCTGATGCGGTTGATCTGCCGGTGCGCGGTATCATGATGATCGAAATCGAAGGCCATGTCGCCGACCGCGTGGTCAAGGCGCTTGGCGGCTTCTCGGAAATTTCAGCCATTCACACCACCAATGGTCGTTTTGATCTGGTGGTGGAATTGGGTGCCGCAACACTGACGGACTTCGATGCCGTGCTGCGCCGCATCCGGCTGGTGCCTGGGATCAAGGCCAGCGAAACCAATCTGCTGCTTGCCACCCCACGCTCGACGCGCGCACGTCTTTAATAAAAAAGCCGGAGGATACTCCGGCTTTTTTCACTTCTATCAGGCGAGGACCGGATAATCCGTGTAACCCTTGGCACCGCCGCCATACATATGCTGCTGATCCAGCTCATTGAGCGGGGCATTTTCCTTAAAACGGCGAACCAGATCAGGGTTGGAGATGAACGGCTTACCAAAAGCAACCACATCGGCACGGCCGCTTTCGATCTCCTGTTCCGTCAGCGCGCGATCATAGCCATTATTGACCATCCAGGCAGCCTTACCACCCGCATCGCGATACACCTGCTTGAGACGCGCATAATCGAATGGCTGCGGACCCTGCTGAAAATCGCGTGGACCGCCGGTCGCACCTTCGATGATGTGAATATAGGCAAGACCATAAGCGGCAAGCTTTTCGAGCACATAATCAAACAGCGGCTGCGGATCGGGATCCGATGCGTCATTGGCAGGCGTGACCGGCGACAGACGAATACCCACCTTGCCCGGCGCAACCGACTTGGTAATTGCATCCACCACTTCAAACAGGAAGCGCGCGCGGTTTTCGATGGAGCCGCCATATTCATCGGTGCGGTGATTGCTGCCTGAACGCAGGAACTGATCAATCAGATAGCCGTTTGCCGCGTGAATTTCGACGCCGTCAAAACCAGCCACTTCGACAGCATCCTTTGCAGCCTTGGCATAGGTGGCAACGATTTCCGGAATCTCGCTCTTTTCAAGCGCACGCGGCTCAGACGTTGGCGCAAATTCGCCGGTGCCGTCTGGATGCACGAGATAGGTCTTAGACTTCGCGGTAATGGCTGAAGGCGCCACCGGCTTGCCGCCATTCGGCTGCAGGCTGTTGTGCGAAATACGCCCCACATGCCACATCTGCACAACAATCTTACCGCCTGCACTGTGAACCGCATCGGTCACGCGCTTCCAGCCTGCAAGCTGCTCGTCTGAGTAAAGGCCCGGCACATCGGCATAGCCCTGCCCCTGATGGCTGATCGGCGTCGCCTCGGTGATGATGAGACCGGCACTTGCGCGCTGTTCATAATAGGTGACGTTGAGGTCGTTTGGCACAGCACGCGGCGAGCGATTGCGCGTCAGCGGTGCCATAACGATACGATTGGCAAGCTTGAGATCGCCGATTGTGACTGGATCGAACAATGTGGCCATAGATGCATTCCTTCAAATGGGAAAGATTGGGCAAATGGGAAAGATTGGGCTAAAGATCGGATAGCGATTTGAGCAAGGCGGCAATCGCCTCCTCATCGCGCTTATAGAAGGTCCATTGGCCAACGCGGTGGGGCGTAATCAGCCCCGCTTTCGTCAGCACGGACAAATGCGCAGAAACGGTGGACTGGGAAAGGCCACACCGCTCGAACTGACCGGCGCACACACCCATCTCCAGGGGCATGTGCTGTGCGGAGAAATGCTTCTCCGGTTGCTTGAGCCAGCTCAAAATGTCGAGACGAACGGGATGGCCAAGTGCCTTGAGTATCTCGTCCAACGGCATAGCCAATGAATGAGACTGTGCTACAGATTGAATGTCCGACATCATGGTCACCTCGCTGATCTTCGTTCATATCGCCATTTAACGATATATGTATCGCGTAAATCCGATTTAAAAAGGGGTGAGATCTTCACATACGCGTGAATGGCAATAATCGCAGCTTTCCTGTGGACCACCGTCACGGCCTTGATTGCGTCAAACGCGCATACGACTATGTTCGCCGTAAAGATTTGAGATTGGAATGAATATGGCCAACGATATTAAGCGCATTGCCGGGATTATAGCGCTCGAGATCAATGCAAAGCCCGAACAGGCAATCGCCGCCATTGGTTTGCTGGACGAAGGCTCAACCGTGCCATTCGTCGCCCGTTATCGCAAGGAAGTCACCGGCGGCCTTGATGACACGCAACTGCGCCAGCTTTCAGAGCGCCTCGCCTACTTGCGCGAACTCGAAGCACGCCGAAGCTCCATTCTCGAATCGATCCGCGGCCAGAACAAGCTCACACCGGAACTGGAACTGAAAATCGCAGGTGTCCAGACCAAGGCCGAGCTTGAAGACCTTTATCTTCCCTATAAGCCCAAGCGCCGCACCAAAGCGGAGATCGCCCGCGAACGCGGTCTTGGACCGCTTGCAGAAGCGATTCTCACCGACCGCAGGCTAGTTCCCATAGAAATTGCTGCGCAATATGTCACCGGAGACGTTGCCGACGTGAAGGCCGCTCTTGATGGCGCACGCGACATCATCGCCGAAGGCTTTGCTGAAAATGCCGAACTGATCGGCAATCTGCGCAACTATCTTAAAGAGCGCGCTGTGCTGCGCTCCCGCGTTGTCGATGGCAAACAGGAAGCTGGCGCAAAATTCTCGGATTATTTCGATCATTCCGAACGCTGGGCCAATGTTGCAGGCCATCGCGCTCTGGCCATGTTGCGCGGACGCAACGAGGATTTTCTGTCGCTCGATATTGAAATCGACGCCGACGACACTTCGCCTGTCAAACCGGTCGAACGCAAAATTGCCGCCGCCTATAATATCGGTGCAACGCTCCCCGGTGATCGCTGGCTGATGGAAGTCGCCGGCTGGGCATGGCGCGTCAAACTCTCGCTGTCCCTTTCACTCGACCTCATGCGCGAATTGCGTGAACGCGCCGAGGAAGAAGCAATCAACGTCTTCGCCCGCAACCTCAAAGACCTGTTGCTCGCAGCGCCTGCCGGTTCTCGCGCCACCATGGGGCTTGATCCGGGCATCCGCACGGGCGTCAAAGTCGCAATCGTTGACGGCACTGGCAAACTGCTCGACACAACAACGGTCTATCCGTTTCCGCCAAAGAACGATGTGCGTGGCACCCAGGCCGAGCTTGCAAGCCTGATCCGTAAACATAACATCGAGCTGATTGCGATTGGCAACGGCACAGGCAGCCGTGAGACCGAACGGCTTGTCGTGGATATGCTCAACGACCTGCCAGCGCCAAAGCCGCTTAAAGTCATCGTGTCAGAAGCAGGCGCATCGGTCTATTCGGCGTCAGAAGCAGCAGCGAACGAATTCCCGCAGCTCGACGTATCGCTGCGCGGTGCCGTCTCCATCGCCCGCCGCTTGCAGGACCCGCTGGCAGAACTCGTCAAGATCGAGCCTAAATCCATCGGCGTTGGCCAGTATCAGCATGATGTCGATCAATCGCGTCTGGCGCGTTCGCTCGATGCCGTGGTTGAAGATGCGGTGAATGCGGTTGGTGTTGATCTCAACACAGCTTCTGCCTCGCTGCTGGCACGCGTATCCGGTCTGGGAAAGTCTCTCGCCGAAGCAATTGTTGCGCATCGCGATGCAACAGGTGCCTTCAAGAACCGCAAGGAACTTCTGAAAGTCGCCCGCCTCGGCAATCGCGCTTTTGAACAATGCGCAGGCTTCCTGCGTATTGCGAACGGCACCGAGCCGCTTGACGCCTCCTCCGTTCACCCGGAAGCCTATGGCGTTGCCAAGAAAATCGTTGCCTCCTGCGGTCGCGATGTGCGCAGCCTCATGGGCGACAGTGCGGCGCTCAAAGCGCTCGACCCGCGTGTCTTTGTCGATGAGCGTTTTGGTCTGCCAACTGTGCGCGACATCATTGCCGAGCTTGACAAGCCGGGCCGCGATCCGCGGCCTGAATTCAAGACCGCGACCTTCGCCGACGGCATTGATGATATCAAGGACCTGAAACCCGGCATGATGCTCGAAGGCACCGTCACAAACGTTGCGGCCTTTGGTGCCTTCGTCGATATCGGTGTGCATCAGGACGGACTTGTCCATGTTTCACAACTCGCCGACCGCTTCGTCAAAGACCCGCATGAAGTGGTCAAGGCTGGCGATGTGGTGAAGGTGCGCGTGACGGAAGTGGATGTGCCACGCAAACGCATCGGCCTCACGATGCGCAAGGACGGTGGCGAAGCTCCCGCCCCGCGCAAGAATGCACAGCGCGACACAAAACCTGCACCCAAGCAAAACTTCACCCCGCGCAAACAGGAACAGCCATCAACCGGCGGTTTCGGTGCAGCCCTTCTGGAAGCGATGAAGAAGAAATAAGCTAAATCTTGTTGCCGATTGGAAAGCCGGTTGAGACTTTTCTCACCGGCATTTCATCGGTGGGAATAATCCAGCCACCGCGAATGGCGATGCGAACTTCATCGCCTTCTTCCAGCCGTATCGGATCGCGCACTTCAAAATGCAGATGAATATCCGGCTTGGTGAGCGGATGCGCCTCAATGCGTGAGCCGCCACCGCGATAGACGGAACGTTTGACACGCACCCGAATGCCACCGACCTCAGTCAATGCCAGATCTTCTGCACGAACGCAGAGTTTCGCATTAGCTCGCGGCATTTCGATGCCGGAACAACGCACCTCTGCACGGCTTCCCAGCACCAGCGCCTCGCAATGTCCCGCTTGCGCAAAGGACACCACCTCCGCAGGCAGAACCATGCCATGCGCGATGAAGGACGCGACCATTTCGCTGGCCGGTTCCTCGTAAAGCTTGCGCGGCGTATCGAACTGCTGAAGCTTGCCGTGATCAAGCACCGCAATCCGGTCCGCAAGCGCCATGGCCTCGGCCTGATCATGGGTGATGTAGATAATCGTCGTGCCGGTGCGCTTGTGAAAAGCTGCAAACTCATCTTCCATCGAAGCACGCAAATGCACATCGAGATTGGCGAGTGGTTCATCAAACAACACCAGTGACGGCGCTGCTACCAGACAACGGGCCAAAGCCACGCGCTGCCGCTGACCACCCGAAAGATTGGCCGGACGGCGGTCGCCGAAACCATCCAGATCGACCAGAGCCAAAGCTTCCGTGATGCGACGCTCACGTTCTGCCTTAGGCACTTTCGCGACTTTAAGGCTATAGCCGACATTCTCGGCAACCGTCATATGCGGCCAGAGCGCATAATTCTGGAAGACGATACCGACCTGCCGCTTTTCCGGTGGCACGCTGCCATCAACATGGGAAACGCGGCTTTCACCAATGTGGATTTCGCCGCCGTCAACATCTTCAAAACCTGCAATCATCCGCAGAAGCGTGGTCTTGCCGCAGCCGGATGGTCCGAGAATGGCAACAAATTCGCCGTCCTTGACATCAAGCGACACTTCAGACAGGGCCTGAAACTCGTTGAAGACTTTGGAAACAGAAGCAATTTTCAGTCGCGCCATGGCAGCACCCCGTTTGGAAGACGCCGCGCAAACAGATTTGTTGCAAGCATCAGCATGAATGTCACCGCAACGGCCAGAATGGATATGGCAGCCGCATAGGCGGAATCGCCCGCCTGTTCAAAAGAAAACATCACCACACCCAGCGTTTCCGATCCCGACACCCAGAGAAGCGCCGACACCGTCAACTCACAGAATGCGGTCATGAAAATGAGCACCCCGCCTGCAAGCGTCGCTGGTGCGACCAGAGGAAATATAATGGTCCTGAGCCGATAGAAAAGGCCAGCGCCTGCAATTCGCGCGGCTTCTTCCAGCGCACGATCAATCTGATGCAGACCAGCAACCGTTGGCCGCAGCGCCAGCACGAAGAAGCGTGCGAGATAAGCAAACAGGATGATCCAGAGCGTATTGTAGAGGCTGACACCAACCACCGGAAGCGGTTTCAGAAACAGGAGCAGGCAAGCAATCGCCAGCACGACGCCCGGCAACGCATAGGGCATCTCGGCTGCAAAATTAAGGATCGGCGTCCAGCGCCGTTTGCGCCATGCCAACATATAAGCAAGCGGAACCGCAATCAGCACGGCAAAACCCGCCGTCACCACCGACAAAAGAATACTGTTGCCAAACGCGCGGGCTGAGCCGCTGTGTTCAAGTATGACAAAGCGGAAATTTTCAAGCGTGGCCGTCGCAAAACTAAGCGGTACGCCATAGGCCGGAACCAGTGCTGAAAGTGTTAAGCCAATCAACGGCAGAAACAGCACGATCACAATCAACAGCCATGCCGCCAGCTCCGCCCAAAGGCGCCATACGCCAAGCGAAAAAGGTGCTGCGGGGAGCGACGTCGAAACAATGCGGAAATCACGACGGCGCGAGGCATAATCCTGTGCGGCAATGCCAGCCATGGCGATCAGACCAATCAGCACTGAAAGCACTGCAACACTGGAGAGAACAGCCGGCCCTCCGCCAGCAAGACGCTGATAAATCAGCGTTGGCAAAACGAGATAATTCGATGGAATTCCCAGGAAAGCCGGGATGCCGAAATTGCCGACACACGACACGAAAGCAAGCGCCGCGGCACCGATAATTGATGGCGTCATCAGCGGCAGGATAATGGTGCGCAGAACGGTCCATTTGCTTCCACCGGCACTCAGACCTGCTTCGACCAGCTCGCGCGGGAGTTTGCGCAAACCCGCCCGCACAATCAGAAAGACCAGCGGTCCATATTGCACACCGAGCAGAAAAATAATGCCCCATACGGAATAAAGCGGATTACGGCTTCCCAGCGGCGGCGCCATGCCGATTATCTTGAGGAACTGGCTTGAAGGCCCGAAAAGCTGGAGCCAGGCCAGCGCTGTTACCTGCGGGGCAATCAGCAGCGGAGTAACGTAAAAAAGCACAAAGACATTGCGCCCGCGCATATCCGTAAGGCCGACGAGCAACGCCGCCACAATGCCAAACACCAACGCCAGCAGCGTGCCGCCAATACCGATTTGAAGGGAATGCCATGTGGCAACCCATGTCGAACGGTGGCTGAGTGTTTCAGAAAGAACGGATGTCGAAAACTGCCCTTGCGGCGCAACAAGCTCAACGAGCAGACGCATAATGGGCAGAAGCGACAGCACCGCAACAATCAGCGTTACACCAACAATCAGGGCCGCATCACGGCCCTGAATATCTCGAAACATGCGCATTTCGTTTTATCCGCCAAACAGCTCGGAAAACTGCTTCTTGTCGCCATCCGTCTGATCGAGAACCTTCTGGGTGTCGATAGACATGATATTGATCTTGGTGCCTTCCGGCAACCATGCAGGGCGACCGACACCTTCCTTGGCAGGCAGATAGCCCTGCTCAAGTGCCAGCTTCTGGCCATCATCCGACAGGATAAAATCAACGAACTTCTTGGCGCCATCCACGTTCTTGGCGGTCGCCATGATCGCAACCGGTTCAGTCACGGCAGGCACACCTTCCGACGGGAATACGAATTCGATCGGCGAACCCTTGGCCTTTGCATTGAGCGCCATGAAGTCAACCAGAATGCCATATGGCTTTTCACCGCTCGCAACCGACTTCAGCACGGCGCCATTGCCCTTGACACTGGCCAGTTCATTGGTCTTGAGGTTCTTGAAATAATCCCAGCCAAGATCCTTGTTGAGCGCGAAACCGCTTAAGAGATAGGCCGCAGCACCCGAATAAAGCGGGTTCGGCATCACAACCTGACCCTTATACTCGGCCTTGGTAAGATCGGACCAATGCTCCGGCTTCTCAGCCGCACCCGTGTTATAAGCAATCCCAGTGGTGATCAGCTTGGAGCCGAAATAGGTCTTGTCGGCGTCATAGCTGTCCGCAGCAAAACCATCGACTTTGGCGTCCGTGTAAGGTAGCAGACGCTTGTCCTTCTTGAGACCTTCCATTGTCACCGCATCAGCGATCAGCAGAACGTCAGGCTGTGGCGCACCAGCCGAAAACTCGGCGGCAAGCTTGGTGAGGAGTTCGCTCGTTCCCGAACGGAAAATCTGAACATCCGTATCGGGGTTCGCCTTGCGGAAAGCTTCAACCGTCTTGGCCGCATCGGCCTCCGGCTGCGACGTGTAAAGCGTCAGCGTGTCGGCCTGTGCGACCGCCATGGACAGAGCAAGAAGAGCTGGAATGGCCGTTGCCCGCTTCAACATCTTGGTCATTGAGATTGCTCCTCGAATTTCTGTGTGATTTTCAGCAGCATGGGCTGCCGCTCCGGCGTGATTACGCTGCATACGAGCTGAAATGGCGCAGATACTGTCATATCGAGAAGCGCGATCATTCCTGTTCATGACTCACCTGTCAAACAAATCTCTAAAACATCTGCCGGAAAATCGGAAATGATTTCAAAAAGCAAAATGCCCTCCAGCAGATTTCTGATCCGCAGAAGGGCATTGATCAAATGACCCATTTAACCTTCCGCATCCCTCCAACTCGGAGGCGATGCGGATGCCATAAAGGTCTTAGACTTCAATTATATGACAATGTGAATCAGATTCAAATAATTATCTCAGCGGCGTGCGCAACCTGTGCGCCTGCTTCATAATAAGCTTCGCGCAAACCACGGAAGCTCTGCTCTTTCGGATCGCTGACCGGCAGAGGAAGACCGGCCTCACCGATCTCGCCTGAAACAAGCTGCGCGAGACATTTGCCAAAAACCGTACCCGGCGCAATGCCACGCCCATTATAGCCGGAGAATCCCACGACATTGCGCGCAAGCCGATGAAACTTCGGCAGGCTGTCATTGGTCATGCCGATCTTGCCATACCATTCGGCTTCAAACTCAACGTTGCCAATTTGCGGGAAGAGACGTTTCAGTGACTTCTTCGCCCATGCCTTGTGCACACTCGCACCCGTGTTGCGCAGCGCACCAACACTGCCAAACACCAGACGGCCCTGTTGGTCAAAGCGGAAAGAGGACAGGACTTCCTTTGTGTCCCATACGCCCTGACGTTCCGGCAGAATGCTTTTCTTCAAATTGTCTGAAAGCGGCTTTGTCGCCATGTTAAAATAGGGCAGATGCACAAGCTCGGCGCGCACTTCTGCCCATGGCGCATTGGTATAGGCATTGGTTGCAACCACCACCCAATCAGCTGTAACCGTGCCGGAAGCAGTCTTCACCACCCATTTGCCGTTCTGCTCACTGGCACCTGTCACAGGGCTTTGCGTAAAAATCTGCGCACCCGCAGCAGTGGCTGCATGGGCCAGCCCGCGTACATAGGCAAGCGGCTGAATGGTGCCCGCACGCAGGTCCAGCAGCGACCCCGTATAGGCTTGGGTACCAACCTTTAATTCCGTTTCCTTCTCATCAAGCAGCTTCACATTGGCACCGCGCCGCGCCCATTGTTCGTAGCGATCTTCAAGTTCCTTGAAACCTTTTTGACCGACAGCGCAATGAAGCGTGCCCTGCTTTTCAACTTCGCAGGCAATCTTGTGTTTTTCGATGATTTCAAAAACCAGCTTGGGCGCATTGCCGAGCACGTCAAGCAAACGGTCGCCATATTTTTCGCCCAGCACGCCGGGCAAGTCATCCGGCATGACCCACATGCCGGCATTGACCAGACCAACATTGCGGCCCGAACCGCCATAGCCGATCTCAATGCCTTCCAGCACGATTGCCTTTGTGCCTTTCTCGGCCAGATGCAACGCGGTCGAAAGCCCGGTAAATCCGCCGCCAACAATCACCACGTCGGCAGTCAGATCGCCCCTAAGTGCCGTGGTTTTCGGTGCAGCCGGTGCGGTCTTTTCCCAAAGGCCATGAGAGCGCGGATCATTAAGCATGGAGAGACAACCATTTCATATAACGAAAAACAAACGGCTTTTACCGTCCCAACTATTTCACGCGCCGGAAGTCTCAAGAACAGCAATATTTCTGCAACAATTCATGCCGGTTTGGAATGAACTACCCCAAAGCAATTGGGTTGCTCACTTGCCCCCCAATCCACTGGCAGAAAACCTGTGTCAGCGGATTTTCGAGTTTGCCTTCCGGGACAACGAGATAGTAATCATTTTCGGTCCGCATCGGCTGCTCGAAAAGCATGACCAGTTCGCCATTACGCAATTCCTGCTCGATCAGATAAAGCGGCAACAGCGCAAAGCCTAGACCTGCAAGTGCTGCCCCGATCACCATCGAAAACTGATCGAAACGGTGGCCACGATAAGCGGACTTGCCTTCAACGCCACAACTTTCAAACCATTGCGCCCACATTTTGGGCCGCGTTGCGAGATGCAGCAGCGGCTCATCTTCCAGCTCTTCCGGCGTTGCCGGATGCCGTGCTTTAAGAAGACTCGGACTTGCCACAGGCACAATCACCTCTGAGCAGAGAAAAGTGCAGGTCGCATGTGCCCAGACCGGCTGACCATAATGGATAGCCAGATCAAACGGCTGTTCTTCAAAGTCGAAAACACCAGAGCGTGAAGCCACATTGATGGCAATGCCGGGATGTTTTTCGACGAAATCCGGAATACGCGGCATCAGCCAGCGTGTGCCAAAAGTTGGCAAAGTCGCTATGCTGAACGAGGATGTCGACTGTGCTGACGCCATGGCGCGCAGCATCGTGTCTTCCGTCTGGTTGAGCAGCCGCCGCACTTCCGGCAGAAATTTTCGTCCTGCATCCGAGAGAAGAATACGCTGGCGAATGCGCTCAAACAGCAGCACACCCAGCTGACTTTCCAGATCCTTGATCTGGCGGCTGACGGCACTTTGCGTGAGATTGAGTTCATGTGCGGCTTGCGTAAAACTCCCGTGACGGGCTGCACACTCAAAGGCTTGCAGCGTGGCAATATCAGGGATCAGTCTCCTGCTCAGCTTCATTCCAATCTCGCATTAACATAGTTGCTTTCGTCGCGATCATAACCCCAAAACGGCTGATATGATACATTTTCATCATAATCGTGGTATGTTTTTTGAAAATCGACATACCAGTTAAGCAGACGGTCCAACTTCTACGGAAGCTCTTGCAATGAACGCGCAGAAATTCGTTTCGCCGGACGCCATTCGCTCCGCCTTTTCGGCAGCCATGTCGGCCATGTATAAGGAAGAAGTGCCTGCTTATGGCACGTTGATGGAACTCGTCTCCGATGTGAACGCAAAAGTTCTCGCAGACGACAAGCATCTGCATGAGCGTCTGACGGAAACAGATTCGCTCGAACGCATTTCCGAAGAACGTCACGGTGCCATTCGTTTGGGCACTGCCGCTGAGCTTTCCATGATGCGCCGCGCTTTCTCGGTCATGGGCATGTTCTCGGTTGGTTACTACGATTTGAGTGCCGCTGGTGTGCCAGTGCATTCCACCGCCTTCCGCCCGATCGACGATAGCGCACTCAAGCACAATCCGTTCCGTGTTTTCACCTCGCTCCTGCGCCTTGATCTGATCTCTGATGAGAAGCTGCGCGAAGAATCGGAAGACGTTCTCGCGAAGCGCCAAATCTTCACGCCGGGCGCAATTGCGCTTGTCGAGAAGGCGGAAGCCAATGGCGGCCTTGATGAAGCTGACGCGAAGACCTTCGTTGCAGAAGTGCTCGAAACATTCCGCTGGCACGATCATGCCAATGTCAGCGCCGAGCTGTACCACCGCCTCCACGATGCGCATCGCCTGATCGCCGACGTTGTTTCCTTCAAGGGACCGCACATCAACCACCTGACACCACGCACGCTCGACATCGACGCCGTGCAGGCCCAGATGCCGGATCGCGGCATTAATCCGAAGGCAGTTGTCGAAGGTCCACCAACCCGCAAATGCCCGATCCTTCTGCGCCAGACCTCGTTCAAGGCCCTGGAAGAAGAAGTTTCGTTCGTCAACGCAGACGGCACCTGGACCCCAGGCTCCCATACTGCCCGTTTCGGTGAAATCGAACAGCGTGGCGTAGCCCTGACGCCAAAGGGCCGCGCGCTTTACGACAAACTGCTCAATGACACCCGCGCCATTGCCCGCCCCGCACCGGATGGCTCGAATTCGGCTGAATATGTGAAGGCGCTGAGCGACACCTTTGCCGCTTTCCCGGATACATGGGCAGGCATTCGCGAAGAAGCGCTTGGCTATTTCGCCTATTCGGTCAAGGATGCCGCACGTCTTGCAGCTTTCAAACCCGATACCGATATTGAAACTCTGATCGAAGGCGGGGCAGTCCAGTTCGATCCGATCATCTATGAAGACTTCCTGCCGGTCAGTGCGGCTGGTATCTTCCAGTCAAATCTGGGCGACGACGATGCGCAGGATTTTGTGGAAAGCCCGAACCAGAAGCGTTTCGAGGAAGACCTTGGCGCCAAAGTTCTTAATGAATTCGAGCATTATGCTCGCATCGAACGCGAATCCATTAGAGCTGTACAGGCCCGCCTGAGCGGTCTTGAAGCAGCAGAATAACTAAGCATTTCCAGCAAAATTGCGAAGCGGTTTTGCGTCGGACAATGCGTAAATATAACCAACGAGAGCAGTAACTACGAACCCGCTCTAATTTAAACTGCTCTCGTGATTAAGCCGGTTAAGAGGATAAACATGAACACCACTGTTAAAAAGCTCGACGTGAAAAAAGAAGCCGCAGAGCTGCTTTCAAAGCTTGGCGTTGACGCAGCCCTTTACACGTCGGGCGACCTCGCTGGCTTCAGCCCGGTCTCCGGTGAGCAGATCGCATCGGTCAAGACCCACAGCAAGGACGATGCAGTCAAGATCATCGACAAGGCTGATGAAGCATTCCGCGCATGGCGCACCGTTCCAGCGCCAAAGCGTGGCGAACTGATCCGCCTCCTGGGTGAAGAACTCCGCGCTTCCAAGGAAGATCTCGGCCGTCTCGTTTCGCTTGAAGCTGGCAAGATCCCTTCGGAAGGCCTCGGCGAAGTACAGGAAATGATTGACATCTGCGATTTCGCAGTCGGCCTGTCGCGTCAGCTCTACGGTCTCACCATCGCAACCGAACGCGCTGGCCATCGCATGATGGAAACCTGGCATCCGCTTGGCGTTGTCGGCGTTATCTCGGCCTTCAACTTCCCCGTCGCTGTCTGGTCGTGGAATGCTGCGCTGGCCATCGTTTGCGGCAACTCGGTTGTCTGGAAGCCTTCTGAAAAGACTCTTCTGACCGCTCTTGCCTGCGACGCAATCTTCCAGCGCGCGCTCAAGCGTTTCGGTGAAGCGCCAGAAGGCCTTGCGCTGCTTCTGCTCGGCGACCGTGAAGTTGGTGAAGTCCTCGTTGACAGCCCGAAGGTTCCAGTTGTTTCGGCAACCGGTTCGACCCGCATGGGCCGCGAAGTTGGCCCACGTCTTGCAAAGCGTTTTGCGCGTGCGATTCTCGAACTCGGCGGCAACAATGCCGGTATCGTCTGCCCATCGGCAGATCTCGACATGGCACTGCGCGCCATCGCTTTCGGTGCAATGGGCACCGCTGGTCAGCGCTGCACCACACTGCGTCGTCTGTTCGTGCATGAAAGCGTTTACGACGCACTCGTCCCACGTCTGCAAAAGGCTTATGCCAGCGTTACCGTCGGTTCGCCACTTGAAACGACAGCTCTGGTTGGTCCATTGATCGACAAGATTGCTTTCGACAACATGCAGAAGGCGCTCAAGGAAGCAGCCGCTCACGGCGGCAAGGTACAGGGCGGCGAACGCGTCGAAACCGGCCATGAAAACGCTTACTATGTGCGCCCGGCAATCGTGGAAATGCCAAAGCAGGAAGGCCCAGTTCTCGAAGAAACTTTCGCACCGATCCTGTACGTCATGAAGTATTCCGATTTCGACGACGTGCTGGCGAGCCACAACGAAGTTGGCGCAGGCCTGTCCTCGTCGATCTTCACACTCAACCTGCAGGAAGCAGAACGCTTCCTTTCGGTTGAAGGTTCGGATTGCGGCATTGCAAACGTCAATATCGGCACTTCGGGTGCTGAAATCGGCGGCGCATTCGGCGGCGAAAAGGAAACTGGTGGTGGCCGTGAATCGGGTTCCGATGCGTGGAAGGGCTATATGCGCCGCGCAACCAACACCATCAACTACTCGAAGGCTCTGCCGCTCGCACAGGGCGTTTCCTTCGACATCGACTAATCGGTCTCACGATAGATAAAAAGAAACCCCGCTTTTGGCGGGGTTTTTTATTGAGCATAACCAATTTCTCATATTGTGGATAATACACAATAGTTGCATTGCAACAAGTCTGCGCCTCCCGAATAAGCACCAGCATGTTTTCTTATTCACTGCGGGGCGGCATGTCTAAATCGACTTTATCTCTTCTGCTTGGTATTTTGTTCGGCTCCCTTATTTTAAGTGGTTGCAATACCAGCTCGGACCCTACAGCGCTTAACAAAAGCGCGATTGAAAGCGCGCGCAAGACGGAGGGCTATGTCGCTGCGAAAGGTGCTGCAATCGTCGCTCGCGTGACGATTAATGGTAAAATATGCCATCAGGCGAACATTCAATTGCAACCACTGGAGAACGGCCTGTTGGTGCCGCATAATGTTACGAATATCGGGCAAAATTTCAGCTTCGCTGATCTTGGTAAGATTACTCTCAGGATGGCTACCTTGAACATTCCTGGTGTTTTCGACGTATTGGATAGTCAGGATATTCGCGTGTCATTCCAGCCGATAGCACCAGGCGAATATGGCATATCGCGCATCATCTGTAGCTGGGACGCCAATCATCGAAGCGTACTTGAAGCCAGCAGTCGCGGCTTTTTTGGACTGGGCGCGAAAAAATCGCTTGTACCATTGCAACTTGACGGTAAAATTTCGATAAAAAGGGGAGAGATTGTCGACGCTGGCGTTCTTAACATCATCTCCAGCAGCAAGGGACGCGCTATAATTCTGGCATCGCCAGCACCACAATCATATCGCGACACCATCAAACGAAATTTGCCGGAGCTGTATCCGAAAATCACATTCCGACAGTTTAGCCATTAAAGTCTAAACCGGACAATACATGAAAGCATTTCCAGCAGAAGTGCGCAGCGGTTTTGCTGGAAATGCGTAAAAACAATAAGATAGAGCGAGCCAGGCGATCCGATTAACCGCGGCACGCTCTAATCTATCATTTATAAGAGATTCCATCTGACCTTAAATTGATCCAACGCCAGTGCTCATCTCTTAACCCGAAACAGGGTGCCAACAGCCGTCATTAGACGAGTAGCACATACCACGCTCACCCGTCACATCATCATCGTTAGCTGCTTCACACTCGTCCTGTGAGCCATAAAGACATTGGCTATCGAAAGCTAAGTATTTATTTGTTGCTGACGCAAAATTTCCATTATAAAGCACCCGCGGTACATTCATGGCTGATGTATTAAATGTACTGGATGGCACTATGTGCGTGATATTTTCCTGATTCGCATAAACAGGGGTGGAAGCAATCAGTGTCAACATTGAAACAATAGATAAAAAATAATTTTTCAGAATGTCCTCTTACAGATAACATAAATTTTTTATGAATTACTGCTCAAGACATCAATAAAAATTTTTTCTTCACAACTATTGTAAAAAACCTTCAATAAAAAAAGCGACCTATTAGGCCGCTTTTTAAGAGTTATTCAGCTTGGATTTCACCCAACGCGCTCAGATGCGAACGACCCGGGGCTAGCCGGGAAGACAACGGTACGATTGCCGTTGAGGAATGAACGATGATGAATATGCGCGTGAACGGCGCGCGCCAGAACCTGCGCTTCGACATCACGGCCAATGGACACGTAATCGGCAGCACTTTGCGCATGCGTCACGCGCGCCACATCCTGCTCAATGATCGGACCTTCATCAAGATCGGCAGTCACATAATGCGCTGTCGCGCCAATCAGCTTCACACCACGCTCATAGGCCTGCTTGTAAGGGTTTGCCCCCTTAAAGGATGGCAGGAAAGAATGGTGGATATTGATGATCTTGCCCAACATTTGCTGGCAAAGCTGATCGGACAGAACCTGCATATAGCGCGCCAGAACCACCAGTTCCGTGCCCGTGCTCTCAACAATATCCATCAGACGCTGCTCGGCCTCTGGCTTGTTAGCTTTGGTCACGGCAATATGATGGAATGGAATGTCGTGATTAACAACGACCTTCTGATAATCGAAGTGGTTGGACACAACGCCCACAATATCGATCGGCAGCGCACCGATCTTCCAACGATAAAGAAGATCGTTAAGGCAATGGCCAAAACGCGACACCATCAACAGCGTCTTTGTACGGTGGGCATCGTCGTGAAAATCAAAATCCATTGCGAAAGGCGCGGCTATTGCTCCAAATCCTTCGCGCAAGGCTTCGAGTGCAACACCTTCTTCGGAAATAAAGCTGACGCGCATGAAGAAGCGGCCGGTATCCAGATCGTCGAACTGGGCGCTGTCAATGATGTTACACCCCTTACCCGCAAGATAACCCGAAATAGCAGCAACAATACCGCGCGTGGATTTGCAGGTGACGGTCAAGACAAAATTATGCATCGGAATTCCTCTATTACGCAGGCATAACCACACCGTCCGTTCTACTGTACGATAAGGTGCCAACCATGCCAGAATACGTAATGCACTGACCGGATTGCGCTATCAAGTCGATAATGCGTTAAGACCTCAAGAAGTGGAGTTAAACCGTCGATGTCACCTTGTTCAGATGACGCGGCTTATCTGGATCATACCCCTTACGGCGCGTGACCGCCTCAACAATCCGATAATAATTAATGAGCGAAACCAGCGGATCAAGATGACCATTCCCGGTAGATGCAGAAGGCACCCGATGGCCCGGAACGTCGGCATCGCCGAATGAAACAAGGTTTGCACCAAAGGACTTAAGCCTGTTGAGGGCCTGAATGCTTGTTTCAAGCGCCTCATCCTGCGTTATGAACGATAGAATCGGAAAGCCTGGCTCCACCAGCCGCATCGGTCCATGCATCAGTTCTGCAAGCGAGAACGCCTCCGCGTGAATATTGGCCGTTTCCTTCGCTTTAAGCGCCGCCTCAAGCGAAATGGCATAGGCTGTGCCGCGTCCGCCCGTGAACAGTGATTTTGCCTCGACCAGCAAGTCTTCCACCACCGCACGACCTTCCGGCCTTGTTGCAGCCAAGGCTTCCGGCAGGCGACTCAAACCATCTTTCAGTCTTGTATCTTGGCTGGCTGCGGCCACCACACCCGAAAGGGCAGCAACAGAGGCAATGAAGGACTTGGTCGCCGCAACGCTTTTCTCTTCGCCCGCATGAAGTGCGAGCACAATATCAGCCCCTTTTGCAAGCGGGCTATCGGTCACGTTTACAACGGCAACAGTCGTCGCTCCTGCATGCTTTGCAGCATCCTGCACCGCAATGATGTCCGGGCTTGCCCCCGATTGCGACACAGTGAAATGCAGCCCCCCCTTCAATCTGAGTTTCGCGCCATAAACGGAAGCCACCGATGGCCCGACAGAGGCAACCGGAATGCCTGTGGCAATCTCCATCAGATACTTGAAAAATGTCGCCGCATGATCGGAAGAGCCACGTGCAGCCGTCGTAATGACTGCGGGCGATTTTTCAAATAGCCGTCCGATCTCAGCAAATGTCCCGGCCTCTGCTGCAAGAAGTTTCGCCACCACGGATGGCGACTGTTCGGTTTCTTGCAGCATCAGGGATGGAACAGTTTGCATGCTTATTCTCCGGATACGTCTTCAAACTCATATCAATGTTGTGGCTGCGGCCCCACCTCTGTTTGATCCGGCTCCTTGACGCGGAACCATGCCACGTAAAGAGCCGGGAGAAACAGAAGCGTAATCGCCGTCCCGGCAATGATTCCGCCCATCATGGCATAGGCCATAGGCCCCCAGAAAACTTCTCGCGCAATCGGAATGAGCGCCAGACTTGCAGCTGCAGCGGTCAATGCAATGGGCCGCATACGATGCTGGCTTGCCTGCACAACCGAATCCCACGGATGCATACCCTCGCTGATATGTTCTTCCACCTGCACGATCAGAATAACCGAGTTACGGATAAGAATGCCGATAAGCGCCAGCACGCCAAGAATGGCAACAAAGCCCAGCGGCTTCCCGCTCGGAAGCAAGGCTGCAACCACACCAATCAGACCAAGAGGCGCAACTGCAACCACAAGAAACAAGCGCTGAAAACTCTGCAATTGCAGCATCAGAACTGTTGCCATGACAAACAGCATCAGCGGCACAACGGCGATAATCGGCCCCTGACTTTTGCCGCTTTCTTCCACTGTACCCGCCGTCACAATCGAATAACCCGCCGGCAGATTTTCGATGAATTTATTCACCGCAGGCTGCAATTCACTCACAATCGTATCCGGCATTGTATTGTCATTAATACCGGCAGCAACCGTGATGGTTGGAATGCGCGAACGGCGATAGACCACCGGCTGCTCCAGCTCATGATGGAAGTTGGCAATGGCTGCGAGCGGCACGGAGCTGCCGTTGCCGGTTGCGATTTGCAGACTCTGCAATGTGTCGATGGAATCGCGTTCGTGTTCTTGCGCCCGCACGATGACATCAATCAGATAGATGGAATCACGCACCTGCGTAATCGGAATGCCACCCACCACGCCATTGAGCGTCGTGGCAATATCCTTGGACGAAATGCCAAGCTTGCGCGCCTTGTCCTGCATGACATCCACACGGATAACACGGCCGGGTTCATTCCAGTTGTAACTGACGACACCCAATCGCTTATCTGCGTTCATGATGCCGGCAAAGTCCTGCGCGATACCACGCAATTTCTGAATATCAGGTCCGGAGATGCGATATTGTACCGGGCGCCCAACCGGCGGCCCGAGTTCAAGGAACTTCACATAAGTATCCGTGCCGACATAATCCTTACGCAAGGCCTCATCAAATTTTGCCTTTAAACGATCGCGCGCCTCCACGTCCTTGGCAACAACCACCATCTGCCCGAAATAGGGATTGGCAGGTTGTACATCAAAGGAAAGAATAAAGCGGATCGCGCTCTGCCCGATATAAGTGCTCCAGTGATCGACGTCCGGATTATCCTTGAGCATCGTCTGCTCAAAGCGCTCCATCTGCGCCTTGGTATCGGCAATTGAGCTGTTTTGCGGCAAGGTCCAGTCGATCACCAGTTCCGGACGGTCAGACTCCGGGAAGAACTGACGTTCAATAAAGCCCATTCCAAAAACCGAGATGACAAACAAGGCAATCGTCGTCAGAATCGTGATCCACTTATGACGCATCGCCAAAACCAGCGTCTTCGAAAAGGCCTCAAAGAAGCGGCCACGCTTTTCTTCATGGTGCTTCATCTTTTTGGGCAGGAAAGTCACACCCAGAAGCGGCGCAAACAACACGGCCACAATCCAGGAAACAATCAGCGAAACAGCAATCACCACAAAAAGCGTATATGTATATTCACCGGCCTGACTCGTGTTGAGGCCAATCGGTATAAAACCCGCAATCGTCACAAGCGTGCCTGTCAGCATTGGGAAGGCCGTATGCGAATAGACATAGGTCGCAGCCTTGTTGATGGGATCGCCATGCTCCAGCCGCGCAACCATCATCTCAACCGCAATCATCGCATCATCGACCAGAAGTCCCAGCGAAATAATCAGCGCCCCAAGCGACACACGTTGCAGCGAAATATCCATCAACGACATGACAAGGAAGGTGATCGCCAGCACCAGCGGAATGGAAAGCGACACGACAAAACCTGCACGCAGGCCAAGGCTGATAAAGCTCACCGCAAGTACGATGACAACGGCTTCAAACAGCGCTTTGGTAAAGCCGGAGACGGCATCCTGAACAACTTCAGGCTGATCGGCAACCTTGAAAACATTAACGCCAACCGGCAGTTCAGCTTTCAACTGCTCCATCATCGCATCAAGTTTTGCACCAAATTCCAGCAGATTGCCATTTGGTTTCATGCCGATGCCAAGACCAATCGCATCTTGGCCATTAACCCGAAAAATCGCTGATGGCGGATCGACATAGCCGCGCGTGATCGTCGCAACATCGGACAAGCGAAAGAAACGGTCATTCACGCGCAGATTGACGGCTCGCAGATCATCTTCAGAGTTGAACTGGCCGCTCACCCGCACGCTGATGCGTTCTGGCCCCGCCTGCACGACACCAGAGGGCGTGATCGCATTCTGATCCTGAAGCGCTTTGAGAATTGCCTGCTGATCAAGACCAAGGGCTGCGACTTGCCGCGTCGAGAATTCGAGATAAATTGCCTCATCCTGCGCACCGATCAGCTCAACCTTACCGGCATTGGGAATGGTGAGGATTTTTGTGCGCACATCTTCGGCATAATCGCGAAGCTGCCGCATCGACAACCCGTCAGCGGTGAAGGCAAAAATATTGCCGAATACATCACCGAACTTATCGTTGTAATAAGGCCCATAAACGCCATCAGGCAAACTGGGCTTGATGTCATCGAGCATGTGCCGCACTTCAGTCCAGGCTTCTGCCACCTGCTTCTTGCGCACTGTCGATTTAAGAAACACAAACACAACCGACTTGCCAGCCGTTGTCACGCTGCGTGTGTAGTCAAGCGTATCAAGCTCTTCGAGCTTCTTTTCAAGCCGGTCTGTGACCTGGTTCATCGTCTCATCGATGGAAGCACCTGGCCAACTTGCCTGAACGACCATCGTCTTGACTGTGAATTCCGGATCTTCGGCGCGACCGAGGTCGAGATAGGACACAAGCCCCGCGACCAGAAACACCATCATAAAATACCACACCAGCGAGCGGTGGTTCAGCGCCCAGTCAGAAAGATTGAAACCTTTTTTCACAGGCTGCTTCCCCTTGCATCCAACTGGACTTTTTGACCTTCTTCAAGCTGGTGCACACCAGCCGTCGCCACATAGCTTCCCACCTCCACATTGTTTGCCAGAAAACTGTCGGCGCGGCGCTCGACAAGCTCAACCTCGTGAAGACTTACAGTTTGCGTTTTTGGATCAATCACCCAGATTGCAGTTTTTCCGTCTTTTTCAAACAATGCCTGTATCGGCAAAGTGACATGATCTTTCTGAGCGCTTGCAAGCCCTGCCCGAATTGTTGCGCCAAGGCGGAAACCTTCCGGCGGATTATCAAGCGCAATCCGAACACGGCGCGTGCGGGTCTGCGCATCTGCTTGCGGCGCCACCTCGCGCACTCTGCCAAGACCTGTCACGCTCGGATCCGCCTGCAACTGAACATGAAAAGGCGTACCGGCCGCAAAATAGTCACGCATACTGTCGGGAATATCGAGAACTGCTTCGCGAATATCGGGGCGTGCAACCGTCATCACGGCTTGTCCTGCGGCCACAACCTGACCAACTTCTGCATTGGTGGCAGAGACGACACCATCAAAATCCGGGCTCAAAACAGCATACCCACGCTGATCTTCCGCCTTGCGTAAGCCTGCCTGCGCTTTTTCAAGTCCGGCTTCAGCACTGTCACGCGCCTGCTTTGCTGCATCGTAATCGGCTTGCGAAATGTTATTGCCCTTAAGCAGAATATGCAGGCGTTCTTCGCTACCGGCAGCATTGGCAAACTGAGCCTGCGCGCTTGCAAGGTCGGCTTTTGCCGATTGCACCGCAAGATCAAGCGTCGCAGGATCAAGCATGGCGACCGTCTCGCCTTTTTTCACCAGATCGCCGATACTAACAGGCCGCGCAATGATGCGACCAAGCACCCGAAACGCCAGATTTGTTGAATAACGCGGCTCAATGGAACCGGCAAAGCTGGTTTGTGTTTCAGGCTTTGACGCAGCAATTGTGTAAAGCACGGGACGAACAGGCTCAGTCCCTGCTGTTTGATCGTCCTCCTTGCCACAGGCTGCAACTGTCAAAAGGACAGCGGAAAAAACGAAGGCGCAGCAGAGTTTCAGCATCGGTTTCATTGCGCGCCCGCTCCTTCCAGACCCTGCATGATCTCTGTCTGGGCACCAGAACGCAGCAATTGCGCGCCCTTGGTGACAACAAGGTCTCCGGCATTCAGACCAGATGCAACAATCACCCGCTCCTTTTCAAACGCCAGCACCCGAACAGGAGCCAGCGTTGCAAGCTTGGTCTTCTTGTCCACCCGCCACACAGCCGTTTTCCCGGCATCCGATGTCATCACGCTCCACGGCAAAATGAAAACCTGCTGACCATCCATATGAACCGTGCCGGTCACAATCGCGCCGAGTGCCATTTGCGCTGGCACCTCTGAGATACCAACCTTCACGCGCACAGTGCCTGTCTGCGCATCGACCACCGGAGAGATTTCACGAATACTTCCTTCGGTTTTAACATTTTCATCGGAAAGCAGGCCGAGTGTCACGCCCATGCCAATTTTGGCATGGTTGACCAACGTTTCCTGAACATCGAAAATCGCGTCACGTGCACCGTCTTCGGCAATTGAAAACGCGGTTTGTGCGGCCTGCACAACCTGCCCGCTCTCCACATTGCGCGCGGTTACAACACCGGCAGCCGGAGCGCGAAGCTCTGTGTAAGACAACTCGTCACGCGCATTGCTCAACTGGCTTTCAGCATTGGAAAGCGTACTTTGTGCCGTGCGTAAAACCTGTTGTGCCTGATCAAACTGGCTGCGCGTGGTAAACCCCTGCCCCAGCAAAGTCTGCTGACGTTTAAAACTGGCTTCTGCCTGAACGAGCTGCGCTTTTGCAGCATCCTGCGAGGCTTGTGCAACGCGCATATTGGCCTTTTGCTCGGCATTATCGATCCGGGCAAGAACCTCGCCTTTATCAACATGCTGACCAATCTCAACAAGGCGCTCGACAACCTGTCCATTCAGGCGAAAGGATACATTGACCAGAGAACGGGCAGCAACAGCCCCCGACAGCGTCAATTGCGGCTGGTAATCGACCAGCTTGCTTTCAATCACAGCGACCGGAATCGTTCCGCTCATTTCAGAATGCGCCACAAGGCCCGAAGCCAGAACCGCAGCGGCCGCAATAAGGACACGCGCGATTGCTTTGCACACCCTCCGCCCACCATGAACAAGGAGAAGAACTCTTGCGGCCATGTAACGATTCTCACTGTTTTTTCGCAGGCACAATGCAACCAAAAGGTTGCCGTTAAAAGCAGGCTTTATAAACATAATTAATGATAGAAAATTATAATTGCACCTCTTCGACAAGCCGGTGACCGACAGCGCTCAGCTCGTAACGGGTGCGTTGCGTTCGCTCGTCTCTTTGGCGGATGCGAAGAGAGCCGCCCTCTGCACCAAGCGTCACAAGCTCCCGCAACACAAGCGCATGCGCAACGCCAAATATCCGTGAAAAACTGCGGCTGTCCGATGCAATATCGCGTGCTGCGGCAGCAAGAATACCCGCGCCGAGCCGTGAAATTTTACCTGATGCCGCCTCAAGTGCGTCGACCAGCGCCATATACTCGGCTTCTTCGCTCACGCGCGCACCGCCTGCACAGGACGAAATGACACGATAACCGATTTTGATGTCGGCGTATCGCTTCCGTCACCTGCACTGCCAAGTGGCACAAGGACATTCATCTCGGGATAATAACCGGCAATACAGCCACGCGGTATATCATAAGGCACAAAGCGGAAATTGCGCGCGACCCGTTCAATCCCATCATCAAAATCACCGACAATATCAGCCCGATCACCCGCTTCAACGCCAATATCCGACATATCGGCAGGGTTCATGAACACGACCTGTCGTTCGCCGTAAACGCCGCGATAGCGGTCATCCATGCCATAAATGGTCGTATTATACTGGTCATGGCTGCGGAAGGTTTGCAGAACATAACGCCCCGGCTTATCACGTGCCTGCTGGTGCTCAACGGCTTCCGGCAGCGCACCGCTCCAGAATGTCGCCTTGCCTTTGGGCGTTGCCCATTCGAGTTCGCGCGCGCTGTTGCGCAAATGAAAGCCGCGCGGCACGCGAACACGCGCATTGAAATCATAAAAATCAGGCAGCACCCGCGCTATATGATTGCGGATCAGATCATAATCATCAGCCAGTTCAAGCCAATTAACCGGCTTTGGCCCCAATGTTGCATTGGCCAGACCGGCAATGATCGCAACCTCTGAACGCAGCAACGGCGATGCGGGTTTATTAATGCCCCCCGATCCATGAACCATGCTCATGGAATCCTCAACAGTCACAATCTGCGCAACGCCTTTGGAATTGAGATCAATTTCCGTGCGTCCAAGGCATGGCAGGATGAAGGAATCCTCTCCCGGCACAAGATGCGAATGATTAAGCTTGGTCGCGATATGCACGGTCAGCCTTTGACCGGATAATGCCTTGGCAATCATCGGGCTGTCCGGTGTTGCGCGCGCAAAATTGCCACCAAGGCCGATAAATGCCTTTGCCGAGCCATCAAGCATCGCACCAATCGCGGCCAGCACATTGTGCCCCGGCGCACGTGGTGCGCTGAAACCAAATTCTTTTTCAAGCGCATCAAGAAACGCTGCTGACGGCTTTTCATTGATGCCAACCGTGCGATCACCCTGCACATTGGAGTGGCCGCGAACAGGGCAAAGCCCGGCACCGGGCTTACCGATATTGCCGCGCAACAGCATGAAATTGGTGATTTCACGGATCGTGATCACCGAATGGCGGTGCTGCGTAATGCCCATCGCCCATGTGCAAATAACCTTGTCAGCCTGCATATAAATGCGTGCTGCGTGTTCAAGCGACGGACGCAGCAAACCGGACTGGTCTTCAATTTCCTCCCAGGTCGTCGCATCAACAGCCTTGCGATAGGCTTCAAACTCTGCCGTATGTTGTGCGAGAAACGCCCGGCCGAGAACCGAAGGCTCTCCGGCGGCAAGTGCTATATCATCGGCGGCAAACACAGCCTTGGCCATGCCGCGGAATGCCGCAAGATCACCCCCAAGACGCGGTTGATAATAGTCGCTTGCAATGGCTTCGCTGCCGCCATGCATCATTTCAAGTTTGTCCTGCGGATCAGAGAACCGCTCAAGGCCACGCTCGCGCACTGGGTTGAACACCACAATCTGCGCACCACGCTCCGCTGCGCGACGCAGATCGCCCAGCATCCGCGGATGGTTGGTACCGGGGTTCTGGCCGACCACGAAAATCGCATCGGCCTGCTCGAAATCTTCAAGCAGAACCGTCCCTTTGCCAACACCAACCGATTGCGTCAGAGCCACACCGCTGGCCTCGTGGCACATGTTGGAGCAGTCGGGGAAATTATTGGTGCCATAAGAGCGCACAAAAAGCTGGTAGAGAAAAGCGGCCTCATTGGAAGCACGGCCCGATGTGTAGAATTCAACCCGATCAGGGCTGTCAAAGCTTTTGAGAATATTGCCAATGGCAGCAAAAGCCTCATCCCATTCAACGGCTTCGTATGTATCAGTCGCCGCGTTGTAACGCATCGGATGCGTAAGGCGGCCCGTGTTTTCCAGCGCATAATCCGTCCATGCGCGCAGTTCGGACACCGTATGCTCGGTGAAAAATTTCGGTGTTGTGCGCCGCTCCGTCGCTTCCCAAGCGACAGCCTTCACGCCATTTTCACAAAACTCAAAGGAAGAGCCGTGTTCCGGGTCGCCCCATGCGCAGCCGGGGCAATCAAAACCGTCAGGCTGATTGGCCTTGAGAAGGGCGCGCGCACCTGTCAGCGGTGCACCGCTGGCCAGCAATTGCTTGCCACAGCTTTTCAACGCACCCCATCCGCCGGCAGCACTCGACTTCTTGCCAATAAATCTGGTGTCGTGAGTTTTGCTCATTTTGCTATCCTCGACTGCACAGCGTTTCAGCCCAACCTTTTATGTACAACAATGCTACTTTTTTCAGGCTATTGACCTTCAATATGCGTCAAAAATGGCCGCTAATTCTCACAAGCTTATCTGTACGTCATAGCATATGGCATCGATATCTCAGTCACAAAAGCCAGTAGATAGTATAGTTGAAAGAGAGATGTGATCAAATAACCGAGAGTGAACAACCAACGCCTGTTGGATCGCTCTTGATTTCCCTGAAACAATCAGTCATTCGACTGGTAAACAAAACTGACCACAAAGGGAGAGACCATGCCCAACATCGTCGAGATCGCTGATCTGAAGCGACTTGCCAAGCGCCGCGTCCCAAAAATGTTTTTCGACTATGCGGATTCAGGGGCTTGGACGGAATCGACTTATCGCGCCAACGAAGCTGATTTTGCGAAGATCAAGCTTCGCCAGCGCGTGCTGGTTGATATGACCAACCGTTCGCTTGAAACGACGATGATCGGCGAAAAAGTCTCAATGCCAGTGGCAATTGCCCCGACAGGCCTCACCGGCATGCAGCATGCAGACGGTGAAATGCTGGCCGCACAGGCTGCTGAGGCTTTCGGTGTTCCTTTCACCCTTTCAACCATGAGCATCTGCTCAATCGAAGATGTGGCCTCTGTGACCAAAAAGCCTTTCTGGTTCCAGCTCTACGTCATGCGGGATCGCGAATTTGTCAAAAACCTGATCAGCCGTGCCAAAGCGGCTGGTTGCTCGGCTTTGGTGCTGACACTTGATCTGCAAATCCTTGGCCAGCGCCACAAGGACCTGCGCAACGGACTTTCCGCGCCGCCAAAATTTACCCCAAAGCATATCTGGCAGATGGCGACCCGGCCCGGCTGGTGCATTGGCATGATGGGCACACAGCGCCGGACCTTCCGCAACATCGCAGGCCATGCAAAGAATGTAACGGATCTGTCCTCCCTTTCTGTATGGACGAATGAACAGTTTGATCCCCAGCTCAACTGGAACGATGTTGCATGGATCAAGGAACAATGGGGCGGCAAGCTGATCCTCAAAGGCATCCTTGATGTGGAAGACGCACAGATGGCAGCCAAAACCGGTGCCGACGCCATCATCGTTTCCAATCATGGTGGCCGCCAGTTGGACGGTGCCGCTTCATCCATTTCCATGCTTAAGCCGATTGTCGATGCGGTCGGCGACAAGATCGAAGTGCATATGGATGGTGGCATCCGCTCCGGGCAAGATGTGCTCAAAGCGCGTGCGCTCGGTGCTCAGGGTGTCTTTATTGGCCGTCCATTCCTTTACGGACTTGGTGCCATGGGCAAGGAAGGCGTTACACTCGCGCTGGAAATCATCCGCAAGGAGCTCGACATCACCATGGCGTTGTGCGGCAAGCGCAACATCGATGATATTGATCATTCAATAATAAAATCGGCGGACTTCAAGTAAAAAATATAGACACCGTATTTTAAAAAAACATTTAAAAACAAACAGATAAAGCGGCGATTTGATTGCATCAGATCGCCGCTGCGAAACTTATTCTTTACAACCCGCACTACATATTTAGCACTCCCTAATAGAAAGTAACATTAACTTAAGCATATTCATTTACCATCTTCAGCTAACGGTTCTGGGGCCGACATTGGTTTATTTTGGAGTTGGTTAGATGAAAAATGTTTCCGCGATTGCGCTCATGGCATGTGGGATGCTGATCGCTGTAAATGGAGCGCACGCAGCTGACATTATTCTTGACGATCCGGTTGTTGCGCCGGCTCCATTGCCTGTCGCTGCGGGTTGGTACATTCGCGGTGATATCGGCTATAATTTCAAAAACAAGACTGACGGCGATTGGGCCTTCTGGAATCAGTTTGACCCACCTTATCGCGGCATTGATGACAATCTGCGTTATGACGATTTCAAACTCAAAGGCGGCGCTTCATACGGTCTCGGTGTTGGCTATCGCTTTAATGAAATGCTGCGTACCGATGCCACACTGGATTTCTTCCGTGCCGGCATCAACGGACGGACCGCCTGCCCAAGCTACATCAAATCTGCCAAGGGCTTTAATCCCGTCGAAGACAATTGCAATTACGAAGATAACTCGACAGCAAATATCTGGACAGCCATGGCCAACGCCTATGTTGATCTTGGCAAGGTTGGCGGCCTGACACCTTATGTCGGTGCGGGGCTTGGCGCAGCATTCGTCAAATACGACACATGGAAAACCCATGAAGTTTGCGCGGGCTGCTCTTACACAAGCGATAAGGACGGACTGGACAGCTGGCGTTTTGCAATGGCTCTGATGGCCGGTGTCAGCTACGATCTCACCGACCAGCTCAAACTTGATGTTGGCTATCGCTATCTGCGTGTCAATGGCGGCAAAGCTTATGCGTTCGATGCGGCAGATCAGAGCACAAACCCTTACGGCAATGCGGTCGGCCCCGGCGCAACAGGCGCACAGGCACGCGATAACGGCTTTAACCTCCATACTGTCCGCGCCGGTCTTCGTTACGAATTCCGCTAAAACAAGCGTATGATCATCACGAAAAGCCCGGCCCTGCGCCGGGCTTTTTCATGCACGACTTGTAGGCGCTTTTGACAAAAGCACGGTGCGGATCGCAAAGCTCGAATGAATGCGCGCAACGCCGGGGAGCCGCGAGAGAATTTCCTTATGAATGACTTCATAAGAAGCCGCATTCTCTGCCTCAACCCGCAGAATATAGTCGGCATCCCCCGTCATGAGATAACATTCCTGCACTTCAGGATGGCGGCGCACCGCCTCTTCAAAGCGGTTGAGATATTCTTCCGTCTGCCGGTCCAGCGTGATGCGCACAATGGCGACAAGCCGCTCATCGCCGCCTGAAGACCCGACAATGGCGGTATATCCGCGAATGACACCGCTTTCCTCCAAAATCTGCACGCGCCTGAGACAGGCCGACTGTGACAGCCCCACTTCGCCTGCAAGCTGGCTATTGGTCATACGACCATCGCGCCTGAGAGAGCGGATGATATTGCGGTCTATGCTATCCAGTATGGCCATGCAGAATCTTCAACTCAAAAGCTAATAAGTGCGCAAATCATGCAAAAATTCGCATATTATGCGAAAAATTGCAAAAACATTCGAATAGTCTTCGACTATCATGATCGCTATTGTTTTGGAGGCAATACATTATGGCCTTTGCTTTCCGCAACAATCAGCTTTTGGGGGGAAGCGGATCAGTCCTGTTCATCCCGCAATCATTTGAGTGAACTGGAAATGACCGATATGTCGATGCATTTTTCCCAGACCGAACGCGACCTTGCTGCGGGTGGCATATTAACGATCGACCTTGCGGCTCTGCGTCATAATTATTCGACAATTTCCAGTCGCATCGCCCCCACGCGCACCGCCGCTGTGGTGAAGGCTGATGCTTATGGCCTTGGTGCAAATCGCGTCGCACCGGCTTTTTATGAAGCAGGCTGCCGCGATTTCTTCGTCGCCCATCTGGGCGAAGCCATTTCGCTCCGGCCTTTTCTCAATCCGGATGCAACGCTTTACGTGCTCAATGGCCTTCAACCCGGCACAGAAGCTGCCTGCGCACGCGAGAAAATCCTGCCGGTTCTCAATTCGCTGGAACAGATTGAAAACTGGTCGGCACTGGCTGCAAGCTTGAACGAAAAACTGCCCGCTTTGCTGCAAATCGATACCGGCATGTCGCGTCTTGGCCTGTCGGCCAAAGAACTTGACCAACTGGTCAATGACCAGCATCTGCTCGACCATATCGATGTCAAATTTGTCATCAGCCATCTGGCGAGCGGCGATGAGCCGCAAAATCCGGCCAATGCCCGCCAGCTTGCAGCCATGAATGCAGCGCTCGCGCGTCTGCCAAAACTGCCCGTAGCATTTTCAAATTCCGGCGGCTGCTTCCTTGATCAGACTTATCACTTCAATCTCGCTCGTCCCGGTGTCGCCCTTTATGGCGTCGGCCCGGACGCCCGCGAAAATCCAATCCGCCCCGTGCTCGAACTATCCGCACGCGTCATTCAGGTGCGCGATATCGACAAGGGCGCGGCGGTCGGCTATGGCGGCACCTTTATCGCAGAAAAACCCATGCGCATTGCAACCATTGCAGTCGGCTATGCCGATGGCTGGTTCCGCTCTTTGAGCAACAAAGGATCGGCCTTTTATGGTGACACGCGCCTGCCGATTGTCGGGCGCGTTTCGATGGATTCCATCACGCTTGATGTCACGGCCCTGCCGGAAGACACGCTCAAGCTCGGCAGTCTGGTTGAACTCGTCGGCCCGCATCAACGACTTGAAGATGTGGCGCGGGATTGCGACACAATTCCTTATGAAATTCTCACATCATTAGGCCACCGCTATGCCCGCGTTTACAACGATAGCGAAGCCGGCACACACGCATAATAATAAGAGGCGAACATGCATATCATCATTCTGGGCAGCGGCGTTGTTGGCGTCACCACTGCATATTATCTGGCCAAGCTTGGCCACGAAGTCACTGTCGTTGACCGTGAAGAAGGCCCTGCGCTGGAAACAAGTTTCGCCAATGCCGGTCAGGTGTCGCCAGGCTATGCTTCACCTTGGGCCGCACCCGGCATTCCGCTGAAAGCCGCAAAATGGCTGTTTCAGAAACATGCGCCGCTGATTCTGCGCCTGAGCTCTGATCCAAAGCAGTATAGCTGGCTGTTGCAGATGCTCGCCAACTGCACAGAGAGCCGCTACAAGGTCAATAAAAGCCGTATGGTCCGCGTGGCCGAATATAGCCGTGATTGCCTTATCGCGCTGCGCGATGAGACTGGCATTCAATATGACCAGCGCATGCAGGGCACCTTGCAGCTCTTCCGCGAACAGTATCAGCTCGACGGCATCGGCAAAGATATTGAAGTGCTGCGTCAGGATGGCGTGCCGTTTGAAGTGCTCGACCGCGAAGACTGCGTGCGCATTGAGCCTGCTCTGGCGCGCGCCCGCGATAAATTCGTCGGCGGCCTGCGCCTGCCAAATGATGAGACCGGAGACTGCTTCAAATTCACCAATGAACTGGCGAAAATTGCCGAAGGCCTTGGCGTCAAGTTCCGTTTCGGCGTCGATATCAAATCGCTTTTGCTGACAGGTGGAAAAGTCTCCGGTGTCGAAACGTCGGAAGGCATTCTGACAGCTGATCGTTATGTTGTGGCGCTCGGCAGTTATACGCCCGCACTGGTCAAGTCGCTTGGCCTGAACGCTCCAATCTATCCGGTCAAAGGCTATTCGATCACCGCTCCGATCATCAATGAAGAACTGGCGCCGGTCTCGACCGTGCTTGATGAAAGCTACAAGATTGCCATCACCCGCCTTGGCGACCGCATCCGCGTGGGCGGGATGGCCGAAGTCTCCGGCTTTACCAAAGATCTGCCGGCAGCACGTCGCGCAACGCTTGATCTGTCGGTGAGCGACCTGTTCCCCGGCGGCGATCTCAAGGCTGCAACCTTCTGGTCGGGCCTGCGTCCCATGACGCCGGATTCAACGCCGATCATCGGCGCAACCCGCTACGAAAACGTATTTATCAATGCGGGCCACGGCACACTTGGCTGGACCATGGGCCCCGGCTCCGGCAAGCTTCTCGCAGATCTTATTTCCGGCAACAAACCGGACATTCAGGCCGACGATTTAAGCATCGCCCGCTACTCATAAGCTGAACACTATCAAAAACTTGGTGGTGTGCAGGCGCTCACCACCTCGCAAGCCACCGGTCCCACGCATTTGAACCGATGCGGTAGCTTGCTTGAGAAATAATAGGCATCACCCGGGCCAAGAATGCGGCGCTCGCTGCCGACCGTCACTTCGATGCGGCCGGAAATGACGATTCCCCCCTCCTCGCCTTCATGCATGAGCAGAACCTTGCCGGTATCCGATCCAGGTTCATAACGCTCTTTGAGGATTTGCAGCGAACGCGCAAAGAGGTGATCACCCACCTGCCGATAGGAAATCGGCCCCTTGCCGATCTCCACCAGCTCATCCGCCTGATAGAAAACCTTATGCGGCGCATCCGGTTCCAGCGCGAAAAATTCGGCCATTCCGATAGGAATTCCATCCAGAATGCGCTTTAATGCACCAACTGATGGATTGGACTGATTGGCTTCGATCAGCGATATGGTGGAATTGGTCACGCCAGCCCGTTTTGCAAGCTCTCGCTGAGACAGATTCTGCCGCATGCGCACATAGCGAAGCCTGCCACCAATATCGATGCTCATCGACACGTCCTCTTACTGTTTATGATGTTCGATATATCACAAACTTCCATTTCGAAGCACGAAATTTCAATGCTTTAATTTTCATAAGAAAAGGACTTGTTGCCTTCGAGAAAGCATGTCCTGTTGGTCGAAAATAGGAGGTTCTAATGCTTAACAACACCAACGCGCCAAGCCTTGATAACTTCTGGATGCCGTTCACAGCGAACCGCCAGTTCAAGGCCGCTCCACGCCTGCTCGCAAGCGCTTCGGGCATGTATTACACCGATGTCGACGGCAATCAGGTTCTCGATGGCACGGCTGGCCTTTGGTGCTGCAATGCCGGTCACGGCCGCAAGCGCATCACGGAAGCCGTCGAGCGCCAGATCTCGACCATGGACTTCGCGCCAACCTTCCAGATGGGCCACAACATCGCTTTCGACTTTGCTGAAAAGCTCGCAGCCATTGCGCCCGGCGGCCCGGATGCCAAGCTGGACCGCGTGTTCTTCACCAATTCGGGCTCGGAATCGGTTGATACCGCTCTCAAGATCGCCATCGCCTATCAGCGCGCCATCGGTCAGGGCACCCGTACCCTCGTGATCGGCCGTGAAAAAGGTTATCACGGCGTTGGCTTCGGTGGCATTTCTGTCGGCGGTCTCGTCAACAACCGCCGCGTCTTCCCGCAAATCCCTGCCGACCATATGCGCCATACGCTTGATGTTGGCCGCAATGCATTCTCCAAAGGTCTGCCGGAGCACGGCATTGAGCTTGCAGACGATCTGGAACGTCTGGTTCAGCTGCACGGCGCAGAAAAGATTGCCGCCGTCATCGTTGAACCAATGTCCGGTTCTGCCGGTGTTGTCCTGCCACCAAAGGGCTATCTCGAACGCATCCGCGCAACCGCTGACAAGCACGGCATTCTGGTGATCTATGATGAAGTCATCACCGGCTTCGGACGCCTCGGCACACCATTTGCTGTCGATTATTTCGGCGTCAAGCCTGATCTCGTCACCACCGCCAAGGGCCTGACAAACGGCGCAATTCCAATGGGTGCTGTCTTTGCAAGCCGTGCGGTGCATGACGCACTGATGACCGGCCCGGAAAACGCCATCGAGCTGTTCCACGGCTACACCTATTCCGGCCATCCGGTTGCCTGTGCTGCCGGTCTCGCAACGCTTGAAATCTACGCCGAAGAAGGCCTGCTTACCCGCGGCGCTGAACTGGCCGAGCATTGGCAGAACGCACTTCATTCGCTCAAAGACGCACCAAATGTCATCGACATCCGCAACTTGGGCCTCGTCGGCGCAATCGAACTGTCGTCACGCGAAGGCGCCATTGGCGCGCGCGCTTACGATGTCTTTGTCGACTGCTTCAAGAAGGGTCTTCTGATCCGCGTCACCGGCGATGTGATCGCGCTTTCGCCACCGCTCATCGTGGAAAAGGAACAGATCGACACCATCGTTTCCATGATTGGAGATGCGTTAAAACGCGCGGCCTGATCGCCACCCAGATTAAGCCGCAACTTGGCCGCCGCTTTCCCCTGCGGCGGCTTTTTCATGAATCACATTCTTCGTTGAAGTCGATAAACCGTTCTGAAACCGATTATTTTAGCGCACCATTCTTAAAAGCAGGCCAAAGCTGAAATAACATTACGTTACATGCCTGTCTTTGGCTCTTTGACGCTTTCCAAATTGCACTCTCACGCATGTCGCCAGTCGCCTGTCCCCCTCCTTGAAAACCTCACATCACCTGAAAATAGATGTTTCACTTGAAGCATTGAACGCATAAGAAATTGCTGCGATGTTGTTCGCAATTTTCCCATCTCAGGACAGACCATGGCTATTTCAGCAGCACTTGAAAACCGCATCGTTTACGTGAATGGCGAATATGTTGCCGCCCGCGATGCCCGTATTTCCATCTTTGACCGTGGCTTTCTCTTCGGTGACGGCATTTACGAAGTGACCGCCGTGCTTGACGGTAAGCTGGTCGATAGTGATCCGCATATGAAGCGCCTGCGTCGTTCAACCGGTGAAATTGGTATTCCGATGCCGATGAGCGAAGATGAGATCGTCGAGATCGAGCGCGAACTGATCCGCCGTAATAACCTGACCGAAGGTCTGGTCTATCTTCAGGTCACGCGCGGTGACGGTCGCGACCGTGATTTTGTCGCCAAGGGCTTGAAGCCATCAGTCGTCCTGTTCACTCAAGTTAAGGCCCTTGCCAACAGACCGGAAGTCGAAACAGGCATCCGCGTGCTGTCACTTGATGATCTGCGCTGGAAACGCCGCGACATCAAAACCGTCTGCCTTCTGCCGCAGGCGCTCGCCAAAGAAATCGCAAAGAATGCCGGTTGCGATGAAGCCTGGATGCTGGAAGACGGATTTGTCACCGAAGGCGCCTCTTCAACTGGCTATATCGTCACGCAGGACGATGTCATCGTCACCCGCCCCAACTCCAATGCGGTGCTTCCGGGCTGTACACGCCTGTCGCTGTTGCAGCTCATTGCCGAGACCGGCATGACGCTCGAAGAGCGCGCTTTCACGCTTGATGAAGCTTATGCTGCGAAAGAAGCCTTCATGACCAGTGCGGGCACTTTCGTAACGCCGATTTCGTTTATCGACGACAAACCAATCGGTGGCGGCAAACCCGGTCCGGTGGCGCTCAAGCTGCGTGATATCTATCTCGACCACGCGCGCCGCACTGCAATCTGAAAATCGTAAATCAAGTTGAAAACAGATCGGGCCGGAACTTAAGTTCCGGCCCGACTGGCTCACGCCTCCCTCTCCCAAAAGGGCGGAGCAAAAGCGCGAAAACGCGCTTTTTCTGAGCATTTTTTCGCGAAAAGCGATGTTTAATTCGCGAAAAGTGATGTTCAAAATGTGATTTTCACGGCAAGCTCGTGTTCATAATATGGCCAATTCATGGCAAATCCCTATTTTAGCGGCGTTGGTTGTAAACATCGATGCAAACAGCGCCCAGCAGAACGATCCCCTTGATGACCTGCTGATAGTCGATCCCGATCCCGAGAATCGACATGCCGTTGTTCATCACACCCATGATCAGCGCGCCGATCACAGCCCCCGTCACACGCCCCACACCACCATAAGCCGATGCGCCACCGATGAAGCAGGCAGCAATCACATCAAGCTCAAATCCAAGACCGGCCTTTGGTGTCGCCGTGTTCAGACGTGCTGCAAAAACCAGACCGGCAAGGGCTGCCAGCACGCCCATATTCACAAATGCAAGGAAGGTCAGCCGCTCGGTCTTGACGCCCGAAAGCTTCGCTGCATGGCGATTGCCACCGACCGCATAAATCTGACGACCAATAACCGTGCGGCTTGTGAGAAACGCATAGGCCGCGATCAAAACAGCCATAATAATCAGCACGTTAGGCATGCCGCGATGCGACGAGATCAGCAGCGCCAGATAGGCGATGCCTGCAAAGAACAGAATATTCTTGACCACAAACAGGCCGAACGGTTCTGTCTCGACCTCATGCGCAATATGACGTGCACGCGAGCGTGTGTTCTGCCAGACGATAAAACCAGCAAGAACCAGACCAAGGATCAGCGATGTGAGATAAATACCGCCTGTCACACCAATGAATTCAGGAATAAAGCCTGACGAGAGCTTCTGAAACATCGGTGGGAATGGACCGACCGACTGTCCGCCGAGCACCGCCAGCATCAACCCCTTGAAAACCAGCATGCCAGCAAGTGTGACGATAAAGGACGGGATATTGAAATAGGCAACCCAGAAGCCCTGCATCGCACCAATAATGCCACCGGCAATCAGGCACAGAATGGCGGCAATTGGAAACGGAATTCCCCATCGCACCATCATCACAGCCGCCAGCGCGCCGATGAAACCGCAGACCGATCCGACCGACAAATCGATGTGCCCGGTCACAATAATCAGCAACATTCCAAGCGCCATGATGACGATATAACTGTTTTGTAACACGAGGTTAGTCAGGTTCAGCGGCTTCATCAGCACGCCGCCGGTAACAATCTGGAAAAAGATCATGATTGCAATCAGCGAGAGCAGCATTCCCGATTCACGCAGATTGTTCTTTAAATAGCGCCCCACGCTGCTTGGCGCCTTCTGACCGCCCTGGATAACGTTCTCGCTCATTGTTGTTTTCCTTTGTTCTGCATGATGGCGCGCATGATGTTTTCCTGCGTTGCTGCCTCGCCCGCCACTTCGCCGACGAAAGCGCCCTCGTGCATGACGACAATGCGGTCGCAGATCCCGATCAGCTCCGGCATTTCGGATGAAATGACGACCACGCCCTTGCCGCTGTCAGCCAGTGAATTGATGATTGTATAGATGTCGTATTTCGCGCCCACATCGATGCCACGTGTCGGTTCATCGAGGATCAGCACATCGGGTCCGGTGAACAGCCATTTCGACAGCACCACCTTCTGCTGGTTGCCGCCTGAAAGCGTGCCGGTTTCCTGATAAACATTGTGGCAGCGAATGCTCATTTGAGAGCGGTAGTCGTTCGCGACCTTCATTTCGCGAATGCTGTCGATCACCCCCTTGGGGCTGACGCCGCGCAAATGCGCGAGTGATATGTTGCGCGAAATATTTTCGCCCAGAACAAGGCCCAGCTTCTTGCGGTCCTCAGTCACATAGGCGAGACCCGATTTAATGGCGCGGGCAACGCTCGAAATATCAACCGGCTTGCCATGCATGCGCACATCGCCGGAAATATTTGTACCCCATGAGCGTCCGAACAGGCTCATGGCAAATTCGGTACGACCCGCACCCATAAGGCCAGCAATGCCGACGATTTCGCCCGCTTTCACTTTGAACGACACGTTTTTAACCGAGTGACGTTCCGGGTGCAACGGATGATAAACCGACCAATTGTCGACCTCGAAAATCACATCGCCGATCTTCGGATCACGCTTTGGATAGCGGCTTTCCAGATCACGATCGACCATCTTGCGGATAATGTCATCTTCCTCGACTTCGCCCGCATGACAATCCAACGTCGCAACCGCGCGTCCATCGCGCAGCACGGTAATCTTGTCAGCCACTTCGCGAATTTCATTGAGCTTGTGCGAAATCAGGATCGAAGTGATGCCCTGCGCACGAAATTCTTTCAGCAAGGCCAAAAGCGCCGCACTGTCGGTTTCATTCAGACTTGCCGTTGGTTCATCAAGAATGAGCAAGCGTACCCGTTTGGAGAGCGCTTTGGCGATTTCAACAAGCTGCTGTTTGCCAACACCAATATCCGTCACCAGCGTATCAGGCGACTCCGTCAGTCCGACTTTCTTCAAAAGCGCCTTTGTGCGCTGATAGACTTCGTTGCGATCAATCACACCGTAAGAGCCGGGTGGATTGACGAGAAAAATATTCTCGGCAATCGACATCAGCGGCACCAGTGCAAGCTCCTGATGGATGATCACGATGCCAAGCGCCTCGGAATCATTGATGTCGCGGAAATGCCGCTCCTCTCCGTCAAAGACAATCGAACCGTCATAACTGCCAGAGGGATAAACACCCGACAGCACTTTCATCAGCGTGGATTTACCCGCACCATTTTCACCCACAAATGCGTGAATTTCTCCCGGCATTACCGTGAAATTGACGTCACTCAACGCCTTCACAACGCCGAAAGATTTGCTGATGCCGCGCATTTCCAGCAGTGGTTTACCGGCACTATCCGGCTGTCCACTGTTCTGCTCAAGCAGGACAGAATTGGTTACGTTCATCGCTCGCTCCCATAACGAACCTGCCATGCCACCACTCCCGGTTTTATCGCCTTCAAAAAGACAACGCTGTCAATCTGTTGGCCTAACCCAGTTCGAAAACTGGGCGGCGGGGATGATGGCATTAGAGCAGGCATTCCGGACGCACTTGTTTTGCGGCGCGTCCGGGCACAAAATTTACTGGATCTGATCTTCTTTGTAGTAACCGCTATCGACCAGAACTTCCTTCCAGTTCGACTTATCGACGATCACCGGCTTGAGCAGATAGGACGGGACAACCTTGACGCCATTGTCATAGGTCTTGGTGTCGTTCACTTCCGGCTCTTTGCCGCTCATCGCAGCGTCAACCATATCAACGGTGACCTTGGCGAGTTCGCGGGTATCCTTGAAGATTGTCGAATTCTGTTCGCCAGCAAGGATCGACTTGACCGAAGGTACCTCCGCATCCTGACCGGAAACGGCAGGCATCGGCATGTCGCCGCTGCCATAACCAACACCCTTAAGCGACGACAGAATACCAATCGAAATACCGTCATAAGGTGACAGAACAGCGTCAAGCTTCTTGTCGGAATAAAAGGCCGAGAGGATTGAATCCATACGTGCCTGAGCGGTTGCCCCATCCCAGCGCAGCGTTGCGACCTTGTCCATGCCGGTCTGGCCGCTGCCAACAACAAGCTTGCCGCTGTCGATGTAAGGCTGAAGAACGGACATTGCGCCATTATAGAAGAAATAGGCGTTGTTATCGTCAGGCGAGCCGCCGAACAATTCGATATAGAAAGGACCTTCCTTGTTCTTGAGATCAAGTGCCTTTTCAATCGACTGTGCCTGCAACACACCAACCTGGAAATTATCAAAGGTCGCATAATAGGACACATTCGGTGTGTCGCGGATCAGGCGGTCATAGGCGATGACCTTGATGCCTGCATCATTGGCCTTTGCCAGAACATCGGACAGCGTGGTGCCATCAATTGATGCCACGACCAGAACCTTGGCACCCTTGGTCACCATGTTTTCGATCTGGGCCAACTGGTTCGGAACATCATCTTCAGCGTACTGAAGATCGGTCTTATAACCGCGCTCCTGAAGCACCTTGACCATGTTATCGCCGTCAGCAATCCAGCGCGCCGACGACTTGGTTGGCATAGCAACGCCAACAAGACCCTTGTCCTCTGCCTGTGCAAAGCCGGTAAAGGCAAATGCAGCTAATGCTGCCGCCAGTGTGAATGATTTTATGCCTGCCATTGGTTCACTCCCATCGTAGGACAGGCTTTTAAGGCCTGCCATTCTCCCAAACTTCCGCTACCGCCATCTGGCTATGCGGAATTCCTCCAAAACAAGTCACAACAGCACTCAGCCTGCGATCTTGTCCCATGCTTCAACTGCACGCTGCGCGCGGTAGCGAACCTCAGCAGCAGTCAGTCCAGCCTTATAAAGACTGGAACCTAGTCCAAAACAGCGCACGCCCGCGCCGACATAAGTGGCAAAATTATCTTCCGATACGCCACCCACAGCACCCACCGGAATATCTTTTGGCAAGACTGCACAAATGGCCTTGATACCATCGGCCCCCAGCACACTCGCCGGGAAGAACTTCAACGCCGATGCGCCTGCATGAATGGCGCTGAAAGCCTCGGTCGGTGTGAACACGCCGGGCATCGTCACCATGCCATGATGGGCCGCGCGGCGAATGACATCCGGCTCGACATTCGGGCTGACCAGAAGCCTGCCGCCGACATCATGAAGCCGATCAACATTTTCAACCGACAGCACGGTGCCAGCACCGATCAGCACATTGCCCGGCGCAAGCTTTGCTGCCTTTTCAATGGAGACAAACGGCTCCGGCGAATTGAGCGGAATTTCAATCGCCTCAAAGCCCGTCTCAATCAGAGTGGAGACAATGGCTTCGGTTTCTTCCGGCCGAATGCCACGCAGAATGGCAACCAGCGGATAGCGCAGTTTGGGCCATGCGATATGATCGCTCATTGCGCACCTCCCGCAAAAGCATGGCGGGCGGCCATGAACAACCCATCGCGCACCAGTTCATCAGCCTCGATGTGGCTCACTTTCACACCGGCAATCTCAAGTGCAGCCGCATAAAGCGCGCCCATCATGCCGTCGGAAAGCAGCAGAACTTCATGAGGTTTGCCAAACAATGTGCGGCCACCGGCAACCTCCAGCCCGATCAGCAGACCCGACAGACGTGCAAGCTGATCGGTCGGCTTATAGTCATGCACCAGCCAGCCAGCACGCACCGTAAAGAGCGCGTTGGCGATAAGCTCCGGTGTTTCAAGCGAAGCTTTCACGCCTCTAGCAAAGGCAGCACTCTTCGGGTCAACCGGTCCCGCTCCTTCAAGTGCACCGGCGAGAACCGACTTGTCTTTGAGAAGCGCAAACAATTCACCCGTCATGAAAGAGCGGTAATCGTTAAGCTTGCCATCTGCAATCTGCACCCATTTGGCGTGCGTTCCGGGCATCACCACCACGGCATCCCGCGTACCGCGATGTACCAGACCAAGCAGCTTGGTTTCCTCGCCGCGCATCACATCCGGCGCATCGACGCTCCGCCGTGCAACACCCGGCAGCATGATGACGGGGCGCTTTGCAGGCACGCGAACCGCAGCAGCAACGACGCCTTCAAGCCCGGCAGGCAAGCTCATATAAGGTGCTTCGATCCAGCCAGTGCGCGAACCCGCCATGCCGCAGATCACCACCGGCAGATCATCCGGCGCACCAAGCTTTGCCAGATGCTGTTCAAGCAGCGTTTCAAAGCCCGTTTCTTTTGCAGAGATCAGCCCGTCATCACCACGGCTTTCATTGAGCACGTTGCCATCAACATCCAGCGTCCAGAGGCGGAACCGGGTTGTTCCCCAGTCCGCAACTGCCGCAAATGGTGTTTTCACTCCCAACATCAATGGTTATCTCGTGGCAGGCCACGCGTATGCGCAATGTCCTGATACTTGACCGCGTTTTCGAGAACCGCACCCGTTTCCATCTGACCAACAACCGCGCGCTGAATTTCCTGCCACGGCGTCTGGCTTTCCGGATATTTATAACCACCGGCAGCTTCCAAAGCCTTGCGGCGTTCGGCCAGCTCGTCATCCGAAATCAGAATATCCGCCGTACCACGACCAATATCGATGCGGACCCGATCACCCGTCTTGAGGATGGCAAGGCCACCGCCAGCGGCTGCTTCCGGCGACGCGTTGAGGATCGACGGCGAACCCGACGTGCCCGACTGGCGACCGTCGCCGATGCAAGGGAGCGAACTGATGCCCTTCTTCAAAAGATAATCAGGCGCGCGCATATTCACGACTTCTGCTGCCCCCGGATAGCCAATTGGACCCGCACCACGCATGAACAGCACCGAACGCTCGTCAATTTCGAGCGACGGATCATCAATCCGGTGGTGATAATCTTCCGGGCCATCAAACACAATCGCCTTGCCTTCAAAGGCATTCGGGTCTTTTTCGTCTGTGAGATAGCGATTGCGGAATTCTTCCGAAATAACGCTCAATTTCATGATCGCCGACGAGAAGAGATTGCCGCGCAGCACGCGGAAACCGGCATGTTTCTTCAATGGCTGGTCAAAGGTCTTGATGACATTGCTGTCTTCAATCGTAGCATTTTTGCAGTTTTCACCGATGGTCTTGCCGTTGACAGTGATCGCATCCTCATGAATGAGGCCCTGCCCCATCAGCTGATTGACGACTGCTGGCACGCCGCCCGCGTGGTAGTAATCTTCGCCGAGATATTCGCCCGCTGGCTGGAGATTGACCAGAAGCGGAATTTCCTCGCCATATTTCTGCCAGTCATCGACGCTCAGCTCCACGCCGACATGACGTGCCAGTGCATTGAGATGGATCGGCGCATTGGTCGAACCGCCAATCGCGGAATTGACGCGGATCGCATTGATAAAGGCTTCCTTCGTCATGATGTCAGTTGGCTTGAGGTCTTCATAAACCATTTCCACAATGCGGCGGCCGGTCAGATAAGCCACTTCCTGACGATCACGGTAAGGGGCCGGAATCGCCGCCGAACCCGGAAGCTGCATTCCGAGTGCTTCGGCAAGCGAATTCATCGTCGTGGCCGTACCCATCGTGTTGCAATAACCGGTCGATGGTGCGGAAGACGCAACCAGCTTTACAAAGCCCGCATAGTCGATCTCACCCTTGGCGAGCAACTCACGCGCCTTCCAGACGATGGTGCCCGAACCCGTGCGTTCACCCCGGAACCAGCCATTGAGCATCGGACCAACGGAGAGCGCAATTGCCGGAATATTGACGGTCGCAGCAGCCATCAGGCAGGCAGGCGTGGTCTTGTCGCAACCAATGGTCAGCACAACGCCATCCAACGGATAGCCATAAAGCACTTCAACGAGGCCGAGATAAGCAAGGTTGCGATCAAGGCCCGCAGTCGGACGCTTGCCGGTTTCCTGAATCGGATGGACCGGAAATTCGATCACGATGCCGCCCGCTTCACGCACACCTTCACGCACGCGATTGGCAAGTTCCAGATGATGACGGTTGCACGGCGAAAGATCAGAACCCGTCTGCGCAATGCCGATGATCGGACGACCGGATTGCAGTTCTTCCTGACTGAGACCGTAATTCATGTAACGCTCAAGATAGAGCGCCGTCATATCAACATTGTCCGGGTTATCGAACCATGCGCGTGAGCGAAATCTCGGTGCTTTCGGCGTAACGGGCTTATTCATTTCATTGTCCTGCATGGGTAAGAGACCGCCGCGCGGCCCCAATTCCTAGTCTTCAAAAGATTCAACGGCATGGCGCTTTCCGAGAAGGAAAGCATCGGCAACATGGGTCAGAGGTGCTAGGTCAACATCGCTCTGCCCTTCGCCAACCAGCTTCACAAAATTCTGGTAAAGACGCTGATATTCACGATCAGGCTCCGCCATTTTTTCCGTGCCTGCGATCGTCAGCCGACTGCCGCCATGACTGAGAAGCAGCGTTCCCTTGTCTGTCTCGACCCGAATATCCCATGTCTGCGGACCCGTCTGGCGCCAGTCGAGTTCAAAGGAAACCGGCACGCCGCCTTCCGTTTCAAACGCGAGATCAGCGGCAATCGGTGCCGCCCGATTTTCTGGAAAATAGAGGTCGGACTTGGTGAGAAAAAACCGTTCCGGCAGAATATGCGTCACGATTGAGAGCGCATTGATGCCCGGATCGAACACACCAAGACCACCCGGCTCCCAGATCCATTGCTGGCCGGGATGCCAGTGGCGCACGTCCTCTTTCCACGACACCGCAACAGATTTGATTGCGGCATCTTTCAGAAATCCGCGTGCCGGTTCAACGGCTGCGGCTTCGCGCGAATGCCAGGTCGCATAAAGCGTAACGCCCTGCTTTTCAGCAAAACGCGTCAGCGCCTGCACTTCCGAAATCGTCGCGCCCGGAGGTTTCTCCAGCATCACATGCTTGCGCGCCGCAAGGGCTGCATAAGCCTGATTGAAACGCCCCTGCGGCGGCGTGCAAAGCGACACCGCATCGATTGCAACATCACTCTCAAGCAGCTCTTCAATGTCATGGAACGACGGCAACCCATCAAGACCCGCATTGCGGCTGGCAATGGCTTTGAGTTCAATGCCACTCGTCGCTTCAATCGATGGCAGATGCTGGTCGCGGGCAATCTTGCCAAGACCAACAATTGCCAGATTGATATTGGACGCCACTGTCATCTCAAAGCGCCTTCACGGCAATATCTTCGGCTTTCGCCTGCGCCAGCCTGTTGACCAGCGGATAACGGAAAGGCTTTGCGGAAATTTCGAACTGGTCGCCGTTTTCCGTCTTAACACCTTCCGAAAACGACAATGTCGCCGTGCCGAAGAAATGCACATGAATGTCTCCCGGACGACGGAACAGTTCATATTTGAAATGATGATGTTCCAGATTGGCGATCGTATGCGACATGTTCGCTTCGCCCGACAGAAACGGCTTTTCAAAGATCACCTGATCGCCACGCTTGATCCGCGAAACACCCTCAACATGATCCGGCAGAGCGCCCACATAAAGCTCTGGCCCCAGCGACGCCTGACGCAGCTTTGAATGCGCCAGCCACAGATAATTCTGCTTTTCGATCACATGATCGGAAAACTCATTGGCGAGGCAGAAGCCAAGGCGGAACGGCGTACCGTCCGGGCCGATCAGATAGATGCCTGCGAGTTCCGGCTCTTCACCGCCATCCTCGGCAAAAGCTGGAGAGACGAGTTCACCGCCCGTCGCGACCAGCGCCGACCCATCGCCTTTGTAAAACCATTCCGGCTGAACGCCCGTCTCACCGCGCTTTGGTTTACCGCCTTCAACACCCATCAAAAACATGCGCATCGAGTCGGTCGGCTTTTCAGCGGCCTGTGCTGCCTTGTGCATCTTGTCACGACCATCCGCCGAACCAAGATGTGTGAGGCCTGTCCCTGCAACAATCAAATGCGCGGGATCTTCATGGGTAATAGGCAGGTCAACCTGACCATCAGCAAGTGCGGCATCAAGATCGACAGCTTCACCTTTGCCATTACGCTCAACCTGCTCAGCAAGGCTAATGCCCGCAGAGATCGCCGCCCATGCCAGTTCGTAAGTCGTCGTCACGCCATTGACGATATGGGCCGCGCCTTCATCATCGCAAGCGGCCACACGTGTTTCTCCGCGCAAGTCGCGGATTTGTACCAGACGTAACATTAAACCTCCCATTTTCCGCAAAACGCTTGCGGAACATTCTTCTCGACCGTTCAAAAACACAGGTATGCGGATGAACGGCTCCTTCTCATTAATATGACTATTTCGGCAAATACCCACTTGTCAAGCAAGGGAAACACAGCGCGCACCACCCCCACACCAAGACCATTGCCGCCCCTTTAATAAACGCATGATTTCACTATAAAATTCGCCATCATGCACGTTTGTCGCACCCCCAATTTTCAGCGAATATACGAAATGTACTTGCCATAAAGTAATATTATATGCTTCATAAACACGAAGGCTGGGAGAGCCTTTTTATTGGGAGGACTTAATATGAAACGCAGTCTGACGGCTCTGACAGCCGCATTTTCATTCGCTCTGATCTCAAGCGCATCCGCCGCTTCCCTGACGGTCGGCTTCTCGCAGATCGGTTCAGAATCGGGCTGGCGCGCCGCCGAAACAAGTGTAACAAAGCAGGAAGCTGAGAAGCGCGGCCACACTCTCAAATTTGCCGACGCACAGCAGAAGCAGGAAAATCAGATCAAGGCCGTTCGCGGCTTCATTGCACAAGGCGTTGATGCCATCCTGATTGCGCCGGTTGTTGCAACCGGCTGGGACGCCGTTCTGAAAGAAGCCAAGGAAGCCGAAATTCCGGTCGTGCTTCTCGACCGCCAGATTGATGCACCGGAAGATCTCTATCTCACCGCTGTGACTTCCGATCAGGTCCATGAAGGCAAGGTTGCGGGCGACTGGCTGGTCAAGGAAGTCGGCGACAAGCCTTGTTCGGTCGTCGAGCTTCAGGGCACGACAGGTTCTTCTCCGGCGATCAACCGCAAGAAGGGCTTTGAAGAAGCACTTGCAGGCCACGATAACATCAAGATTTCCCGCTCGCAGACTGGCGACTTCACCCGCACCAAGGGCAAGGAAGTCATGGAAAGCTTCATCAAGGCGGAAAATGGCGGCAAGGACATTTGTGCAGTCTACGCGCATAATGACGACATGGCCGTCGGCGCCATTCAAGCCATTAAGGAAGCTGGTCTCAAGCCCGGAACCGACATTAAGGTCGTTTCAATCGATGCCGTGCCGGATATTTTCCAGGCAATGGCCAATGGCGAAGCCAATGCAACGGTTGAGCTGACGCCAAACATGGCAGGTCCTGCTTTCGACGTCATCGAAGCACTCAAAGCCAATGGCACTGTTCCGCCAAAATGGATCCAGACCGAATCCAAGCTTTACACACAGGCTGACGATCCAAAGGCCGTTTATGAAGCCAAGAAGGGCCTCGGCTACTAAGCCTCAGATCACACCTTCATGCCTCCGGGCCGCTTCTCATCGCGGCCCGGAGCGGTTCTGCAAGATGCGAACGGAAGACTGCCATGGCTCGCCCCGACATCGCTGCGCACGAGACGCCAGCAACGCCGCTTCTTGAAGCGCGCTCAATAACCAAATCCTTTCTCGGAGTAACTGCGCTTGATCACGTCGATTTCGTGCTCAATCGTGGTGAAATACACGCGCTGCTCGGCGAAAACGGGGCAGGAAAATCAACGCTTATCAAGATATTGACTGGCGCCTATCATGGCTTTGACGGTTCGGTTTTGCTTGATGGACAAGAAATTGCGCCAGCTTCCGTTTCAGAAGCGCAGACGCTTGGTATCGGCACGGTCTATCAGGAGGTCAATCTCTTGGAGAATCTGACCGTTGCCGAAAACCTGTTTTTGGGTCGTCAGCCACGGCGTTTCGGTTTCATCGACCGTCGCCGCATGGAGACGGACGCAGCCACCCTGCTCGCGCGCTATGGCCTCACCATTGATGTCGGCGCACCTCTGTCCGCTTATTCGGTGGCGATCCGGCAGATTATCGCAATAGCCCGCGCCGTCGATGTTTCCGGCAAGGTGCTGGTGCTGGATGAGCCGACCGCCAGTCTTGATGCCCGCGAAGTCGAGATGCTGTTTGGTGTGCTGCGTCAGTTGAAAGCCGAAGGCCTCGGCATCATCGTCATCACGCATTTTCTGGATCAGGTCTATGCCATTGCCGATTGCGTCACCGTACTGCGCAATGGCCGGCTGGTTGGCAGTCGCAATCTTTCAGAACTACCGCGCACCGATTTGATCTCAATGATGCTTGGCCATCAGTTGCAGGAAACCGTCCGCAGACAGCTGACGGAAGAAGCAAGCGATAACGGGACTGCCCCCATTCGCTTTTCAGGCTTTGGTAAAAAAGGCAGTGTTGCACCATTCGATCTTGCCATCAAGCCGGGTGAAGCGGTCGGCATTGCAGGCCTTCTCGGCTCTGGCCGGACAGAAACCGCATTGCTCATGTTCGGCGTCGATCAGGCAGACAGCGGTGCACTCATGGTTGATGGCAAAGACACAAAGCTGCCCTCACCTGTTGCAGCCATTGCCGAACGCTTTGCCTTCTGCCCGGAAGAGCGCAAAACCGATGGCATCATCGGCGATTTTTCGGTGGCAGAAAATATCGCGCTCGCCATACAGGCAAAACACGGCTGGTCGAAGCCGATTTCCTCACGCGAAAAAGCAGCGCTTGCAGAGCGCTATATCAAGGCGCTGGATATCCGCCCCGCAGATCCAGACAAACCGATCAAGTTTCTATCGGGCGGTAACCAGCAAAAGGCCATTCTGGCACGCTGGCTGGCCACCGATCCGCGCCTGCTGATTCTGGATGAACCAACCCGCGGCATCGACATCGGCGCCCATGCGGAAATCCTCAAACTGATCGGCGAACTCTGCACCGAAGGCATGTCTCTGGTGATTATTTCATCCGAGTTTGAGGAGCTTGCGGCGGTGGCAAACCGCGTTGTCGTGCTCTCAGACCGCCGCCATGTGGCAGAACTTTCGGGCGCAGAAATCACCGCCGACAATATCGTGCGTGCCATCGCCGAGACCGGAAGCATAAAGGAAGATGCAGCATGATGGCGCGTATTGGCAAAAAACTGAAAAGACTAAGCCCACAGCTCGCAGCCCTTGCGCTCATTCTGATTGTAAACACCATTATATCACCGGGCTTTCTGGGCATTTCTTTTCAGAACGGGCGCCTCTACGGAAGCCTGATCGATATTCTGGTACGTGCTGCGCCCGTTGCCATTCTCGCCGTCGGCATGACACTGGTGATTGCGACACGCGGTATTGATCTGTCGGTCGGCGCGGTCATGGCAATCAGCGGCGCTGCGGCTGCATCGCTCATCGTTTCTGGCTATCCGCTGGCGATCGTCATTCCCGTGGCACTCGGCGTGGGTCTGCTCTGCGGTCTATGGAACGGCTTTCTTGTCGCCGTTTTCGACATCCAGCCGATCATCGCAACGCTGATATTGATGGTGGCTGGGCGTGGCATCGCGCAGCTTATCACCGAAGGCGCAATCCTCACCTTCAACAATGATTCCTTTGCAACTCTTGGCTCCGGTTCGTTTCTTGGCGTGCCGGTGCCGGTGCTGATCTGGATATTGGCAGGCCTTGTCGTCGGGCTTGTCGTGCGCTCGACAGCGCTTGGCTTCCTGATTGAAGCAACCGGCATCAACCGCCGCGCAGCCATGCTGGCAGGCGTTAAAGCCCGCTTTCTTCTGTTCAGCGTCTATGCAGTATCAGGCGTTTGTGCAGCGCTTGCCGGACTGATCGCAACCGCCGATATTCGCGGCGCAGATGCCAACAATGCCGGCCTCTGGCTTGAACTCGATGCCATTCTGGCGGTCGTCATCGGCGGCACATCATTGAATGGCGGACGTTTCTCGATCATGGCATCGCTGCTCGGCGCGCTGATCATCCAGTCGATCAATACCGGCATTCTGATGGCTGGGTTTCCGCCAGAATTCAACCTCATCATCAAGGCAGGCATTATCGTGATCGTACTCACGTTCCAGTCGCCTGCAATTGCTGGCTTCTTCACCTTCCTGCGCGCTGAACGCAAAGGCAATACAACCAATACAAACCAACATAGCCAACAGGGAGCACGGCAATGAGAGTGCTTCGCAATCTGCCTTTCGTCACAACGGTCGCGATTTTCCTGCTCGCCTATGCGGTCTGCGTGATCCAGTTCCCGAACATGCTGTCAACACGAGTGATCGGTAATCTTCTGACGGACAATGCCTTTTTAGGTATCGCAGCCGTTGGCATGACCTTTGTGATCATCTCCGGCGGCATCGACCTATCAGTCGGATCAGTCATCGCCTTTACCAGCGTTTTTGTGGCAGTCCTTGTAGGACATGGCGTGCATCCGTTGATCGCCTTTGGCCTCATTCTGGTGATTGCCGCAATGTTTGGCGCGTGGATGGGTATGATGATCCATTATCTCGGGATACCGCCTTTTGTGGCAACGCTTGCAGGCATGTTTCTCGCACGCGGTGCGGCATTCCTGATCTCGACGCAGTCTGTGCCGATTTCGCATCCATTCATCGAAACCTTACAGGGCTTTTACTTCAGGCTTCCCGGTGGTGGCAGACTGACTTTTGTCGCCATGCTGATGCTGGCTGTCTTCATCATCGGCGGCATCATTGCGCATCGCACACGCTTTGGCGCAAACATCTATGCGCTCGGCGGCAATGCACAATCGGCAGAACTGATGGGCGTTCCCATTGGCCGCACGACAATCGGCATCTATACGATGTCGGGCATGCTTTCCGGCTTGGCAGGCATCGTTTATACGCTCTACACATCATCCGGCTATTCGCTGGCAACCGTTGGAGTGGAGCTTGACGCCATTGCATCGGTGGTCATCGGCGGCACACTTCTCACCGGTGGCGCCGGTCTGGTGGCAGGTACGTTCGTCGGTATTCTGATACAGGGCCTCATACAGACTTATATCGTTTTCGATGGAACGCTGTCTTCGTGGTGGACAAAAATAGCAATCGGTATCTTGCTGTTCCTGTTCATTGCGCTACAGCGAGGACTTGTATGGTTTTCCGATATAAGACTCGCGCGTCAACGCATGAAGGAGGCCTGAATTGGGATTACTGGAAACGGCCATAACCGGACGCAAGCGCCATAACAGCCACGCCGTTGTCGTGGGTGAACTGGGGCGCGGCATCGTCGCAGGCACCATTCCCGAAGGCTCGATACTTCCGGGCGATAACGAATTGTCGCTGCGCTTTGGCGTTTCCCGCACTGTTCTGCGCGAAGCGATGAAAACGCTGTCTGCAAAACGCCTGATCGAACCAAAAGCCAAAGTTGGAACCCGTGTGCTCGGCGCAAGCAGCTGGAACTTTTTTGATCCTGACGTGCTGACATGGCGGTTCGAAGCAGGCTTTGATGAGGTCTTTGTCGATCATCTGGCGGAAATGCGCATGGCGCTTGAACCAGCTGCTGCCGCTGCTGCCGCAAAAAATGCAACCAGCGAGGAACTTGTTGAGCTTTATGCGCTTGCTGCGAAATTTGACGACCCCATGCATACGCCAGAATCCATCGCTAAGGTCGACCTTGAGTTTCATCTGGCAATTGCCCGCATGTCAGGCAATCCGTTCATGCGTTCCGTGAGCAGCCTGATTGAAGCAGCGCTTGCAATTTCGTTCCAGTTATCGTCTCCGGCAAGTTCACCCGAAGGCATTGCAGAATGTGCCGCCAATCACATGCGCATTGCTCATGCAATTGCCTCGCGCGATCAGCAAAAAGCACGTGCTGCGATGGAAAGCGTGATCGCGCTTGGCGTTGACCGTATACGCGAAGAAATCTGATTACGTGACTTTGAGATCGAACTTCGGATCGCCGCGCAACGTATTGCTGACGGTGCAGATTTGCTCGGCCACCTCTGCAAGACGATGCTTTTCATCTTCCGTGAGATCGCCATCGAAATGAAATGTTACAGCGAATCGTTCGATGCGTGACGGGCCTTCATGTGCCTTATCGCCTTTTACCTCCACCCGAACATGGTCAAGCTTTTCACGCAATTCGAGCTTGGTCGCAGCAACACGCGCACTGAGCGCCATGCAGGCTGCAAGTGATGCATAGATCAGATCGAGCGGGTTAAAACCCGGCTGGCTGACGCTGGTGACAATCTCCACCGCGCCGCCTGTCGGCGTTGTGATTGTCGGCAGCTTGCCATGTGGCATTTCCGCGACCGCCCCGGTTTCGCGGGTTCTGAATTTCAGTTCACTCATCACCAAAGCCTCCAATACTTCACACAACACCTATCATTTCAAACGATCAATCAAGGCCATTGCAGCTTGTGGGTTGTGCGCCTTATGGCCGCTGATGACATAAAGATAAACATCGCGGGCAACGTTATCGGGAAGCGGTGGCGTGATGGTTTTAAGACTATCGGGCACATGCCCAACCGCAATTGCTTTGGCCCGCTCTGCCCAATGGTCAAGATCCGCCTCGCTGTAGCCGAGCTTCTGGCCTTCCTGCGTACCCATGATGCGCAGATAGGCAAAAGGCGCAGTCATATCAGCAATTTCCACGAATTTGCTGTCGCCCGCAATCACCACCGCAACGCCATATTCCCGCAGCAGCGCGATGAAATCCGGAGAGTTGAAACTGTCGTGGCGCACTTCGACCGCATGGCGCAGATCACGCCCATCGACACGTTTTGGCAGAAGCTTGAGAAAAGCTTCAAAATCGGCTGGATCGAACTTTTTCGTACCCATGAACTGCCAGTTGATGACACCAAGCTTGTCTTTGAGCTCAAGCAGTCCGCCGGTCACGAATTTCTCGATGCTCTCTCCCGCCTCGGCCAGCACCCGCCGATTGGTCGAAAAGCGCGGCGCTTTCAGCGAAAAAACGAAATCATCCGGCGTTCCATCATGCCATTTGGCAAAAGTCGTGGGCTTTTGCGGACCATAATAGGTGCTGTTGATTTCAATCGAAGTCAGCTTGCTCGAAGCATATTCGAGCTGGCGTTTTTTGGAGAGCTTTTCCGGATAGAAACTCTTGTCCCACTCCTCGAAAGCCCAGCCGCCAATACCCACACGGATTCTGCCTGAATTTGTCTCACGCATTTCATCCATACCTTCGCGACATGAGTTCATCAGCTTTGCTCATCATATTTAGGCTGTTTTCACAGCCTCCGCTATGCTGTTATCACTGTGCTTTACTGGAGGAGTAAACAAATGTCGGAAACAAAAGATCCGATCGTTATCGCCAGTGCGGTACGAACACCGATCGGAAGTTTTCAAGGCGCGCTCAAGGGGGAGAGTGCAACAGCACTGGGCGCAGCCACAATCAAGGAAGCGGTTCACCGGGCGAAGCTTGACCCCGATCAGATCGACGAAGTGCTTATGGGTTGTGTGTTGCCCGCAGGGCTCGGACAGGCACCCGGACGTCAAGCCGCAATTCATGCCGGTCTTCCGCAATCTGTGCCCTGCTCAACCATCAACAAGGTTTGCGGATCGGGTATGAAAACCGTCATGCTGGGCGCCGATCTCATTGCCGCAGGAAGTGCGGACATTGTGGTTGCAGGCGGCATGGAAAGCATGACCAATGCACCTTATTTGCTTGAAAAAGCACGCAGTGGCTATCGCATGGGCCACGGCAAAATCTACGATCACATGTTTCTCGACGGTCTTGAAGACGCCTATGACAAAGGCCGTGCCATGGGAACATTCGCGGAAGAAACAGCAGATCACTACCAGTTCACGCGTGAGCAACAGGACGAATTTGCCCTCCGCTCACTTTCGCGCGCACTCAAGGCAGCTGAGGCGGGTTCTTTCGCACAAGAGCTGGTCCATGTTGCAGCGCTTGACCGCGACGAGCAGCCAACCCGCGCAAAGCCCGAAAAAATACCAAACCTCAAGCCTGCCTTCCGCGAAGGCGGCACGGTTACAGCCGCCAATTCCTCATCGATTTCCGATGGTGCGGCATCGCTTACCCTGATGCGCCTGTCCAAAGCCCAAAAGCTGGGCGCAGAACCGCTTGCCATTATTCACGGCCACGCAAGCCACGCACAACAGCCCTCGCTCTTCACCACAGCCCCGATTTTTGCGATGAAAAAACTCTTCGACAAAACCGGCTGGACTGCACGCGACGTTGATTTGTTTGAAATCAATGAAGCTTTCGCTGTGGTTGTTATGGCTGCAATGCAGGAACTCGACCTCCCCGCTGACACCGTGAATATCCATGGCGGTGCCTGCGCTATGGGCCATCCGATTGGCTGCTCCGGCGCGCGCATCATCGTTACCCTGCTTCATGCCATGAAGCTGAACGATCTCAAGCGCGGCATGGCTTCAGTCTGTATCGGTGGCGGCGAAGCAACAGCCATTGCTGTTGAAACAATATGAGGGGGAAAATGGATATTGAAGGAAAAATCGCCATCGTCAGCGGTGGTGCATCAGGCCTTGGTGCCGCAACCGCACGTGCGCTTGCAGCCAAAGGCGCGAAAGTTGCAATCCTCGATTTCAATATTGACGGCGCCAATACAGTGGCAGCCGAAATCGGCGGCATCGCCATTCAATGCGATGTTTCAGACGCTGCAAGTGCTGAGGCCGCGTTCAAGGCAATCGGCGAAAAGCTCGGATCACCACAGATTCTTGTCAATTGCGCGGGCGTAGCACCAGCAAAGAAAATGCTGGCGCGTGATGGCAGCGTCATGCCGCTTGATGATTTCCGCAAAGCGGTTGAGATCAACCTGATCGGCTCGTTCAATCTGCTGCGGCTGTTTGCCGATGTCGCCTCCAAAAGCGAAGCCCTGCCAACGGGCGAGCGCGGCGTTGTCATCAACACAGCATCGGTTGCGGCCTTTGACGGCCAGATCGGCCAAACGGCCTATGCAGCGTCTAAAGGCGGCATCGTCGGCCTGACATTGCCTGCGGCACGCGAACTTGCCCCCCTTGGCATTCGTGTGTGCGCCATTGCACCCGGTATTTTTGAAACCCCCATGCTCAAAGGCCTGCCGCAGCCTGCACAGGATGCGTTGGGCCAGATGGTTCCTTTCCCCCCGCGTCTGGGTCGGCCAGACGAATATGCGGCACTCGCGCTGCATATTATCGAAAACAGCATGCTCAACGGCGAAACCATTCGGCTCGATGGTGCGCTGCGTATGCCTCCGAAATAGAGCGCATGCGCGCCAAAGTCGTTCAGACATTTTGAGAGTAGGGAAATGCATAAAACCTCAACAAACAGCAACATACGGACCGGTGGCCAGATATTGGTGGATGCACTCGGCATTCACGGCGTTGACCGCGTTTTCTGTGTGCCCGGCGAAAGCTACCTTGCGGCGCTCGATGCTTTCCATGACGTCAGTGACCAGATCGATCTTATCGTCTGCCGTCAGGAAGGTGGGGCTTCTTACATGGCCGAAGCCTATGGCAAGCTGACCGGCAAGCCCGGCATCTGCTTTGTAACACGCGGCCCCGGTGCCACCAATGCTTCCGTGGGCGTTCATACCGCGTTTCAGGATTCCACACCGATGCTTCTGTTCATCGGGCAGGTTGCAAGCGATCAGGTGGAACGGGAGGCATTTCAGGAAGTCGATTATCGCCGCATGTTCGGCCAGATGGCCAAATGGGTGGTGCAGATCGATGACGCAGCCCGCATCCCGGAACTGGTCAGTCAAGCTTTCCATCGCGCGGTCAACGGACGCCCCGGCCCTGTGGTCATCGCTCTCCCCGAAGATATGCTGACCTCACACGCAACCGTCAGCGATGCACCGGCCTATAAACATGTCGAGATGCATCCGGGAAGCGATCAGCTACAGGACATGAAATCGCTGCTCGAAAAGGCCGAGCGTCCACTGATGATCGTGGGCGGCGGCGGCTGGAATAGCCAAGCGGTTCGCGACCTGCAAACATTCGCTGAAAACATGTCGCTGCCTGTTGCAGCGTCTTTCCGTTGTCAGGATATGTTCGACAATCATCATCCACTTTATGCCGGTGAAATGGGAACGTCGATCAGCCCGAAACTCGCCGCCCGCGTTAAAGATTCCGATCTTTTGCTGGTGGTGGGTGCGCGCCTTGGTGAAATGACCACGCAGGGCTATGAGCTGGTCAACATTCCTGTGCCAAAGCAGAAGCTCATCCATGTCCATCCGGGTGCGGAAGAACTTGGCCGTGTCTATCATGCTGATATTCCGATCAATGCCAGCATGACAGCCTTCACCAAAGCAGCCTCAAAGCTTGAGCCTATCTCTAACCCTCGGTGGAAAGCATGGGCTGAAAGCGCCAAAGCCGATTACCGTGACAATCTGAAAACGCCGACAATTCCCGGTGACGTTCAGATGGGTGAGATCATGGAATGGCTGCGCGCACATCTCGACGGTGATGCCATCATCACCAATGGTGCAGGCAATTATTCGGCATGGCCGCACCGCTTTTATCAGTACCGCACCTATCGCAGCCAGCTGGCACCAACCAATGGCTCCATGGGCTATGGTGTGCCAGCTGCCGTTGCCGCCAAGCTGACCGCACCAGAACGCACAGTCGTCTGTTTCGCCGGTGACGGCTGTTTTCTGATGAATGGCCAGGAGCTTGCAACGGCTGCGCAATATGAAGCCAATGCGATTTTCATTGTGGTCAATAACGGCATGTATGGCACGATCCGTATGCATCAGGAGCGCACCTATCCGGGCCGCGTTTCCGGCACTGGCCTTGCAAATCCCGACTTTGCAGCGCTCGCGCGCGCCTATGGCCTGCATGGGGAAACGGTGGAAAAGACCGCAGACTTTGCGGAAGCTTTCAAGCGCTGCGAGCAATCGGGTAAGCCGGGGCTGATTGAAATCCGCATCGACCCGGAAGCCCTTTCGCCCAAAATGACGCTCAGCCAGATGCGCGAACAGGGATTAGCCAAACAGAGATAACGAGTCTCTTTTGCTTTCGACTTCAAGCCGAGTTTTTCACCATCATGAAAACTCGGCAAGATCCCGCAGGCGCCGATTCAATCCATTTAAATGGCGCGAATCCCCCTACCGTTCGGAGATATTGCCGTGATGTCACGTATGAACAGGTCTTAAAGCAGACAATACAACTTTAGTTTATATCGATACAATTTACAGTAGACTTCATCGCTCAAGTCGCACATAAACCGCCCGGGTTGCAATGGGAGGGGAAATTGCGAACACTTAATCTTTTTATTATTGGTTTTGGCTTTAGCGCACTTGTCATGACCTGCATTTATGCACTTGTTGGTGGATTACATTAAGATTGAAGAAGGCTCTCGCCTAAGAAGCTTGCCGAGGCTTCGCGCACTGCTCCAAGCATAAAATCACTGATCACTCTGATACGCGGTGCGGCCATAACATCGACATGGCAATTCATCCAATATTCGCGCTCAAGATACATTTCCTTTGGCAGAACCGGCACAAGTTCAGAATATTGGCTGGCAATGAAAAATGGCAACACACACAGCCCATAGCCTGTCAATGTTGCCACCAGTTGCGCATGAATGCTTGAGCCTTGATAATTGCAACGCTTTCCAGGCAAAATTTCACGCATGTAATCAAGACCGGGTGTAAACACCATATCGTCTATATAGCCGATAAAAGGATGCTGGGTCATATCTTCACGCGTTTTGATCGCTGAATGACAATTCAGATAATCGCGATGCCCATAAACAAACAAACGATAGGGCGTGAGTTTTTCACTGTGATAAGGCCCGGTACGCGGCATATGCAGCGTGATCGAAAGCTCCGCCTCACGCCGCGACAGCGACATGATTTGCTGGATGGTCACCACTTCCACAGAAAGACTTGGATAGGATTGGGCTAGCACTGGAAGGCGGTCTGCCAGAAAGAAATTGCCAAAACCTTCAAGGGTTGAAAGCCGCACCACACCCGACAATGCCGAAAAACTGCCCGTCGTCTCTGTCTGGAATTTCAGCGCCTCTCGCTCCATCACTTCCGCAGGCTCAACCAGTCGCTCGCCCATCGGCGTTAAAAGATAGCCGCGCGGATTGCGCTCAAAAAGCTTTGTTGCAAGCGCTTGCTCCAGACGATCAATGCGCCGCAGAACCGTAACGTGGCTGGTGCGTAATTGTCTTGCGGCAGTCGAAAGCTGGCCGGTGCGCGCGACCGCGAGAAAATATTGCAGATCATCCCATGAAAACTGCCGCAACGTTTCCTCCTTAAAGCTTCTGTACATTTTTGAACAGACACTGTTCAAAAATTGCTATTCTTGTACGCATTTGTCAATGCTACCGTCCATAGGACAAGCCCGCATGGAGGCCCTAAAGGAGGAACGAGCCGGGCAGAAGCATATGGGTGCCTAATCATGAGGAAGATTGGTCACCCTGTCTGAAAAGACGGCTTCAAATAAGCATTCCGTCCGACTTTGTCGCGACGATCATACGTTTTTGGGAGGAACACTGAATGAAACTTTTTGCACTTGCTACGGCTGCACTTTTTGCTGCAACCGCAATTTCATCCGCAGCGGAAATATCAGACGGCAAAGTCAAAATCGGCATTCTGAACGACCAGTCTGGCGTTTATGCTGACTTCGGCGGCAAATGGTCGTATGAGGCGGCCAAAATGGCTGCTGAAGATTTTGGCGGCACTGTGCTGGATGCGCCGATTGAAATCATCACTGCCGACCACCAGAACAAGCCGGACGTTGCAGCCAATATCGCCCGTCAGTGGTATGATACCGAACAGGTCGATGCCATCATGGAGCTGACCAGCTCCTCCGTGGGTCTCGCTGTTCAGGCACTCTCCAAAGACAAAAAGAAAATCACCATCAATACAGGTGCCGCGACATCGGAACTCACAGGCAAGCAATGCACACCTTACGGTTTCCACTGGGCCTATGACACCCATGCGCTGGCGGTCGGCACAGGTGGCTCGCTCGTTGAACAGGGCGGCGACACATGGTATTTCCTGACAGCGGACTATGCTTTCGGCTATTCGCTGGAAGAACAGACGTCGAAATTCGTAGAATCCAAGGGCGGTAAAGTCCTTGGCTCGGTTCGCCATCCACTGAGCAGCACCGATTACTCTTCCTTCCTGCTACAGGCGCAGGCATCGGGTGCCAAGGTCGTTGGCCTTGCCAATGCCGGTCTTGATACATCCAATGCGATCAAACAGGCTGCGGAATTCGGCATCGTGGCCGGTGGCCAGCGTCTTGCGGCTTTGCTCTTCACGCTTGCGGAAGTGCACGGACTGGGCCTTGACGCGGCACAGGGCCTGACACTCACCGAAGGATTTTACTGGGATCGCGACGATGAATCGCGCGAGTTCAGCAAGCGCTTTTTCGAGCGCACCGGCCGCATGCCGAACATGATTCAGGCAGGCACCTATTCGGCAGTTCTTCAGTATCTGAAAGCCATCAAGGAAGCAGGCACCGACGAGACGGAAGCCGTCGCCAAGAAGCTGCATGAAATGCCGGTCAATGATGTTTTTGCCCGCAACGGCAAAGTCGGACCCAATGGCCGCATGATCTATGACATGTATCTCATGGAAGTGAAAAAGCCTGACGAAAGCAAGGCTCCATGGGACTACTATAAGGTGCTGGCCACCATCCCCGGCGATCAGGCTTACATGAAGCCGGAAGAAAGCGGCTGCCCACTGGTCACACAATAAGAGGCTAATGGGATGAACACAGCAACTCAAAATGCCACGGCTCTGCGAGAAGCAGAGCCGTCAGGGGCGGTTCTTTCGGCGCGCGGCCTGGGCAAGTCGTTTGGCGGCTTTCATGCGGTGAAGAATGTCGATCTTGATGTCGAGCACGCCCGCGTTCATGCGCTGATCGGGCCGAATGGCGCAGGCAAGACGACCGTTTTCAACCTGCTTACCAAGTTTCTCCAGCCAACAAGCGGCGAGATTACGTTGCTTGGCGAAAGCATCACCAAAACCAATCCTGCCAAAGTGGCGCGGATGGGTCTGGTGCGTTCGTTCCAGATTTCCGCAACTTTTCCGCATTTGACTGTGCTGGAAAACGTCAAGGTCGCGCTTCAGCGTCCGAGTGGTCTGGCCACGCAATTCTGGCGGCCTTTGTCGGCACTTGACCGGCTGGATGCACAGGCGGTTGAGCTGCTGGAGCGCGTCGGTCTTGCCGATGCCCGTCATGCGCTGGCCGCCGATCTTTCTTATGGCCGCAAGCGCGCGCTTGAAATCGCAACCACACTTGCACTTGATCCGAAAGTGCTGCTGCTTGATGAGCCAATGGCCGGCATGGGGCACGAAGATGTGCACACAATTGCCGCCCTCATCACCGATGTCGCAAAAGATCGCGCGGTGCTGATGGTCGAACACAATCTCAAAGTGGTGGCCGACATCGCCCACCACGTCACGGTGCTGCAACGCGGCGAAATTCTCGCATCGGGCACTTATTTAACCGTTGCACAGGACGAGCGCGTGCGTACCGCTTATATGGGAACCGAACATGAATAGAGGCCAACCTCTGCTTTCCGTGCGCGGGCTCAATGCCTGGTATGGCGAAAGCCATGCGTTGCACGGCGTCGATCTCGATATCTACCCCGGTGAAACCATCACGCTTTTGGGCCGCAATGGCGTTGGCAAAACCACAACGCTGCGCACGATCATGGGCATCATCCGCAAGCGCACCGGCACCATCACGCTTGATGGCAAAGACATTCTGCGTGTGCCGCTGCATCGCATTGCCCGCACGGGCCTTGGCTTTGTGCCGGAAGAGCGCGGGATCTTTGCAACGCTCAACGTGCATGAAAATCTGCTGCTGCCACCGGTTGTCGCCAAAGGCAGCGGCGCCATGTCACTCGATGAGATTTACGAACTGTTCCCCAATCTCTATGAGCGCCGCAACAGCCCCGGCACCAAGCTTTCGGGTGGCGAACAGCAGATGCTGGCGATTGCCCGTATTCTGCGCACCGGCGTCAAAATTCTACTGCTGGATGAGCCGACCGAAGGGCTTGCGCCCGTCATCATCCAGCGCATCGGCGATGTGCTGGTGGAACTCAAAAAGCGCGGCATGACCGTGCTTCTGGTCGAGCAGAACTTCCGCTTTGCCGCAAAAGTCGCAGACCGTTTTTATCTGATGGATCATGGTGTGGTGACAGAGAACTTCCCCACCGCTGAGCTGCCCGAACGTATGGCAGCCCTAAACGAAGCTCTGGGGGTCTGAACCAATGACAATGATCTTCGGCATCCCTGTTCAGGCACTTCTTGGGCAGTTGCTCGTGGGCCTTATCAACGGGTCTTTCTATGCAATTCTGAGCCTTGGCCTCGCCATCATCTTCGGGCTTTTGCGCATCATCAACTTTGCCCATGGCGCGCAATATATGCTTGGCGCCTTTGTCGGCTATCTGCTGTTGAGCGGCCTTGGCATCGGCTATTGGCCAGCGCTTATTCTGGCTCCGCTGATCGTGGGTCTGGGCGGCGCCATCATCGAGCGAGTTGCGCTTTCAAGGCTTTATAATCTCGATCCGCTTTATGGGCTGCTGTTTACCTTTGGTCTGGCACTCGTGATCGAAGGCACTTTCCGCTATTATTATGGCGCTGCCGGTCAGCCCTATGCCGTGCCGCCATCCCTTGCAGGCGGCAATAATCTCGGCTTCATGTTCCTGCCCAACTATCGCGCATGGGTGGTTGTGGCATCACTCGTCATCTGTATCGGCACCTGGCTTTTAATCGAAAAAACCAAGCTCGGCGCTTATTTGCGTGCAGCAACCGAAAACCCCACACTGGTTAAAGCCTTTGGCATCAATGTGCCGCTGCTTCTCACCTTCACCTATGCGCTGGGTGCGGCCCTTGCTGGCTTTGCCGGAATTCTGGCAGCACCCATCTATCAGGTCAGCCCGCTGATGGGCTCCAACATCATCATCGTGGTTTTTGCCGTGGTCGTGGTTGGCGGCATGGGGTCGATCTTAGGCGCGATCATCACCGGCTATGTGCTCGGGCTGGCCGAAGGTCTGACCAAGGTGTTCTATCCTGAAGCCTCCAGCATCGTCATCTTCGTTATCATGGCTATCGTCCTTCTGGTGCGACCCGCCGGACTGTTCGGGAAGGAGGCCTGATATGACTGATACCGCTCTTAAAGCAACGGCTGCACCGCACGCGGCAAAGGCACCCGCCCTCAACAGCCTCTCGGCGATCGTTTTGGCTGTAGCCCTCATCGGCCTGATCGCAGCCCCGTTCATGGTCTACCCGATCTTTCTGATGAAGATGCTGTGCTTTGCGCTGTTTGCCTCCGCCTTCAATCTGCTGCTTGGCTATACCGGCATTCTGTCGTTCGGCCATGCGGCTTTCTTTGGCGGCGCTGCCTATGTGACGGCCCATGCGGTCAAGGAATGGGGTGTCACGCCCGAAATCGGCATTCTGCTCGGTATGCTCACAGCCGCAGGCCTTGGCCTCATCATCGGCTATCTCGCCATTCGCCGTCAGGGCATCTATTCGACAATGATCACGCTGGCCTTAGCGCAGATGTTCTTCTTCTTCTGTCTGCAGGCGGCCTTCACGCATGGTGAAGACGGGTTGCAGGGCGTGCCACGCGGCTATCTGTTTGGCATCATTGATCTCAACCAGCCGATGAACATGTATTATCTGGTGCTGGCACTCTTCGTGATCGGAGTCTTTGCGATCTGGCGCATCATCAATTCGCCGTTCGGGATGATCCTCAAATCAGTCCGCGAAAACGAGAACCGTGCCGTGTCGCTGGGCTATTCCGTCAATCACTACAAGCTTGCAGCCTTTGTGATGTCGGCAGCGCTTGCAGGCCTTGCAGGCGGTATGAAGGCCCTGGTCTTCCAGTTTGCAACACTGACCGATGTAGGCTGGCAGATGTCGGGCGAAGTGATCCTGATGACACTGCTTGGCGGCATTGGAACGCTGATCGGCCCAATCGTCGGTGCAGCCTTCGTGGTAGCTTTGCAAAACTACCTCGCAACCTCCGACTTCCCCGTCACAATCGTCACCGGCATCATCTTCATGGCCTGCGTTCTGCTCTTCCGCAGAGGCATCGTCGGCGAGTTCTATGCCTCGCGGCTTGGAAAGAAATTGTTCGGATAACCGACGGAGCCGCACGCTCATCAGATAGCGGCTCCACCTTTTTACTGGATATGAAATCATGACCGACACCTACGATTACATCGTGGTTGGCGCGGGCACGGCAGGGTGTGCGCTTGCGAACCGGCTTTCCGCAGATAAAAACCGTTCCGTGCTGCTGCTTGAAGCAGGCGGCAAAGACAATTACGCGTGGATTCACATCCCCGTCGGCTATCTCTATTGCATCGGTAACCCGCGCACCGACTGGTGCTTTACAACTGAAGCGGAACCCGGCCTGAACGGTCGTTCTCTGGGCTATCCGCGCGGCAAGGTGCTTGGCGGCTGTTCCTCAATCAACGGTATGATCTATATGCGCGGACAGGCACGCGATTATGATCTGTGGCGCCAGGCCGGTTGCGACGGCTGGGGCTGGGACGACGTGCTGCCCGTCTTCAAAAAGTCGGAAGACTATTTTGAAGGCGCAAGCGAGCTGCATGGTACGGGCGGCGAATGGCGCGTTGAAAACGCACGTCTGCACTGGGATATTCTGGATGCCTTCCGCGATGCAGCGGTTGCGGCCGGAATTCCAGCAACCGACGATTTCAATCGCGGCGACAATGAAGGCGTGTCCTATTTTAAGGTCAACCAGAAGCGCGGCATTCGCTGGAACACGGCCAAAGCCTTTCTGCGGCCGGCCCGTGACCGCCCCAACCTGCGCGTTGAAACCGGCGCGCATGTTCGCCGCATAGAGATCGAAGAATTACGCGCAACGGGTGTTACCTTTGATCAAAATGGCACAACCCGAACCGTCAAAGCAAAGCGCGAGATTATTCTGACGGCAGGCTCTGTCGGCTCGCCGCAGATATTGGAGCTTTCCGGCGTGGGACGGGGCGATGTACTGCAACAGGCAGGCATTGCGCCTAAACTCGAACGCAAACAGTTGGGCGAAAACTTGCAGGACCATCTGCAACTGCGCTGCGCTTATAAAGTGACCGGCATTCCAACGCTCAATGAAAAGGCCAGCAAGCTTTTCGGCAAAGCCATGATCGGCCTTGAATATTTCCTGCGCCGTTCTGGTCCCATGTCGATGGCACCCAGCCAGCTCGGTGCTTTCACCCGCTCAGACCCGTCCTATGAAACAGCCAATCTGCAATATCATGTGCAGCCATTGAGCCTTGAGAAATTCGGCGAGGCCGTTCACCCCTTCCCGGCCTTTACGGCATCGGTCTGTAATCTGCGCCCCGACAGCCGCGGCTCAATTCATATCAAGTCCCCCGATCATCGGACCCAACCGTCCATCCGCCCCAACTATCTGGCAACGGAAAGTGACCGCCGCGTTGCAGCCGACGCCATCCGCCTCACCCGCCATATCGTAGCACAGGCACCTTTGCAGAAATATCGCCCGGAAGAATTCAAGCCCGGTCCGTCTTACGAAACGCAGGAACAGCTGGAGAAAGTGGCAGGCGATATCGGAACCACAATTTTCCATCCCGCCGGCACGTGCCGAATGGGCGCGGATGCAGAAGCAATTGTCGATCCGCGTCTCAGACTGAACGGCATTCAGGGGCTACGTGTGGCCGATGCCTCGGTCATGCCCACGATCACCTCCGGCAACACAAACTCACCCACTTTGATGATTGCAGAGAAAGCCGCACAAATGATTATCTCAGACAATCGTTAGAACCAGATTCTGGTCAATGCCGTGAGCGGAAATAGCAATCCGCTCACATGCCTGTGAACGCAATTTCAAAATCGCTGACTCGCACGAATCAGAAATAATTTTCCTTGTTTATTGCCGTACAAACAGGAATTATCGGCCCCAAGGTGGGCAGGGGGAGAAAGATCATCTAACATGATCACTTTCCGGGACCGGCTCTCCAAAAAACTTGAGACAAGGAAATTAAAAATGTCGTCAGTCCTTTCCCGCTATTCGCTGACCCGCCGCGCGGGTCTGAAAGCTGCTCTCTTCACCGCAGCAGCCCTCACCCTTGGTTTTGCAGCCGCGCCAAGCCACGCAGAAGACAAGACCATCAAGGTCGGCATCATGGGCGGCGAAGATGAAGACGTCTGGAAAGTCGTTGCCGAAGAAGGCAAGAAGCATGGCCTCATCATCGAACGCGTGACATTCAATGATTACAACCAGCCAAATGAAGCGCTGGAACGCAAGGAAATCGACGCGAACGCCTTTCAGCACAAGCCTTACCTCGACGAACAGATCAAGCAGCACGGTTACAAGATCAGTGTGGCCGGTTACACCGCTGTCTGGCCAATCGGCATCTATTCGCGCAAGATCAAAAGCCTTGATGAAATCAAAGAAGGCGCAGTTATCGGCGTGCCGAACGATCCATCGAATGAAGGTCGCGCACTGCGCGTGCTTGAAGAAAAGGGCCTCATCAAGCTGAAGCCAGATGCAGGTATTCTGGCAACCCCAATCGACATCATCGAAAATCCAAAGAAACTTGAAATCAAGGAGCTTGACGCCGGTGTCGTTGGCCGTTCGATTGATGATCTGGATGTCGCCATCGTGAACAACGACTGGGCCGCCAAGGCTGGCCTGAAGAAGGAAGAAGCGATCGGTTGGGAATCCAAGGAAAACAACCCATACAACAACTTCATCGCAGTCCGCACCGAAGATGAAAATGCTGACTGGGTAAAGAACCTTGTTGCCTCCTTCCAGAATGACGCAGTGAAGGCAGAGCTTGACCGCGTTTACAAGGGCACAGGCATTCCAGCCTGGAATTAATTCCTTAAAGCGCCTTAAAGACCGCGCCGGAAAAAGCTTTTCCGGCGCGGCTTTTATTGACGTACGCAAAAAAATTGCCCAAAAGCATCGGCGCGCGCTTGATAAAAAGCGCCCATGCCCTTTGGCGTCATTTTCCTTGAAGCCTTATCGATTTAGCAAGTCGCGGTTTTAACGCGGCATAAGAAACAGAAGACACGACCGTGACCATTGAACCGCCACCAGCAACATCCGCGCCCATCGTCGCCATGAAAGACGTGCGCCGAATGTTCGGCGAAACACCGGCAATCAATGGCGTCTCTCTTTCCGTCGCACGCGGCGAAATCCTCGGTATCATCGGACGCAGCGGCGCGGGTAAATCCACGCTGATTCGTTGCGTCAACGGCCTTGAAAAGCCGGATAGCGGCTCAATCCAGATTGAAGGCCGTGAAATCACCAACCTTGATGAAAACGCGCTGCGTCCTGTGCGCCGCCGCATCGGCATGGTGTTTCAGCACTTCAATCTCCTGTCCGCCAAGACCGTCGCGCAAAATGTTGCCCTGCCGCTCAAAATTGCCGGTATGCCAAAAGCCCAACGCATCAAGCGCGTGGCAGAGCTGCTTGATCTCGTCGGTCTTTCCGACAAGGCAAAGCAATATCCGGCACAGCTTTCCGGCGGCCAGAAGCAGCGCGTCGGCATTGCGCGTGCACTTGCTGCCGAACCCGCCGTTCTGCTTTCTGACGAAGCCACCTCGGCACTCGATCCTGAGACAACCCAATCAATTCTGGCGCTGCTCAAAGACATCAACACCAAGCTTGGCCTGACCATTCTGCTCATCACCCATGAGATGGAAGTCATCCGCCGCATCGCCGATCGGGTGATCGTTCTGGATCATGGCGCAATCGCCGAAGAAGGTCCGGTCTGGAAAGTCTTTGCCAATCCACAGTCGCCCATCACGCAAAGCATGTTGCAGGTGCTGGAGCCGGAACTGCCTGTCGTGTGGCGCGAGCGCCTCGACAAGACCGGCGATCTTGCCATTCTTAAGGTCAAGCTTTCAGGCGATGCCGCCAAAAGCGCATTTTTTAGCGAAGCAACACTTGCGACTGGTATTGCGCTGCAACTGATCCATGGCGGCATGGATACCATTCAGGGCGAGCCGGTTGGAACCATGTTCATTGGCCTGCCCACGCAGGACAAAGCAAAACTGGACGCCGCACTCGCCTATCTCAACACCCATGCAGACGCCACGGAGGTTCTCGGCTATGTCTCAGGCAATGCTTGATCTTCTCTGGCGCTCCTTCTGGGAGACCATCATCATGACCGGCTTTTCGAGCCTGATTTCGCTCGTCGTCGGCCTTCCGCTGGCTCTCATCATGATTCTGACCGAACGGGGTGGCCTTGCGCAAAATCTGACAGTCAACACCATCCTCGGTGCCATCATCAATGGCTTCCGTTCTGTGCCCTTCATCATTTTGCTGGTGGCACTCATTCCGGTGACGCGTTTTGTTGTCGGCACATCAATCGGCACGTGGGCGTCTATCGTGCCATTGTCAATCGCAGCCATTCCCTACTATGCGCGTATCGCTGAAGTCTCGTTGCGTGAAGTGGATAACGGCCTGGTGGAAGCGGCCCGTTCAATGGGCGCAAACCGCTGGACAATCGTGCGTGAAGTGCTGGTGCCCGAAGCGCTACCGGGCATTATCGCAGGCTTTACCGTCACCATCATCACGCTTATTGGCGCGTCTGCAATGGCTGGTGCCATTGGTGCGGGGGGCTTGGGTGATCTGGCTATCCGCTACGGCTATCAGCGCTTTGAAACGCAGATCATGGTCGCCGTGGTGATTATTCTCATCATTATGGTGTGCGGCATTCAGCTGATCGGCGACTCTCTCGTCAATCGTCTCGACAAGCGCAACCTGCGTTCAAGGGCTTAAACCAATTTATCTTGCTCTCTGACGGAAACCTGCTTCCAGTGTGTTTCCGTCGGGATCGAAAACGAGAGCCGCATAATAGCCCATCTCTTCGGGCCCCTGATAGGCTGGCTTGCCGCTCTCAATGCCACCCGCCTGAACCGCTGCACGGAAAAAAGCCTCTACATCTTCACGACTGACCGCAGTAAACATCAAGTGAAGATGATTGCCCGGCTTGCCGTCAGGCGCGTCTGCATCCGGTTTCCGGCTTTTATGGATCCACAAAAATGGCACAGGCGCCCTTTCCCCACCATTAACGAAGAAACCTCGGTCTGCGTGGGAAATAACCGCCAGCCCAAGCGTGGGCATGCAGCTTTCATAAAAAGAAAGGCTGCGGCGAAGATCTCTAGTTTCAAAGCCAATATGATCGAAAAGCGACATACAACTATTATATGTCGCCTTTAAATAAAGGAAAGCGGCACCCCCTATTTTGGAGAGTACCGCCCTTATTATTATTCACAAAGAAATGATCAGCTGCGCGTGCGCGCCAGACCAGCCTTGGCAGGCTGATAATTCGGATCAAGCTGCGTGGCGCGCAAGTAAGAATTGGCAGCCTTGGCCTTATCACCACGGTGTTCGTAAACCAGCGCCTGATTGGCCCAGCTTTCAGCGATATTTCCATCAAGCGTAATGGCTGTATTGAAATCGTCAAAAGCATTGTCGTAGTCGCCCAGAGCAACATAGGACAGGCCGCGACCATTATAAGGTTCCGGTGCAGTGGAATTAAGCGAAATGGCTTTTGAGAAATCTTCAATCGCCTGCTTATGCTGCCCCTTGGCCTGATAGATCAAACCGCGATTGTGATAGGCGCGTCCATCTGTGGTCTGAAGCGCAATCGCCTGATTAAAGTCGCTCAATGCCTGATCAAGGCGTCCGGCCTGCCGATAGACATTACCGCGCCCGATATAAGCGGCATCATACTGCGGATTAATCTGGATCGCCCGGCTATAATCCTGCGCGGCTTTACCGCTGTCACCCATATAACGATAGATCAGCGCACGGTTTGCATAAGCCTGATAGAAATTTGGGTTGAGTGCAATCGCCTGATCGAAATCGCGCAGCGCCTCCTTGTAACGGCCAGCTTTGCCATAGGCAGAGCCACGCACATTATAAGTTTCAGGATCACGCGGATTGCTCTGAATGACACTGGTCAGCGAACTGATGTTCTCACTTGAACCCTGCGCACGATCAATCGAAGTCAACACATTGTTGGAGGAACTCTGACAACCGACAAGGCCAAGTGCCAGAACGGCTGTTGCAGCCAACAGGCTGTTACGGGCAAAAAATTTCCCGGACGAATGCATACCCTTAAAGCGCATTGGCAACGGCAGTGTTCCTTTCTGCATGAGCGGAGCAAAGGAGCCTATCTTCAACTTTGTCCCCGGCTGCTTTAACAGCCACAATATTCTCATTCTATCGCACAGGAGAAGGCGGCAGGCAAAACCGCCGATCAACCCAACTGACGCAACAAGCTCAACGCCACAATAAAGGTCAGTATATGGCAGTCCGCTGACACTTCAAAACGACATGTCTTATCGCGTGAAGTGGCTCAAAACACCAACCCGATGTTCAGACATGCAAAAACCGGCGCGAGCCATAAGCTGCACCGGCAAGCAAAAGGCGCTACAAATGCAGCGCCAATTTCAGGTCACTTAGCGAGCTGCGGTACGACCGCCGCCGATAAGACCTTCACGCTGTGCGCGCTTACGAGCCAGCTTACGCGAACGGCGAACGGCTTCAGCCTTTTCGCGGGCGCGCTTTTCAGATGGCTTTTCATAATGGCCACGCATCTTCATTTCGCGGAAGATACCTTCGCGCTGCATCTTTTTCTTAAGAGCGCGGAGAGCCTGATCAACATTGTTATCGCGGACGAGTACCTGCACGTGTAATCCCGTATCGGTTAGAATTTCGATTGAGCCTGAGGCATTAAGGGCGTCTCTTAACGAGTTCCAGCTGATAGAGTCAACTGTATAAACGCCGAAAGGCTCCCAAGCTTCGCAACATAAACGCTGCAAATTGGGGCTGGCTTTACCAGATAGTCCGGCTTTTGTCCATATCAAGATAAAGCTTTGCCCGGCGTTCCGCATAAATAATGGACTCACGATAAATTATAGTGACGAAATCGCACCCAATAGGCTAGAGAGCCCCCACCTTCCGCACAATTCAGCCTCATTGCTCCACGATAGAAGCAATCCGGCAGTTCATAGCCTTTTCCCCTCGATTGATTCCTTCGCATCATATTCATGTCCCCACGCAAACGACTCGTTATTCAATTCACAGGCTATGAGGGCCTGCACCCCAAAGCCGTCCGCGTGCGACATGCGCTCGCGTTGAAAGATTTTGACCGGTTATGGAAAGCCAAAACAAAACTTTCGCCCATGACCGACGAGGCGGATGATTGCGGAACGCTGACCGCTCGAACAAAAGGCAATGGGTGGGAGACGGAAACGGAATTCTGCCAGTTTGGCACTGCGGATGTCTTCGATGATTATGCGGCACGCTCCACGCCAAAACGGATGCTTACCGGCTTTCGCGCTTTCATGAATATCTTATCTACAGGCACCCTGCTTCGCTATCTGCTAACCAGCTGGCGCTTTGTCATGTTTTTCCTATGGCCGTTTCTGCTGTCCATCCTCATCATAGCGATTGCAGCTCTGATCGCATCAGCACCCATGCTTGCAGGTTTCCCATCCTGGAATCTCGTCTGGTCGCTGCCGCTTGCTGCTGTGATTGCGACCTTGCTCGTGCGCTGGCCGGGCGACCGATTCTTCATGTCTTATCTGCTGGATGACTGGTCGGCAGCCTATGACCGCATTTATGGTCGCAATGACACGCTTATTGAGCGCCGCAAAGCGTTTGCCGAAGCGCTCAAAAAGAAAATCGAGCAAAGCAATGCCGACGAAGTGATTATTGTCGGCCACAGCCTGGGTACAGTACCTGCGGTTGAAGCTCTGGCGGATCTTCAGCGAGAGCGGCCTGACCTGCTCACAAAGCAGCCTGTATCAATGCTGGCCATCGGCTCATGCCTACTGATGATCGCACTGCACCCAAAGGCCCGGGCTTTGCGCGAAGACATGCGCGTGGTGATGAACGAAAGCCCTGTGCTCTGGTCGGAGTTTCAGGTTCTGACCGACATCATCCATTTTTACGGCTCTGATCCGGCCAAAGCATTGAAAATAAAGACTGAGAACCCGCCGCTCATCCATCGTATCCGCTTCAAGAACATACACAGTGAAAACCGCTACAAGCGTTCAAAAGGCAATTTCTTCCTGATGCATCTGCTTTACATGCGCGGTGCTGAGAAGAAGAATTTTTACGACTTTGGCATGTTCCTGCATGGCCCCTTCTTTTTCCGTGATCTGATGACCACCCAAAAAGACAAAGCCGCCCCTCTCGATGAAGAAGGACGACTTATCAATCCATAAGAACAGACGGATCAAGCCTTGGGCGGCTCAACCACAGCAATGGTGAGCCATGTCGCGGTGAGTGCTGGCTTGACCATATTCTCGACTTCCAGCGTCACTTCGTAATGATTGACCACGCGGCCTGAGGGACGAATATCGGCATCAGCGAGCTTGAACCGCGCGCGCACCCGCGCACCGGTCTTCACCGGTGACATGAAACGCACTTTGTCGAAGCCGTAATTAATCCCCATCGTGGCACCTTCCAGCATCGGCAGCGCTTCAAATGCCAGCGTCGAAAGCAGCGACAAGGTCAAAAAGCCATGCGCAATCGTGCCGCCAAATGGCGTTTCCTTGGCAGCACGATCTGGATCAACATGGATGAACTGATGATCATCCGTTGCATCCGCAAACTGGTTGATCATTTCCTGCGTGACTTCACGCCACTCGGAACATCCGATTTCCGTGCCAATCGCCTCGCGCAACTGGTCGAGCGTAATTGCGTCCTTCATGCCCTCAAACTTTCTGCTGAACTCAGACTCTCTTGTTATCCATTAATGAGCACACGGCAAGACTGTGGATCAGGCTGCGGCCAGTATTTCACGTGCAATATCATCCCAATGGCCAAAAACCTGTTGCGCGCCCTTGGAAGACAAGCGTTCTGCATGCCCTTCATAGGTATGCCCGCCGCCCGTATAACCAAAGGCTGTCATACCGGCTGCAATCGCACCCTCAACACCAAAGGGCGAATCTTCGATCACGACACACCGTGCCGGATCAATTCCCATTTTGTCGGCAGCAAACAGGAAAAGATCGGGCGCTGGCTTCCCGCGCTTAACCATGCTGGATGAATAGACTGCATCGCCAAAATATTGATCAATGCCTGTCTTTTTCAAACTGAATGCAATGCGCTCAGGCTGCGAGGAGGAGGCAACACAACGCTTATAGGGCAGCACTTTCAGAAAATCGGCGATTCCCACCGCCGGCTGCAAATGCTCAGCAAAAAGGGTTTTGGTTTCGGGCCAGAACTGGCTCAAAGCCTCATCTGGCAAACGATGGCCCGTCAGATCAGCAATCATCGCTAATATGTCAGCCTGCTTCATGCCGATGCCTTTGGCGACGGTTCCTTCCGGCAAAATCATGCCGTGATTGGCATAAACCTGCTCAAACGCGCGACAGGAAAGTGGTTCACTATCGACAAGAACACCATCGCAATCAAAGATAACGAGGTCGAAGGAAGATGCATTGCTCATAAAGGCTCCGGTAAATTGCATATTTTGTCGCGCCGATTTGAGATGCGCGTTTGTCTCTTTCGATATAGAGACTGTTCGTCGATTGCGCATCTATAACAACAGAAGCGTGACAAAATTATCGCGGAGACTCTCATGACGACGAATGTGGCACTGGTTGGACTGGCGCGGGACTTGCAGGCACGCGCAGAAACAGGAAAACCAATCCGCATCGGCCTTATCGGTGCTGGCGAGATGGGCACAGATATCGTCACACAGGTTGCCCGTATGCCCGGCATCGAAGTCGGCGCGCTTTCCGCGCGTCGGCTGCCGAACACATTCAAGGCTGTGCGCACTGCCTATGGTAACGAAGACAACGCCAAAGAAGCCAGCACTGAAAGCACTATGACCAGCGCCATTGAGAGCGGCAAGATTGCCGTCACCGGCGACAATGATCTGATCCTTTCCAATCCGCTGATTGATGTCATTATCGATGCAACCGGCATTCCGGAAGTGGGCGCTGAAACCGGCATCAAGGCGATTGAGCACGGCAAGCATCTTGTGATGATGAATGTCGAAGCCGATGTCACCATCGGACCTTACCTCAAGGCACAGGCCGACAAGCAAGGCGTGATCTATTCGCTGGGTGCTGGCGACGAACCCTCCTCCTGCATGGAGCTGATAGAGTTCGTTTCAGCGCTTGGTTATGAAGTGGTCTCTGCTGGCAAGGGCAAGAACAACCCGCTCAATTTTGATGCCATCCCTGATGATTATCAAGAAGAAGCCGACCGCCGGAACATGAATGTCCGCCTGCTGGTCGAATTCATCGATGGCTCAAAAACCATGGTCGAGATGGCAGCCATTGCCAATGCAACAGGCCTTGTTCCAGATATTGCTGGCATGCACGGCCCGCGCGCCAGTATTGACCAGTTGAGCAGCACGCTCATCCCACAGGCGGATGGCGGCGTTCTCAGCAAAAGCGGCGTGGTTGATTATTCGATCGGCAAAGGCGTTTCGCCGGGCGTGTTTGTTGTGGCCAAGATGGACCACCCGCGCCTGAATGAACGGCTTGAAGACCTGAAAATCGGCAAAGGGCCCTATTTCACCTTCCACCGCCCCTACCACCTTACATCGCTTGAGGTACCGCTGACAGTCGCGCGTGCAGTCCTATACGGCAAATCCGACATGGTGCCACTGCCAAAGCCAGTGGCAGAAGTCTGCGCGGTGGCAAAGAGAGATTTGCAGCCGGGCGAAAAGCTCGATGCGATTGGCCAATATTGCTATCGCTCATGGATCATGACCACGCCGGAAGCACGGGCCGCGAAAGCCATTCCGTGCGGCCTGCTGCAAAATGGCACCGTCACCGCATCGATCAAGAAGGGTGAACTCATCACCTATACCAATGCAGTACCGCAACCCGGCTCAAAGATCGCCGAGCTGCGCGCTTTGCAGGACAAAATGATCTACGGCTGATCGAAAATTACCAGCAAAAACAAAAACGGCGGCTCGAAGCCGCCGTTTTTGTTTGTTGCCAGAGCACCGTGGCCTTATGAGATTCGGGAAATGGCGAGCCTAAAATGGTGAGGTTCGAGAACCGGAGCGGAATGTACTGAACGTACATGCGCACCGGAAGCGCAGAACCTCGCCATTTGCAGGCTGCCAGAACCCGAATATCAAAGGCCTAGTGATCGAGAGCCTTAACTATGCTTTCGACCATCTTTTTCGCATCTGCAAACAGCATCATGGTGTTATCGCGGAAGAACAGCTCATTTTCCACGCCCGCATAGCCTGAGCCCATGCCGCGCTTGATGAACAGCACCGTACCGGCCTTGTCGACATCAAGGATCGGCATACCGAAGATCGGCGATTGCGGATCAGTCTTCGCTGCCGGATTGGTTACGTCATTCGCGCCAATCACGAAGGCAACATCAGCCGTCGCAAATTCCGAATTGATGTCTTCAAGTTCGAACACTTCATCATAAGGCACGTTGGCTTCGGCCAACAGCACGTTCATGTGACCCGGCATACGACCGGCAACAGGGTGGATTGCGTATTTCACTTCCACGCCTTCGGCTTTCAGCTTGTCGGCCATTTCACGCAGCGCGTGCTGTGCCTGTGCCACCGCCATACCGTAACCCGGAACGATGATGACCTTGGATGCATTCTTCATGATGAAGGCTGCATCATCTGCCGAACCCTGTTTGACCGGACGCTGTTCCACTTCACCGCCACCACTTGCTGTCACGTCACCGCCAAAGCCACCCAGAATAACCGAGATGAACGAGCGGTTCATGCCTTTACACATGATGTAGGACAGAATCGCACCCGATGAGCCGACCAGCGCACCAGTGATAATCAGCGCCAGATTGCCAAGCGTGAAGCCAATGCCTGCCGCAGCCCAGCCCGAATAGGAGTTGAGCATGGAAACGACAACCGGCATATCCGCGCCGCCAATCGGGATAATGATCAGCACACCGAATACCAGCGCCAGAATAACGATCAGCCAGAACACGAAATGGCTTTCGGTGTTGGTCAGAACAGCAATCAGGATCACAATTGCAGCAGCAAGGGCCGCATTGATGACATGGCGTCCCGGCAACATGATCGGCTTGCCCGACATGCGGCCATCAAGTTTCAGGAACGCAATAATCGAACCGGTAAAGGTGATTGCACCAATCGCAACACCCAGCGACATTTCAATCAGCGCCTGACCGTGGATTTGACCCACTTCGCCAATGCCAAAGGAATGCGGTGAATAAAGGGCTGCGGCAGCAACGAGCACGGCTGCAAGACCGATCAGCGAGTGGAAGGCCGCCACAAGCTGCGGCATGGCCGTCATCGCAATGCGGCGCGCAATCACGGCACCGATACCGCCACCAATGCCGATACCAAGAATGATCATCACCAGACCGCCAAAGCTTGGGCGTGCCAGCAGCAGCGTGGTGACAATGGAAATACCCATACCGATCATACCATAGGTATTACCCTGACGGCTGGTGGTTGGGTGCGACAGGCCGCGCAGTGCCAGAATGAACAGGACACCGGAGACGAGATAAAGGAAGGCTGCGAGATTAACGCTCATGATGGCTCAGCCCTCACTTTTCTTTTTTCTTGTACATGGCAAGCATGCGTTGGGTAACGAGGAAGCCGCCGAAAATATTCACGCTGGCAAGGATGAGCGCGATGAAGCCGAAGCCGGTTGCCCAGCCCGAAAGCGACAGGCCGACTGCAAGAAGTGCGCCAACCACGATCACCGATGAAATGGCGTTGGTGACAGCCATAAGCGGCGTATGCAGCGCAGGCGTCACCGACCAGACAACGTAATAACCGACGAAAATCGACAGAACAAAAATCGCAAGGCGGAAGACAAACGGATCGACCACTCCACCGGAAGCGGCATGGGCTGCAGCAGCGGCTGCATCACCTAAACCGCCTGCATTTTCCGCTGCCTGCCTTACGGCCTCTGCCGCCTGATTGAGGCTCTCAAGAGCTTTTTCGAGTGCTGTATCGGACATTATGCCTCTCCTCCATCAGCAGAAGTTTTTGCAGCTTTTGCGGGCGCTTTCCGGGTTCTCTTCGCTACAGGCTTTTCGGCAGCCGCTTCCAAAGCAGGTGCCTTTGGCTTCGCTGCTGTTTTTGGCTTGGCGACCTTCTCAGCCACGACTGCCGGCGCTATTTCGGCTTCGGCCTTGGCAAACGCCGGATGCACGACCTTGCCCTCATGGGTCAGAAGCGTTGCCTTGATCAGCTCTTCCTGCGGATCAATTTTCAGAAGCTTTGCTTCCTTATCGACCAGCGTTTCGAGGAATGCGTAAAGATTGCGTGCGTAGAGCTGCGAAGCAGTCGCTGCAATCCGGCCCGGTACGTTGAGATACCCCACAATCTTCACGCCGTTAACTTCCGCAATCTGTCCGGCAACAGCACCTTCAACATTGCCGCCGCGTTCAACTGCCAGATCGACCAGCACAGACCCCGGACGCATGGCCGCAACCATTTCCTTTGAAACAAGACGCGGGGCGGCACGACCCGGAATAAGTGCCGTGGTAATGACGATATCCTGCTTGGCAATATGGTCAGCAACAAGTGCCGCCTGCTTCGCCTGATATTCCTTCGACATTTCCTTGGCATAGCCGCCGGAGGTTTCCGCCGCCTTGAATTCCTCATCCTCGACAGCGATGAACTTCGCGCCAAGCGAAGCCACCTGCTCTTTTGCCGCCGGGCGAACATCGGTTGCAGTCACAACCGCACCCAAACGACGAGCAGTCGCAATCGCCTGAAGCCCTGCAACGCCCGCCCCCATGACAAAGACACGGGCAGCAGGCACGGTGCCAGCCGCCGTCATCATCATCGGCATAGCACGGTCATAAACTTCCGAAGCATCAATGACAGCCTGATAGCCAGCCAGATTGGCCTGCGATGACAACACGTCCATCACCTGCGCGCGCGTTATGCGTGGCATGAATTCCATCGTGAATGCCGAAATTCCAGCCTTGCCAAGTGCTGCCACAGCATCTTCGTGGCCGTAAGGATCAAGCATCGCGAAAAGCGCTGCACCCGACTTATACCCCTTAAGCTCCGCATCATTCGGTCGGCGCACTTTCAGGATCACGTCTGCCGCTTTGGCATCCGCCGCAGTGCCTATGCGCGCACCCGCAGTGACAAACTCGGTATCAATGATACGTGATTTTTCGCCTGCGCCTTTTTCCACCACGACATCAAAACCAAGCGCGATGAATTTCTTCACCGTCTCGGCAGATGCCGCAACGCGGGTCTCGTTGGGATCACTCTCTTTCGGAATGAATATAGTCTGGGCCAACTGGTTTCCCTTTCGTGGCTTGATCCGGCGTCACAGCCGGGCGGAATTCAGGGCATCCGGGAAGATACCCCATCAAATTATCAAACAAACGACATGCATAAAGCCCCGGTGAGGCGCAAACGGCACCCTTACCAAGGCATTCGATCAAATCACGCGATTATTCCGGCTTTATATCCTTAGAGGATGAACCAGGCAGCAACGCAGATAAGGACAAAAAGAACGGATGCGGCGAAAGCACCACCCGCAAAAAAGCCGAACGCCATGGAAGCCAGAAGCGCAACAAGCGCCACGGTGCCCCATTTAAATACGCTTGTGAAACCGGCATAAGTTTTCTCATGCTCGGAATAATCCATCTTCGCGCCAAGTTCAGCCGGTGCTGCGGTATGATGTTCTGCCATTTTTAGTTCCACCCATTGAAATATTTTGACTATTCTTAGCCACAATATTCTCAATCTTCAACGCGCATTCAACATGAACCGGAGCGGCTTACCGCTTTCCTGCCCGGCCCATTGTCGCAGCGCCCCTCGATCCGCATAGCGCGGCTCCTGCACTTACCTAACGGCATTTTTCAAAAAGTGCTACATTTAAATATTTAAGGCAACTTTCAAAAAGATTTAAATAATCAAATGCAATAATCGTGCGTATGAAGCATTATACGCCAAGCCCCGTATATTTCGCTGTCGGCAGAATAGTCAGCGGGCCAACGCCATTAACCAGCTCACCAAACATAGCGCGCCGCTCGTGCGGTTGCGACTTGAAAAAAGGAAAGCGGACAGCAACGGCATCGCGAATATTGCGAATGGGAGCGGCTCCCAGCCCGACCCGGATCCCATAGCCCTCGTGCTCACGCGCTTCGGCCATAACACTTGTTCCGAAAATGCGTTTATAGAAGGCCATGTGCTCTGGTTTGACCGATGCAAGACATTGATCGGCTTCAAAATATTCCGATGCCATTGCAGCAATGCGCAGTGTGACATAGGGAATGGCCGGATATTCGCTCAAAAGTTCCGGGTCGGCTGCAAACCGTGTGGGATCGACAAAGCTCATACCCGCGTTGAGCAGCGGATCAAGAATATCCGGAAAAAGCGCATAGCTTGTGCCACGACGATGATCTGGCGTGATGTGATGAATACGCAATGTACTCACCAACTGCCCATCAATATGAATACCGAAAACAAACGCATGGCTGTCGCAATCCACATCATCGACAATCGATGGCACGTCTGCTTCATGCATCACATTCGCACTGCGGTAGGAGCGATAACGCAGACGCCCGATCTCTTCGAGATCTTCGGCATGCACAATCCTGCGATACTCCACCCGATCCAGAAACTGCAATAGCTGCCGCGCGAAATTGGATAGCGGTGGCTGGCCACCGGAGACAGCTTCATTACTCATTCAAATCGCATCCGCACCCCGTCAAATCAGTGCGCAGAATAAGGTGCTTTATAAGCGTGTAAAGGTATAAGTTCGCGTTTTCTCACAGTCCGGTCAAAGATGGAGCGAACTTCTCGCCATATCACAGGATTTGACAGGGCAATCTTGGTCTACTTCGGCATCGAATGGCTGATAAACAGCCATTCGAGCACGCTTTTAGTGAGCGCCTAAAGCGAATTGGCCAAAGACTGAAACATGTGAATAGTCTCATCTTTCATAGCTTGGCCGTCAATATTGTAGTTTGCATAGGCAGATGTCTTGACGATCACCACATTTTTCACGGGGTTTACATAGATGAATTGTCCATAAATACCCACGCCGCAGAAATCACCCTCAGGCTCTGCCGGAATCCACCACTGATAGCCATAGCCATAACCTATTTTACCGGAAGGCATCCGACGTCCGGGCATGAGATAAGGCTCATCCGGCGTCACTGAATCATGAACCCATTGTGCAGGCACAAGCTGCTCACCACGGTAATTGCGTCCCTCATTCATATAGAGCAACCCAAATCGCGCATAATCGCGAAGCACCGCATTCAGGCCACCCGCGGCAACAACCTCTCCCTGAGTATCGGCCAGCCAATAGGCATCAGCTTCCGCTCCAAGCCTCGACCACAGCCTGTCCTGAAAATATTGTTGTATTGGCACACCTGTTGCATGTTCCAAAACCAGAGCAAGCACCTGTGTGTCAGCAGATACATATTCATTGACTGTCCCCTGCTGCCGCTCACTCTTGAGGTGGGCCGTGAAATCCACAACCGAGCCGGTCAGAATCTGTATGACATAGCGGACAATATCCGAATTCAGATCGCCATAGTTTTCATTAAAACCAATGCCGGATGACATTTGCAGCACGTTTTTAACGGTAACGCCCTTATAGCCACCTTCTTTAAGCACCGGCACGTAATGATCGACCGTTTCATCAAGCTTGATCTTCCCATCCGCAACAGCATTGCCAATCAGAAATGAAACAAATGACTTTGAAAGAGACATCGCAATGGATTGCGTCTTTTCCGTATTACCGCGATCATATTCCTCATGCACAATCACGCCGTCTTTGAGCACAATAAATCCGGTCGTATCAGTGCGCTTAAGAAAATCCGCAACATTGCGCGTCTCGCCCTTGTAAGTATAGGTTTCCGGCAAAGGGCGCTCTGCTACCGGCAACACACTCACATCAGCCGTATGAGGCACGCGAACGGAGGGATATTTTTTATAAAGATTGCGAAAATTCTCATCAATCACATCGGGCTTGAATGTTTGAGCATACTGATATACCGCCCAATATTCATGTATTTTCTTCCAGAAAATCGCAGATCCAACTCCAACCACAATAATAATTAGAGCTAAAACATATAATAAATAACGAAAATAGCGCCTCATAGTCTCCCTCGCATATTCTCAAATCATCAATAGTGATTCGAATGATACTCTATAAAACTGTCGCGTTATGACAATTTTATATCATCATCATTCCATCATTATTGAAAATCACTATAACTTGTGAGGCTATGCGGATGAAAAATCTTACGCGACGGTGTGCCCAATATCGTGATGCGCGATCGCTTTGGCGGACGAAGAACGAATTTCATCAGCCGGCACAGGCTTACCCAGAAGATAACCCTGAACAAGGTCGGCACCGGCAGCAACGCGGACCAGAGCCAATTGCTCTTCAGTTTCAACGCCTTCAACAGTCACAGCCAGCCCCAGTTCGTGCGAAAGCTGCGTAACACCGCGTAACAGCATGAGAGAGCGGCGGTCGGTTGCAATATCCCGCACAAACGAGCGATCAACCTTCACCTTGGTCAACGGCAGGCTGTTGAGGTAGCTGAGACTGGAGTAACCCGTTCCGAAATCATCCAGCGCAATATTGATGCCACCATTTTTGAGACGCTGCAAAACAAGCGAAGTCTGGTTGCGATCGGCAATAATTGCGCTTTCCGTTACCTCGACTTCAAGCTGTCGGGCAGGAAGCTTCGACTTCTGTAACGCATTGGCAATGTCGCGGGCAATATCGCTGTTCTTGAGGTCAATCGCCGAAAGATTGACGGAGACGCCAATACGATCACCCCACGACATACAGTCCTGACAGGCTTGCTCAAGCATGAAACGTGTTATCTGCGAAATGATCCCGATTTCCTCTGCCAGCGGAATGAACTCCATTGGAGAGATCGGTCCAAGCACCGAATGCTCCCAGCGTGCAAGCGCTTCATAAGCGACCACACGCAGTGACTGCGCACTGACAATCGGCTGATAGACCACCTTGATTTCACGGTTGGCAATCGCCTGTCGCAGATCAGCTTTCAGCTTCTGACGACCGCGATATTTGGTGTCCATGGCACTGACAAACAGCGCCCATTGCCTGCCTTCGTCACCCTTTGCTTCATAAAGTGCAAGGTCGGCATTCATATGCATGCTGGCAATATCGCATTTTGCGACAGTTTCAGTGGCAACACCTGCACTGATCTCCATCTGAATCTGATCACCATTGAGATCATAAATGCCGCTCACAACTGCAATGATATGTTCCATCACAGGCGCGACTTCAGCTTCACTGTCGAGATTGAAGACAAACACAACAAATTCATCGCCGCCAAAGCGTGAGGCGACATAACGCTGCGGATCAAGCAGGCTCAACCGCTCGGCAAAGAGCCTGAGGAACGTGTCGCCGACATGATGCCCAAGCGTATCATTGACATGCTTGAAATGATTGATGTCGATAACAATGAGGGCCGCAAGCGTATCGGAATCTTTTTGCGAGAGCAGCGAACGCACCATCGTTTCGAAGTAATTGCGGTTTGGAAGGCCTGTCAGACCGTCGAAGCGCGCCATATGCTGAATGCGCACTTCCGATTCAACGCGTTGCGTCACATCTTCAAACATCAGCACCACACCGGCATTTGATGTCTGGTTGGCGACGCATTCGATGTAGCGATCATCCGCAAGCTGAAAAATGTCACGCGATTTGCGACCCGCCAGAAGATCGCGCATACGCGCTCCGATATTGCTCAGGTCATTATGCGGAAACAAGCCCTGACGGATGCAATAACGCAGCAAGACTTCAAGTTTACGCCCTCGCAGCTTTGTGTGTTCCGCAATCTTCAACAAGGCTTTTGTTTTGTGATTGATCACCGCGATGCGTTGCTGCGCATCAAACATCAACAGACCTTGCGGCATATTGTTGAGTGCCGCATCAAAACGACTGGCCACCACCGACAGACGCCGCTTGCCCATCACGGCTGCGAAGAGAAATTCGCGCAATCCGTTGGCCATCTGAATATTGGACAGAAAATACGGAATCAGCAGCAGGCCAATCACAATATGAAAGGGAGTCCCCGCAAGAATGAGGCCCGCCAGCACGGGCAACAGCGTACAGGCCGACATCAGCGCAACGGCCTTTGCCGACGCATAATTGCGCCCCACAATCGAAACAACAGAGGCAAGCAGAATGGTCAGGCTTGCAAGTTCTGCAAAGGAATCGCGCAGCACATAGCTTGAGAAGAAGCACAGCATACCAAGCGTGAGACAAACCAACGACGCACCGACAAGATAACGCGCTTCCCACTTGTCGAGATCAGCATGCGTGAGATTGCCAAGTTTTGCCTGGTCAAATTTATGCATGTCAAAGAGGCGGCCAAGGGCAATAATTGTAAAAAAGCCAGCAAAGCCCAGAAAACGCCAGTCAGCAGTTTTTACGTAAATGACGACACACGCCACAACATGGGCGAGCAGACCAAACCATAATGTTGTACGGTTGCCATATAGCGACCGCAAAAATGATAACCGCACATCGACGGGTATCTCAGGTTGAAGGCTTCGCCACATTTCGTTGATCGTACCCCTTTCAGAAGGGATAATATGCCACCAATCATTTAAAAATATCTTTCGTAAAATTAAACCACAAGCTGTTATTACAACAATCAGCAGCTGTATTTTATTTTTAAGCAAGAAAAATTAAAAGCGCGCCCCTCAAATCAAGAATACAACCCTGAGATATTATTCCAGAGCATTCTGAATATTTGGAAATGCCATTTCCTTTTACCAGAAAGATGCAAGCTGTACAAAAGCGCTGTAGAAATCACTACCAGAAGACCACCGAGCGAAACTCATGGACCAAATTTCACGTATTTTACAGATTAAATAACCGATCACATTAGAAGAACTTAATAAGCTCCTTAAAGAGTATGACCACCGTCGATTGTAATCACTGAACCTGTCATATAACGGCTGGCTTCTGAAGCCAGCATAAGCACCACGCCGTCAAGGTCCTGCATCTCGCCTAAACGCTTCATAGGATTAGAGGCCTTTAAATAAGATGCGATTGGCCCCAAAAGATGTTGCTCATTGATTCGCGTTGGAAACCAGCCCGGAGCGATGGCATTGACCCGTATATCATAGGGTGCAAGTTCGAGCGCCAATGCACGCGTCATTTGCGTCACACAGGCCTTGGACATCGCATAGCCTGCAGTACTTTTTTGCGGTCGCTCAGCAAGTATGCTGGTCGTATTGACGATTGCACCGCCCGCGCCGCGCTTGACCATGCGCCTTGCAACCTCCTGCGCAGTGAAAAACGCTCCCGTTACATTTACATTGAACATATGCGCCAGCATGCCCGGGGTGGTGTCGAGCGCGCGCGCAACATGAGCAACGCCGGCATTATTGAAGAGAACATCTATCGGGCCCAGAACCCGCTCCGCTTCGTCGAATGCTGCACTGATTTCATCTGGCTGCGTCACATCAGCAACAACACTGAGCACCATACCATCGCAAAGAAAGACATCGCTGTCTTCACTGCGTGAAATTGAAACGATGTGCGCCCCGTGGTTCGCAAGCACCCGAACCATCCGCCGCCCCAGACCGGAAGATCCCCCGGTAACCGCAATCACCTTGCCGGCCACGGAGAAAAGTTGATTGTCAGTCATTTGCCCCCCAAAGACGCCAATCTATTCAAACTATTTAAAGCAGGATCAACTTTGTGTGACCATAGGGGCATGATAAAAAATACTTGTTATCAATAGAATATGAGGCTCCATTAGCCCTACAATCTTCTTCATCAATTATAGACATTACTGATATACGTTACTATATGCACAGCAAGAAGCCTTTCCCTGGATTTCAATCAACATGAAAAACGCAGTTCGCCCCCTCATCGCAGTGCCCACCGATGTAAAGCCATTTGAAAACTACATCTGGCATTCCGCGCCCGAACAATATCTGGCGGCTGCAATTGATGTCGCGGAAGTCACGCCTCTCCTGGTGCCAAGCTTTGGTGCAAAGATGGATACAGATACGATTCTTGCTGGTGTGGATGGCCTGCTTGTCACCGGCTCAAAATCCAACGTCAATCCAGAACTTTATGGCGTCGAACCCAGTGAAGCTTTCGAGCCTTACGACAAGGCGCGGGATGCAACTTCGCTTCCATTAATTCGCGCAACAATTGAAAAAGGCGTCCCGGTTCTGGCCATCTGCCGCGGTATTCAGGAACTGAATGTGGCTTTGGGCGGCACGCTCGCCACCGAGATTCAGGAGCTGGAAGGCCGAATGGATCACCGCGCACCACAATCAGACAGCCAGGCCGAACGCTTTGCACTCCAGCATCCGGTCAAAATTGCGCCAAACTCCTGTCTGGCCGAAATTCTCAAATCCGACAATGTGACGGTCAATTCGGTCCACCGTCAGGCGATCGACAAACTGGCACCGGAGCTTGAAATCGAAGCCATAGCCGAAGACGGAACAATTGAAGCAGTCTCGGTGAAAAATGCCAAGGGCTTCGTCGTCGGTGTTCAGTGGCACCCGGAATATTGGGTTCAGTCCGATGCACCATCACGCAAAATTTTTGAAGCCTTTGGCGATGCCGTGCGTGCGCACAATGCGCAACGCACACCGCAATAAATCAACCTTTTTTGACGTGTGCAGTTTCCGGCACGGGCGTCAAAGCTTCGCCCTTGTCGAACCATGAAATCAGGTTGTCGATCACAAGATCTGCCATGCCCTGACGCGTCTTTTCCGATGCTGAGCCGATATGCGGCAGCAAAACTGTGTTCGGCGCATCAAGCAGCGCCTGCGGCACATTTGGCTCATCTGCAAATACATCGAGACCGGCTGCGGCAATTGTTCCGTCATTGAGCGCTTGCGCAAGCGCATCTTCGTCAACAACTGAACCACGACCGATATTGATCAGCACACCTTCTGCTCCAAGCGCGCTTAAAACATCTGCGTTCACAGCCTTTTCAGTTTCTGCACCACCCGGCGCCACCAGAATAAGCGTATCGACAGCCTGCGCAAGCTCAAGCAGACTTGGATAATAAGCATAGCTTACATCATCGGCTTTGCGACGGTTGTGATAGGAAATCGGCAGTCCAAAAGCCTCAACACGGTGCGCAACAGCTTTTCCAATGCGGCCAAGACCGAAAATGCCAACCTTGCGACCACGCAGTGATAGTTTCGAAAGCGGATAACGACCCTTTTTCACCCACTCGCCAGCACGCAAAAACGCTTGCGATTTTGACAATTCGCGAACCGTATCGATCAGCAGACCAATGGTCGTGTCCGCAACTTCATCTGTCAGAACATCGGGTGTATTGGTGACCATTACATGCTTTTTGGCCGCATGTTTTGCGTCAACCGCATCGTACCCGACACCAAAATTTCCAATAATTTCAAGATTTGGCAGTGCATCAATCAATTCTGCACTCACCGTTGACATACTGGCAATGCCTTTGACATTACCCGCCCAACTTGCCTCCACCAATGCTGCATCCCCCTGAGGAACGCGCTTGACATGGAACTCGCCTGAAAGCCGCTGCACGGCATAATCGTTGAAATTACCGAGCACCAGAATGGTCGCTTCACGTTGGGCCATGGGCGCTTTCCTTATGTTCAAGAAAAATTCAACGGACCAGAGGAACTGGCCCGGTTAACAAGACAGATCAGACCTGTTTAGGCTTGGACGTCGATTGCCTGATGTGCAGTTCTGGCTTGATCAGTTCCTGATCATGCGAAACGTCAACGCCGTTCAACTGATCAAGCAAAGCGCGCGCCGCACGGCGACCGACTTCGCGCTGACCATTCCACACCGTTGTCAGTGCGGGTGTCGCAATGGCCGCCTCTTCCAGATCGTCATAGCCGGTAACGGAAATATCTTCACCCGGAACGAGACCTGCCCGTGCAATTCCGTTCATCAAACCGATGGCGGTGAGATCATTCCAGCAGACGGCAGCAGTCGGCTTGTCTTTGAGCGCAAGAAACTGCGGCGCGACCTCAAAGCCAGCCTGCTTGGTGCGCGGCCCTGAAATGCGCCATTCCGGCTTCACTTCCAGCCCGGCTTTCTGCATTGCTTGCAAATAACCCTGATAACGATCGCGACCCGTCGACGTCTGGTCCGTACCACCAATCATTGCAATCCGCGTGTGACCGAGCGAAATCAGATGGTTGGTTGCAAGACCAATACCGTAGGCATCATCCCCGCGGAAAACCGGCGCGTGAACGCCTTCGACACTGCGCGCGATCAGCACAACCGGCAGGCCGTTATCTTCCGCAAGCTGAATATCTTCCGGCGGCGTGCCGATAGCAGGCGACATGATGACACCATCCGCGCCAAGCTGAAGCAATGTATCCATAAAGGTGCGCTGCTTTTCCAACTGATCATAATGATTGGAAAGAATGAATGTCTGCCGCGAGCGATCCAGTTCCGTTTCAATAGACCGCAAAATTTCGGCAAAGAACGGGTTCATGATGTCATGCACAACAACACCGACAATCCCTGAGCGCGATGTGCGCAGGCTCGCAGCCCTGCGGTTATAGATATAACCGATCGCGCGGGCGTGTTCTTTGATTTTTTCACGTGTCTGGTCTGCGACAAGCGGGCTGTCGCGCAATGCCAGCGAAACGGTGGCTGTCGAAACACCAAGCGCATCTGCGATGGTCGAAAGCTTGATTTTTTGAGCCAAATCGCCTCCCCGAATGATCTTCCTGCAATCACAACAGGAATGGCTTCAATCAGTTCAAAGAGAGAAGCGGCCATCCCATTTTAAAATGGTTATGCCATTGCAATCATTGAATTGAAAGTTTTTTCAGCGACTTTCCAAGGCAGCGCACTCATTCTATATCGTCATCATCGAGAGTATCTTTATCGACTTCATCGATAAGCCCTGCAACGCCGCGTGCAGCAAGATTGTTTTCCATGCGCCCAAGCATCTTAAGAAACGCTTTGCGCTCCTTCTTATCGAAGCCCTTCAGCATGTCTTTTTCAGTCTTCTTGATAGACTTTTCAATAATGCGGATCGCTTCGACACCCTGTGGTGTGAGATAGACATGCGATTGGCGCTGATCTGTCTCAGAAGCCCGTTTGACCACAAAGCCCTGACTCTGCAACCGGGTAATTGTTTTGGTGATTGTCGGTGGACGCACACCAAGACGCTGGGCCAGAACACCCGGCGGCAAACCATCTTCCGATGCCAGTTGCAGCATCAACGCATCCTGACCGGCATAAAGCCCAAGCTCCAGAAGACGCGTAGCCAATACGGTTCGTGTAAGACGCGCCACTGACTGCAACCGGTAAAGCATCACTGCCTTGTTGTCCTTACTCATCGCCACCTCGCCCTTGGTCACCCGACTAATAAAGTGCAATCTACCGTAAAATATTGTCCGACTTATGAACCTCTAAACACAGATATTAAATCGAAGCAGCCTTCGAAGTTATGAAGAAAACTCAAAAAATCTTATGCAATTCGATGGATAACATTGCACGAGTTTTTGAACGGCGAAACCAAAATGTCGGAATCAGACAACCGTTTGCTGTTTTAATCGATCACCTTTAGACTCATGCTGTTCGTTTAAAAATATTCAGCACGGAGAGAAATATGCGTAACCCGCGCGACCAGAACAGCGACATGATCGTCGTCCTGCCCCTTGGCGCTCACGAGCAGCACGGCCCTCATCTGCCATTCGAAACAGATACGATCATCGCTGAAGGCATTGTCGCGCGCGTCAACGACGCATTGCCCGCCGATCTCAACGTCAATTTCCTGCCTGCGCAGCCGGTTGGCTATTCCATTGAACATATGGACGTCGAAGGCACGCAAAGCCTTGCCTTCTCGGAAGCCGTCAATCAATGGATCGGCATCGGGGAAAACCTTCATGCAGGCGGCATTCGCAAGCTGGTCATGCTCAATGCGCACGGCGGCAACGCACCGCTGATGACAATTGTTGCAACCGAGCTTCGCACCCGCCTTGATATGCTGGCCGTAGCAACAAGCTGGACGCGCTTCGGGCTGCCGGAAGGGTTGATTGCGCCGGAAGACAAATCGCTTGATATTCATGGCGGTTTTATCGAAACCTCGGTCATGCTGGCACTGCGTCCCGATCTGGTTGATATGTCAAAGGCCCAGCACTTCGCCAATGCGCAATCCGACTTTACAAAAGAATTCAAGCATTTGCGTGCCTATGGACCGCATGCTTTCGGCTGGAAGATGCATGATCTGAATACGCAAGGCGTTGCTGGCAATGCAGCAGTTGCAACCGCAGAGGCTGGTGAGAAAATCCTCGCGCATGCCGTCACAGGCTTTATCGAGCTTCTGCGTGATGTCGATCAGTTCGACCTTTCGCGCTTTTCATCAGATCAATTGGCGAGAACGTGATCGCAAGCCATGTAATATTATAGCGTTGCATATAGCATTCAGCCGTACCTTCCCTTATATGAAATAACCGATCTGAAGCCTCGGCAGCGTTCATGTGCGCGCACCCGAAGGCAGCAACTTCAAGAGGCATGAACAATGAGCCAGGCTGAAGCCCAAACTCAGGACAAGTCGATCACAGACGCTGGCAAAGAAGCTGGGCGTATTCCCGTTACCGTTCTGACCGGATATCTGGGTTCGGGTAAAACGACGCTTCTCAACCGCATCCTCACCGAAAATCACGGCAAGCGCTATGCGGTTATCGTCAACGAATTCGGCGAAATCGGCATCGACAATGATCTGATCGTTGAGTCGGACGAAGAAATCTATGAAATGAACAATGGCTGCATCTGCTGCACCGTGCGCGGCGATTTGATTCGCGTTGTGCAAGGCCTGATGCGCCGTCCGGGCCGTTTTGATGCGATTATCGTTGAAACAACCGGCCTTGCCGATCCGGTTCCTGTCGCGCAGACTTTCTTCATGGACGACGATGTCCGCGCCAAAACGGTTCTTGATGCCGTTGTCGCTCTGGTTGATGCAAAGCACCTGCCCCTGCGCCTCAAAGACAGCCGCGAAGCAGAAGACCAGATTGCATTTGCCGATGTTGTTCTGATCAACAAGACCGATCTGGTCACGCCGGAAGAACTGGCCGCTGTTGAAGCCACTGTCCGCGCGATCAATCCGCACGCGATCATTCATCGGACCGAACGCTCTGCAATCGCGCTGGACCGCGTGCTTGATCGCGGCGCTTTCGATCTCAAACGTGCGCTTGAAAACGATCCGCACTTCCTTGATCACGACCACCCGGATCACGTTTGCGGCCCTGATTGCGATCACGATCACGGCCATGCACATCACCACCATCATGGTCACGACCATGACCATACCTGCGGCCCAGACTGCGATCATGATCACGGGCATGAACATCACCACCACCATGATCACGATCATCACCATGCATCGCCGATCCATGATGTAACAGTGACATCCGTATCGCTGCGTGCGGGTGAGATTGACCCGGCGAAGTTCTTCCCCTGGATTCAGAATATCACACAGACACAGGGTCCAAACATTCTGCGTCTCAAGGGTATTATCGCGTTCAAGGACGATCCGGACCGCTACGTGGTTCAGGGCGTCCATATGATCATCGAAGGTGATCACCAGCGCGCATGGAAACCGGAAGAAAAGCATGAAAGCCGTCTCGTCTTCATCGGACGTCAGCTCGATGCAGCTGCGCTCAAAGCCGGTTTTGAAAACTGCCAATCTCAGTAAAATTGGACTCTGATGCCTACAGTTGCCCCGCTCGACCTTGATGGTCATTGCCTTTATGCACGCTTTATCAGCGGCAATCCCTTCTTTGCTCTGGCCGATGGCACTGTCCACCGGCTGGACAATGGCCACCAAACCAGCACCGCTCATGACGGCCTTCTCAGTGCAACGCTGACCTTTGACGGCAAAGCGCTGCTAACAGGCGGTGAAGATGGCCGCGTTTGCCAGACCGCATCGGATGGTACGGTCACGGAACTTGCAAAAGTGCCACGCAAGTGGATGACCGCAGTTGCAAGCGGCCCCAGCGGAACCGTGGCTTTTGCCTCTGGCCGCTCGGCATGGGTGCGCCCATCCAATGGCAAAGTGCAGGAGTTTGTGCAGGAACGCAGTGTCGAAGGCATTGCTTTTGCGCCAAAAGGTCAGCGTCTGGCAATCGCACGCTACAATGGTGCAACCTTGATCTGGACCGGCACAGAAGCAAAACCTGTCGAACTTGAGTGGAAAGGCGCCCATATCGACGTGATTTTCTCGCCAGACGGCCGCTTCCTGATTACATCGATGCAGGAAAATGCACTGCATGGCTGGCGTCTGGAAGACAGCCGGCACATGCGCATGACCGGCTATCCGGCCAAGGTCAAGGACTGGTCATGGAGCGTGAAGGGCAAATGGCTTGCCACCTCCGGTGCACCGGCTGCAATCGTCTGGCCTTTTGCCGGCAAAGACGGCCCGATGGGCAAGGCTCCGCTGGAACTTGGCCTGCGCGGCGACAGCATGGTCACGGCTGTTGCCTGTCACCCGATCGAAGACATTGCAGCCATCGGTTATAATGACGGCATGATTCTTCTGGTGCGGTTTGAAGATCAGAAGGAAGTATTGCTGCGTCGTGGTGGCAAAGGTGCCATCACCAGCATGGGCTGGGACAATCAGGGCAGCCGTCTGGCATTCGGCTCTGAAACGGGCGATTGTGGCGTGATAGATATAACAACCACCTGAACAAGGTCGTTAAACAAGAGGCCCCGATTGGGGCCTTTTGTTATTACTTCGCTTTCATCGTAACGGTTGACCCACCGTCCGGACCCAGCGACGCAACCCATTGACTGATTGCAGCCGCATCTTTTTCACCAAGCATATGATCAGCCTCGATTGTACGGGCATCAACCTTCGCACCGCCAGAGCGCAACAACGCTGACAGCGCCGGCGCAAATGGCGAATAAAGCTTGTCTTCCTGACCTGTAATCGTCAGCACACGCGCTTTGCTAAGATTGGCAACCGGCACATTGTCGAGAACCGGCATTGACCGCATCAGCACAGCGCGCTTCACCAGATCCGGGTGCAGCATCATCGTTGCAGCCAGAAGATTGGCCCCGTTGGAGTAACCAACAAAAGTCGCATGCGGCAGATCCAGCTCTTTTTCGTCGGCAAGACGCGAAAGGAAGGTCACGAATGCATTGGCTTCAAGTTTCACATCTTTTTGGTCAAACTTGACCGGTGTAAGGCGCTTGTACCAGCGCGTGCCGCCATCCTGCATGACACGTCCGCGAATACCCAGAAGCGTTGCACGTGGCCAGATCTTGGAAGCCATCGGCACAAGACTTGCTTCATTGCCGCCCGAACCATGCAGCAGAATAACCAGCTCATTGGAGACATTCTCAGGCTTGTAGAAGCGATAAATGAAGCGCTTGCTACGCGAAAAATTATGTTCGGGAGTTGTTTCAGCGTCCATCTTTTTATCGCGCATCGTTACGCCCTCACCAAGCTGGGGAGTGCCAATTTCATTTTTCATCGAGGCGGAAATGCCCCTGACAGCCAAGCTCTGGGACTTGCTCACAACCTTAATCGGCTTGGGCAACCCTTCCGCAAGGGCGGTCCCTGTTGTTGCTGTAAGCGCCATCATCATGGCAGCTATAAACGTCTTCTTTACCATAAGCTCAACTTGCCACTGATATGTTAACGAAGGTTTTAAGACAGCTCCACCCGGGTGCGTTACACCCTCTGCCAGTTCTGCATAGCAGCTCCTTAACAACATTGATTAAGCAAGATTGTGACAAAAACACGGAAAATTACCGATTGTCACATTCGTGTTACACATGCATCATCATCAAAAAACTGCGAGCATAAAAAAGGGGTATAAAAAATCCATGTTTTTGACGTGTTTAGCGTAACAATAAGCATCACAAACAAAAATGCGTGCGCCTTTTGCGTGGAAAATGCGACAATGAAACCGTTGGAGCCTTTCCTCTGCTTTCATCAAAGCATGAAAGGCTCACGACGTCTGCGAATTATCCTGACAACAAGGATTTCATTATGAGCAGTTTTAAACCCGGCCGTTATTCGTCTGCCCATCTTGGTTCAAGCGAAGTGACGCCAAAGAATATCTATCTGCGCCGGCGAGAATTGTTAATCGGCGCAGGCGCTCTTGCTGCAACAGGCTTGGCTTCAGCGGCTTTCGCGGACCCATTAAAGGCAGCGGCTTCCGTCTATAAGGTCGATGAAAAATTGACACCCAAAGAGGCCGTTACAACCTACAATAATTTCTACGAATTTGGCACAGACAAGAGCGACCCTTCCGCCAATTCCGGCAATTTCAAACCACTGCCGTGGCGATTGAAAGTCGATGGTTTGGTTAAACAGCCCAAAGAATTCGACATGCAGGAACTGATCGCCAAAATGCCGCTTGAAGAGCGCATCTACCGGATGCGTTGCGTTGAAGCTTGGTCCATGGTCATTCCTTGGATTGGCTTTCCGCTGGCAAGCCTGCTCGCGCAGGTCGAGCCATTGGGTTCTGCAAAATACATCGCCTTTACGGGCGTGGTCCGCCCGGAAGAAATGCCCGGCCAGACAGGACTGTTTCAGGTTTTGAACTGGCCTTACGTCGAAGGCCTGCGCCTTGATGAAGCCATGCACCCGCTCACAATCCTCTCTGTCGGCCTTTATGGCGAAACGCTCCCCAACGCCAATGGCGCGCCCGTTCGTCTCGTCGTGCCATGGAAATACGGTTTCAAGGGCATCAAATCGATCACCAAAATCAGCTTTGTTGAAAAACAACCGCCGACATCATGGCAGCAGCAGGCCGCCAATGAATATGGCTTCTATGCCAATGTGAACCCTGATGTGGATCATCCCCGCTGGTCACAGGCAACAGAGCGGCGTATCGGCGAAGGCAGTTTCTTTGGCTCCAGCCGACGCCCCACCCTGCCCTTCAATGGCTATGCCGAAGAGGTTGCTTCGCTTTACGATGGCATGGATCTGCGGAAAAACTACTGACATGGCACCCACAAAAGCCAGATCGGCGCGCATCACAGAATTGAAAATATGGGGCCTTTATGGTCTCGGGTTCGTTCCGGCTGTCTGGGCGTTTTATTTAGGTGCAAGCAATCAACTTGGCGCTGATCCTGTCAAAAGCTTCGAGCATATGCTTGGGCTTTGGGCGCTCCGCTTTCTGATTCTGACGCTGCTTGTCACACCCATCCGTGACCTGACAGGCATCAGCTTTTTACGCTATCGCCGGGCACTCGGATTGCTCGCCTTTTATTATGTGCTGATGCATATGGCCGTCTATATGGTTCTGGATCAGGCTCTCAATATTCAGGTGGTTATTGCCGATATTATCCGCCGCCCCTTCATCACCATTGGCATGATCAGCTTTGTGCTTTTGATACCGCTGGCGCTCACCTCCAACATGTGGTCAATCCGCAAGCTCGGTCGGCGCTGGGTCACATTGCACAAACTGGTCTATATAGCCATTGCCGGTGGCGCGCTCCATTTCCTCATGTCCGTCAAAAGCTGGCCCGCAGAGCCAATCATCTATGCAGCAATTGTCGCAGTACTTCTGCTATGGCGTGTGGCACGTCCCTTTACCAAACCGACCAAACAAATAAAGCGCTCACAACAGACAGCGGCAATACTCAAGAAATAAGCGCGCTGCTGTTTTTTTCTGTAAGTTTTAATCTGACGGATAAATTGCCCGCAACAAAGGATTGGCAATGACATAACAATGCAAATCATGCCAGTATCGCCACAGTTTTGATAAACGAAGCTGCCGGCGAATATGAGATGTCCATGTCTTCTAAAGTAAAATCCAAGTCCTTACGCTTCGCAGGCAAATTCGTCTTCATCCTATTCGTTATAATCTTTACAATCTGGTCAAGCTTCGGGATGTGGTTTCAGCTGCCCTTTGGCAACGCTGTGCGCGGCTCAATCATTACAGCCTGGATTGCCATTGCGCTTTGGGTGATTGCAGGCGAGCGGCAATTCTTTTGCCGCCGCAAACGGCTGCTTTTCTGTCTGCTCGCACTTGTGTTTCTGGGTTGGTGGGCCACCATCCGCCCCTCGCTTGACCGCATCTGGGCGCCTGATGTCGCCCGCACTGTCACCGGTAAAATTGCTGGCAATCAGGTCACGCTTTTCAATGTGCGTGATTTCGACTGGCGGACAACGGACGATTTCACACCAAACTGGAAAGACGAAACCTACGACCTCGACAAAATAAGCTCCGTGGATGCATATCTGTCCTACTGGACAGGCCCGGCAATTGCGCACACGCTTTTGTCGTTCGGCTTTGAAGATGGACGCCACGTTGTCTTCTCCGGCGAAATCCGCAAAGAGCACCACGAAGTCTATTCGGCGATCGGTGGTTTCTTCCGAGAGTTTGAACTTGCAATGATCGCTGCCGAAGAAAGCGACATTATTTTCCTGCGCACCAATGTGCGCGACGAAGACGTCTATCGCTATCAGATCGATCTGTCACCGGCAGCGGCAAAAGAACTGTTTCTCTCCTATGTAGAACGCGCCAACGATCTGGCCCAACAACCCAGATTCTACAACACTGTGGTTACGAACTGCACGACCATCATTTTCCAGATGGTGCGCGTGCTCGATCCGGGCATTCCATTCGATTACCGCATTCTTCTGTCTGGATATCTACCGGATTATCTTCACGAGCATGGCTGGCTCAAGGACCAGGGTACGATAGAACAGATAAGGGAGCGTGCATCGATTGATGCAAAGGCACAGGCAGGCGGCCGCGAAAACTATTCAGAGCGCATACGCAAATAAAAAACCCCGCTCGCGCAGGGTTTTAAATCAATCAGCAAATTGCAATCTATCAGATTGCAGCCGTAATGATGATTTCGACCTTGTAATCAGGCGTTGCAAGTGCTGCTTCACCGGTCGCGCGGGCTGGCGTGTTGGCCTTGTCGACCCAGCTATCCCAGACCGCGTTCATTTCGCCAAAATCCTTCATGTCTGCAAGCCAGATGATGGCCTGAAGAATCTTCGACTTGTCCGAACCTGCGGCCGCGAGAAGACGGTCAACTTCAGCCAGAACAGCCTTGGTCTGATCGGTCACGCTTTCGCCCGGATTTCCAACCTGCCCAGCGAGATAAACGGTATTGCCGTGAACTACGGCCTGGCTCATGCGTGGTCCGACTTCGATACGACGGATGCTCATGGTGAACTCCTCTCATGACTGCTGCGGAATTGACCCGCATGTAAAAATGTTGCGCATCCTTATGAAAGCCTCCGCCCGCTTTGGCAATGCTGAACTGCTGATACGCTTGAGATTTCTTGCCGGACGATTGACTCTTCAGGCACCTTTCCCTATAAGCCGCAGCACGTTCGCCCATGGGGGTTAATGGATGGCTTTCGCTGTCTTCCTTTTGGGTTAAGAACCAGCTCCTGTTCAATAGACAGAACCAAGAAGGGCCGCACACCGCGGTATTAAATAAATGAAGCGCACTTTCCAGCCATCAAACATCGTCCGCAAGCGTCGTCACGGTTTCCGTGCACGCATGGCAACTGCTGCAGGACGTAAGGTTCTTGCCGCTCGCCGTTCGCGCGGCCGCAAGCGGCTTTCCGCTTAATCTTTCCCCGCGCGACCAGCGCGGTGAATAAAGATATGAAAAAGCAGAAACAAATACTCCGCCTTCGCAAGAGAGCGGAGTTTTTGTCTGTCAGGAATGGTGAAAAACGGCGTGGTCCACTGTTTCTTTTGGAGGTCCGGGAACGGTCTGAAGAAGAATCTAAAGCCGCGAAAATCGGCGAAAAACCCCGCGCAGGCTTCACCGTCACCAAGAAAAACGGCAATGCAGTGGTACGAAATCGTATCCGTCGCAGGTTAAGAGAAGCGGTTCGTTGTCACGTAGGGAGTGACATGGCGCCTTCTACAGACTATGTGATCGTAGCACGCGAGCAAGCACTCACTGCGCCCTTTTCGCAGCTCACCGCAGAACTCTCCAAACGCATAAAAGCGACGGATGGACGGCGGAGTGAAAAGAAACGCCGAACGGAAAGACCGGAATCAGGACCCGTCAATGGAAAATAATCGTAATTTCTTCATCACCATTGCCCTGTCCATCCTTGTATTGACTCTGTGGCAAGTGTTTTATCTGGGCCCGAAATCGGAAGCCCAGCGGGAGCAAACACGTATTGAAGAGCAACAGCGCCAGACCCAGCAGGCAACCCAAAGTGGTGCAGCTGGCGATACCCCGCAGTTGCCCAATGCAGCTTCCGGCACAGTTCCGGGTCATAGCGATGGTGCAGCCGCAGCTGGAACACTCACCCGTGAAGCTGCTGTTGCGCAGTCGCAACGCGTTGACATCGATACGCCCTCCCTGCGCGGCTCGATCAACCTGACCGGTGCACGTCTTGATGATCTCTATCTCAAGAAATATCGTGAAACGGTCAATCCAGATTCACCTGAAATCGAACTGCTTGCGCCATCTGCACTGAAGCAGGGCTATTTCGTCGAGCTCGGCTTCACAGGCAATGAGACAACCGGAACTGTTCCCGGCCCCAATACTGTCTGGACGGTTGAAGGCAACAACAAGCTGACGCCATCGTCGCCGGTTACACTGACTTACACCAACGACAAGAACATCACCTTCAAGCGCGTCATCTCAGTCGATGATGCCTATATGTTCGAGGTTGATGACACGATCACAAACAACGCAGGCGCGCCGGTTTCGCTGGCCTCCTATGGCCGCGTCACCCGCTTCAACCAGCCTGAGCACGCAAGCGCAACCTATGTTCTCCATGAAGGCCTGATCGGCGTCATGGGCCAGGACGGCTTGCAGGAAATCAAATATTCCAAGGTTGAAGACGACAAGGACATTTCGTTCAAGGATGTCACTGGCGGCTGGGTCGGTATCACCGACAAATACTGGGCGGCGACGCTCGTTCCACCTCAGAATGAAAAATTCACCGCGCGTTTCTCGCACTTTACCGATGGACGTCCGCGTTATCAGTCCGATCTTCTTGGCGCACCAATCACGATTGATGCCGGTCAGTCGCAGACGATCAAGAACCATGTTTTCGCTGGTGCGAAAGTGGTTCAGGAAATCCAGAACTACGAAACAAAGCTTGGTATCAAGCAGTTCGAGCTGCTGATCGACTGGGGCTGGTTCTACTTCATCACCAAGCCGATGTTCTACCTCATCGACTGGATTTACAAGTTCTCCGGCAATTTCGGCGTCGCCATTCTGGTTGTCACTGTTCTGCTCAAGGGTCTGTTCTTCCCGCTTGCCAACAAGTCGTACAAGTCGATGGCACGCATGAAGCTGGTGCAGCCTAAAATGACGGAAATCCGCGAAAAATATGCGGATGACAAGATGAAGCAGCAGCAGGAAATGATGCAGCTTTACAAGCAGGAGAAGATCAATCCGCTTGCAGGTTGCTGGCCGGTGCTGGTTCAGATTCCGGTGTTTTTTGCGCTCTATAAGGTTCTCTACGTCACCATTGAAATGCGCCATGCGCCGTTCTTTGGCTGGATTCACGACCTTGCGGCACCGGATCCAACATCAATCTTCAATCTGTTTGGTCTGTTGCCTTATGCAGTGCCAGCCTTCCTGATGATCGGCGTCTGGCCAATCATTATGGGCATCACCATGTTCCTTCAGATGCGCATGAACCCGACGCCTCCAGATCCAACACAGGCGATGATCTTCACCTGGATGCCAATCATCTTCACGTTCATGCTGGCATCGTTCCCGGCCGGACTTGTGATCTACTGGGCATGGAACAACACATTGTCGATCCTCCAGCAGGGCTTCATCATGAAGCGTCAGGGGGTAAAGATCGAACTCTTCGACAATATCAAAGCCCTCTTCAAGCGAAAGCCAAAAGAGGCGAAAAAGTAAAAAGACAAAAGCCCGGTCGTAAGATCGGGCTTTTTTTGTGCTCCATCATGCTCAGCGGTTGACAATGCAGCGCATAGCATTGATGCGTGTACTTAATAAAAGACACGTATCAGGAAGACCACATTGAGCGATCAGGATAAAAAGCAGGCAGCCGCCCAGTTAGCAGCAGATGCAACCCGCGCAGCACACGCAGCTTTGGTCGAAGAAGGGCGCCTGCTCTTCAAAAAATCGTGGATCTTCATTCGTGGTGTGCCTTCGATGAAATTCCTGCCACCGGAAGGTCCGGTTGAAATTGCCTTTGCAGGTCGTTCCAATGTTGGCAAATCATCGCTGATCAATGCGCTTGTTGGCAAAAAGGGCCTTGCCCGTACATCCAACACGCCGGGCCGCACACAGGAACTCAACTATTTCGTTCCCGATGGTTATTCCGGCGAGAATGGTGATCTGCCACCGCTCGCTCTGGTCGACATGCCGGGCTATGGTTTTGCGGAAGCGCCAAAATCCCATGTCGATGCTTGGACACGTCTCGTATTCGACTATCTGCGTGGACGCACCACCTTGAAGCGCGTTTATGTGCTCATTGACTCGCGCCACGGCATCAAGAAAAACGACGCCGAAGTGCTCGATCTGCTCGACAAGGCTGCCGTTTCTTATCAGATCGTCCTGACCAAGATCGACAAGATCAAGGCCGCAGGCATTCCACGCCTGATCGAAGAAACCAACGCACTCACGAAAAAGCGTGCGGCATGCTTCCCCGGCATCATCACAACCTCATCTGAAAAAGGCTTGGGCCTTGATGAGTTGCGCGCAGCCATTGCGCTCGTCGCAAAGCAATAAGTGACGGCAAATGCCCGCGAAGCACGTAAGAGCTTCGCAACGGCACGCATCTTGCTCCAATAACCGGTTTCTACTTTTGCGTATGCGCTCTAACTGGGGCACACAGTGGGCTGATGGTTTAGCCCCTGATTAAGCCGCTCAAATCGCATGGTGGTGTTCGCACCATCGCGCATGATGTGAATAACATAAATGCTGTCAAAATCATCGCCACGCCACTTCGGAACGATGGTTTTGTCGCCCCCGTTATCCGTTAAAAGCCCTTCGGCAAGCTTGGCGATCTGCTTGTGCTCCCAGCTGATCAGCACTGTCTTGCCAGCATATTCTGGCTGCTCAAGCACTTTCTGCAACGCTCTGATATCCTGATAGCCAAAACGCGTGTCTACAGGCATTCCAAAGGCGATCGCTGTCGGCTCAATCGTGGCGAGCGGACGATTATAAGCGTAGCTTACGCCCTTATCCTCCTTCATCTGTGCAGGGTCGGGCGCAAAAATCACATCCGGCTTGCCAAATTTTTGCGCGATCACCGCAGGCAGTTTCAGCGACCGGTTAAGCCCCTGACAATTGAGTTGTCCAAGGCCCTGCTCCGGCTTTTCGCCATGGCGCAGCATGATGATCGTTTCTGTGGTCGATGCCGCCTGCGAAGCACTGATACCCGCCAGCAAAATCAAAGACGTAAAAAATACGCGTCGCATAAAATCATTCCATTCAAGAATATGCAAATGAGCAATCTTCTAACGCTCACAAAAGATTTTAATGCGGCGATCTTTCGCAACGCATTCAAATTATCGCGAACAAAAAACGGAAAACCGTTTTACACCGCACCGCATATTGCTTAGAAAAGCCTGCCTCTCTTGCCTCTGTCGCCAGCCATGGAAACCGCGATGACGACTCTTGAAAATCCTGAAATGCAAGCGCAACTCCTGTCCGCAGCCCTGCCCTATATGCAGCGCTATGAAAACAAGAATGTCGTCGTCAAATATGGCGGCCACGCTATGGGCAACCCGGAGCTGGGCAAAGCCTTCGCCCGCGACATAGCGCTTTTAAAACAATCAGGCATCAATCCGATCGTTGTTCATGGCGGGGGTCCGCAGATTCAGGCCATGCTGACCAAGCTCGGCATCGAATCGCGCTTTGAAGGCGGCCTTCGCGTCACCGATGAAAAGACGGTTGAAGTGGTGGAAATGGTTCTGGCCGGTTCCATCAACAAGGAAATTGTCGCCCTCATTAACGCTGAAGGTGAATGGGCTATTGGTCTTTGTGGCAAAGACGGTAATTTGGTTTTTGCGCAAAAAGCGCACAAGACAGTGCTTGACCCGGATTCCAACATTGAAAAAGTGCTTGATCTGGGCTTCGTCGGCGAACCCGCCGAAGTTGACCGCACACTTCTCGATCTTTTGGCGCGCTCCGAAATGATCCCGGTTATTGCGCCTGTGGCTCCGGGTCGCGATGGTCACACCTACAACATCAATGCCGATACATTTGCAGGCGCTATTGCTGGCGCGCTGGCTGCCACGCGCCTTCTGTTCCTGACGGATGTTCCGGGCGTTCTCGACAAGGATAAGAACCTGATCAAGGAATTATCCGTCGCCGATGCACAGGCGCTGATCAAAGACGGCACGATTTCCGGTGGCATGATTCCGAAGGTTGAAACCTGTATCGATGCGATCCGTCGCGGCGTTGAGGGCGTGGTCATTCTCAATGGCAAGACACCGCATGCGGTCCTGCTCGAACTTTTCACCGAGCATGGCGCCGGCACGCTGATCGTGCCGTAATAAAACCATGACCAACCAACCCGACGCTCCAGCCTTTGCCCATGTCACTGACTGGATATTCGATCTCGACAATACGCTCTATCCGCATGCAACCGATCTGTTTTCGCAGATCGACGTGCGGATGACGAGCTATGTCGAGACCCTCCTGAAATTGCCGCGTGAGGAAGCGCGCAAGATTCAGAAGCAGTTTTATCTGGAATATGGCACCACGCTGAAAGGCCTGATGGAATGCCATCAGATTGATCCCGACGACTTTCTCAAAAAGGTCCACGACATTGATTACACATGGTTGAAACCGGACCCGGCACTGGGGGAAGCCATTCGCGCCCTGCCCGGCCGCCGTTTCATCTTCACCAATGGTGATCGCGGCCATGCAGAACGTGCAGCACAACAGCTCGGTATTCTCGATGATTTCGACGATATTTTCGACATCGTTGCAGCAGGCCTGACGCCCAAGCCAGAGCGCGTCACTTATGATCGTTTTCTTGGGGCATTCGGCGTTGATGCACAAAAGGCTGTGATGTTCGAAGATCTGGCGCGCAATCTTGTTGTGCCAAAAACATTGGGCATGAAAACCGTGCTGGTGGTTCCAAACAATTTTGAACCCACATTCTCCGAAATATGGGAAAGCGATCCCGAATTCACCGATCAGGTCGATTATGTCACCGACAATCTGACCCAGTTTCTACAAACCATTATTACAGAGCGATAAAAAATGCCCGGCTGATAACAGCCGGGCTTCTACATTCTTATTCAGAGATTGTAGAATTTTTTGATCTCATCCCATGCTTCGTCCGCAGTCTCAACAAAAGTCAGCAGCTCAATATCCGCAGGCGAAATTGTGCCTTGCTCTGCCAGAAACTCGATATTGATCGCCTTGCTCCAGAAATCTTTACCAAACAGGATGAGCGGCATACGCTCCATACGGTCTGTCTGAATCAGCGTCATCGCTTCAAAGAGTTCATCCATCGTACCGAAGCCGCCGGGGAAGACGCAGACGGCCTTTGCACGCATCAGAAAATGCATTTTACGCAGCGCAAAATAATGGAAGTTGAAGCAGAGTTCTGGTGTTACATACGCGTTTGGTGCCTGCTCATGCGGCAACACGATATTAAGGCCAATGGTCGGCGCACCAACATCGGCGGCACCGCGGTTGCCAGCCTCCATCACGCCCGGACCGCCGCCTGTGACAATGATGAATTCACGATAATAGGTGGTTGCCGAATATTCCGAGCAGATGCGGGCAAATTTGCGCGCTTCTTCATAGTAGCGCGCATTGGCCTCAAGGTTTTTTTTCTGCACTTCGTTCTTCGCAGCCCAGGCTTCACCGCCCGGCTCCGGAATACGTGCGCCGCCGAACATGACAACCGTAGACTTGATGCCGCGATCCGCAAGGATCAGTTCTGGTTTAAGAAGCTCAAGCTGAAGCCGGACCGGACGCATGTCGCGTCGGGTCATGAAGTCATCGTCCATAAAGGCGAGACGATATGCCGGAGCTTCGGTCTGAGGTGTCTGAGGCACAGTGCGCGCCTGTTTAACGGCTTCCTCAGAATTGGGGAAAGGCGTCCAGCCGGACTTCTCCATTGGGTTCATGCTTGCCTGCTCCTTCAATTTCAATGCGTATTGATGCCTTAGCATCAATTTGGGCGCTAAATTCTTAATCTGGCCCAACCGCGTTCAGTTATTTCCCACAATATCGCGATTGACCCATATGTTCCCTTCGCTTAATCACTTCTGTGACAACTGCCGACCAAAAGACGGCAGCCGCTTATCCTGCCATTTTATGGAGACCGCCATATGACCAAGCCAGATTTCGCCTCCCTTGAAAAGGTCATCGAAAAGGCTTTTGACGAGCGCGATGGCATTAACACGACAACACGCGGCGAAGTGCGCGATGCTGTTGAGCAGTCGCTGCTTATGCTTGATCGCGGTGAAGCGCGTGTGGCAGAAAAACAGGCGGACGGCAACTGGCAGGTTAATCAGTGGCTCAAGAAAGCCGTCCTGCTTTCTTTCCGTCTCAACCCGATGGAAGTCATCAAGGGTGGCCCCGGCCAGTCTTCCTGGTGGGACAAGGTTCCTTCCAAGTTCGACGGCTGGACAGCCAATGAATTCGAAAAGGCCGGTTTCCGCGCTGTTCCAAACTGCGTTGTCCGTCATTCTGCTTACATCGCGCCCAACGCGATTCTGATGCCGTCTTTCGTCAACCTCGGCGCTTATGTCGATGAAGGAACGATGGTCGACACCTGGGCGACTGTGGGCTCCTGTGCACAGATCGGCAAGAACGTGCATCTTTCCGGCGGCGTCGGCATTGGCGGCGTTCTGGAACCAATGCAGGCAGGCCCGACCATCATCGAAGACAACTGCTTCATTGGTGCGCGTTCGGAAGTCGTCGAAGGCTGTATCGTTCGCGAAGGTGCCGTGCTCGGCATGGGTGTGTTTATTGGTAAGTCGACCAAGATCGTCGACCGTGCGACAGGCGAAGTCTTCTACGGCGAAGTCCCACCATATTCGGTCGTTGTTGCTGGCACCATGCCCGGCAAAAACGTCCCGGGCGAAAACTGGGGGCCAAGCCTTTATTGCGCCGTGATCGTCAAACGCGTCGATGAAAAGACCCGCTCCAAGACCTCGATCAATGAATTGCTGCGCGACTAATTTGTCCGCATGACCAAACCAAAAAGGCGAAGCCCGAAAGCTTCGCCTTTTTTTTAAAAAGAAGCCGAAAGCACTTCGACGACTGCCAATGCAGGCAAAGTCAAACGCTCAATCAGGAATGCCTCAATGCCAGTCCCCTTGCGGATAGCTTGCAGGTGAAGCATCGCCAAACCGATGCGCTGATCCATCGTGACGATGGAGGCGGTTCGCGCGGCTGGTGTTATGGTTTCCACTATTAATGGATGCAGGTGCAGTATAATCCACATCCCTCTTCATGGCAGAAATGGATGGATTGCCAGGGAGAATGTTTAATTTATCCTGGGCGGCCATAGCGGGCGGTTCACCAACGAAAGGATTTTCAGCGTAAGCAGCTCCCGCGCTCAACGTTAGGGTGAGGATGGCAATCGAAATTTTTTTCATTTTTCAAACCTTTTAAGTAAAAAATTCAGATATATTTAATCAATTAAATTACTATACTTTTAAAAAAACATATATTCAGTAACAGCAATATTTACGGACAGTATTTGATGCGGGCCGCCTTGATAAAATTGACAAGGCGGCCCGCAAACAAGCTCTCAAATTTAGTTCTGGTAGCTTGATGGCGATGCATCACCAAAACGATGTGCGGAACCATCGCTATAGGTCTGCGTGTGAATGGAAGCAGGAGCGGTGTAATCGACGCCCTGTGTTGCCACTGGCGTACGATCATTTGCATAAAGATCAGCTGGTATACCAACATTTGGGTTTTCAGCGAAAGCGGCACCGGCGCTCAGAGCAAGAGCGGCTGCAGCAAGAACGAACTTCTTCATTTTCATAGTCCTTCTATCCCCCCATCGGATGGCAATTCGCCTTTCCTTTCGGGGACGTCAGGATGGCAAGCAGCCATCCTCCGGGGAGATGTGTTAAATTCTCTGTCTTCTTGATCAATCTATGAGCACCTTGGGAGGGCGTACTCACGATGTGATCGACTGGCTATGACACGATAAAATCGAAGCCCCATAACCAGATTTTTGATCAAATGCTTAGTTCTGGTAGCTTGATGGCGATGCATCACCGAAGCGGTTTGCAGAACCATCCTTATAGGTCGAATTGATCGACGCTGGTGCCGAGTAATCAACACCCTGTGTTGCAACTGGCGTACGGTCATTTGCATAAAGATCAGCTGGTTCACCAACATGTGGGTTTTCAGCAAAAGCAGCACCGGCGCTCAGAGCAAGCGCAGCAGCAGCAAGAACAAACTTATTCATTTTCTATCTCCTTAGTCACATGACGACGTTCTGCGCGTCGTCCTGATGCACCTCAAATGGGTGACAGTGGGAGAAAGTTCCAGTCACAAAAATGTTTTCTTAATCACACATTCGTGCAAACAATTTTTTCACCATCAACCGGTTTGTTGAAAAATACTCTTTATAAACAATTATTTAAATCATATATCAGCATTCACGCAACTGTTATAAGGGTATTTTTGTTCATTTTTCCTGAACAGTCTGTTTGCAATCACTGTATATTAATATCGAACAATAAAGCTCATTGGCGACAATTTGGTGGCTGAACATTTCATCCTCGACATGATCCGCAAATCAGTTTTGACAGCGTTTGAATGCTTTATCCGCGCGCACCCAACCGGAAAAATAATAGGGCCGCACAATGCGACCCTGTCCATTTTCTTCAAAAGATAACTGCCTTTTGCAAAGTCAGCTACCCCATATCAATTATTAGCAACCGTCATACCTCGGCCTGCAATCGACACCCATTGACCGGAATTGCCCGGCGACTGCATCTTGATATAGCGATATGATGTCTTCTCCAGCGGCAGCACTTCCGAGCGCATATTGTCGAGAATAAAGTCGCCATGATCCGTGCGCACGCTCAGCACAATATGCGCCTCGCTGCCCTGAACCATGGTAATCAGAAGCTGCGACGCGCTGATACCCTTTGCCAAAAGCTTGGCACGCTTTAAAAGCACATAGTCTTCACAATCACCCTTGCCATTCTTCGGAATAGTCCAGTAATCGCGCTTACCGTAATTATCCTGATCGGAAACCGGCTTGATGGCAGCATTAACGGATGCGTTGACGGCTTGCAGCATCTTCATGCGATCAGGTGTCAGCTTCATAGGAGCCTGCACACGATGTGAACCGCAATCACGCGGGTTACGCTTGCAATAATCAAGATGCCCATAGGGAATGCTGGTCAGTCCACCGGCTTCACTCCATTGCGCAGCTTTGGCCGGTAAAAGTGACGCTCCGAAAATTATAGCTGCAGATGCACAAACCAGTAAACGCATGGCAGATTCCCATTTTTAAAATGTCACCAGAAACAATTTCAAGTGACAATTCCCCGGTTGACCGGCCCATTTTCTGGATCTCGCTATCAACCTTTTTTTAACTAACGATGACAAAGCCCCTCTGGTCAAGGAAATTTCATTCGCAAATTGCAACGGCCTGAGAAAAGCTGCGATTTTTACACACCCTCGAACTTGTTTATCGAAAGAGGCGATTGCTATTTCATCTGAAAGCTTCCCGATCTAATCTCAGGCCCATACGATTCCCGGAACAAAGCATCGACATCATGAGCCTTCCTACCAATCCCGCCGATAACCTCGCCGCTCTCATCCGCTGCCCGTCCGTAACGCCCGCTGAAGGTGGCGCGCTGACGGCCTTAGAAGCGATGCTTGAGCCAATGGGCTTTTCTATTCAGCGCCCGGTCTTCACGGACGAAGACACGCCGGACATTGAAAACCTTTATGCGCGCAAATCCGGAAATGGCGCTCATCTAATGTTTGCAGGCCACACCGATGTCGTGCCTCCGGGCAATGAGAGCGACTGGAAACACCCGCCTTTCTCTGCCGCGATCGAAGACGGCATCATGTATGGCCGTGGCGCAGTCGATATGAAGGGCGGCATCGCCTGCTTTGTGGCTGCTGTTGCGCGCCATATTGAAAAGCATGACAGCCTCAAGGGCAGCATCTCCTTCCTCATCACAGGTGATGAAGAAGGACCGGCCGTTAACGGCACCGAAAAGCTGCTGCAATGGGCTAAGGACAGGGGTGAAACCTGGGACGCTTCCCTTGTTGGCGAACCAACCAACCCGAACGCCCTCGGCGACATGATCAAGATCGGGCGTCGCGGCTCGATCTCCGGCACAATCACAGTGCATGGCGTGCAGGGTCACGCTGCTTATCCGCATCTGGCAGAAAATCCGGTTCGTGGCGTCACCACGCTGATCGACGGCCTGCTTTATCCGGCTTTCGATGAAGGCACGGCTGATTTTCAGGCCAGCAACATGGAAGTGACAACGGTTGATGTGGGCAACACGGCAACCAACGTCATCGCCAACAAGGCAACCGCTTCCTTCAATATCCGCTTCAACGATTCATGGACCGCAGACAGCCTGAAGGCCGAGATCATCTCGCGCCTTGAAAAGGCTTCGCGCAACGACCGTCTGCGTCCGGGCCGGGAAGCCCCAATCAAGTATGAGCTGACATGGCGCGAGAACCCGAGCCACGTGTTTCTCACCCGCGACGAAAAGCTGATCGGCACACTGACCGCTTCTGTGGAAGCGGTCACCGGCAAGCGCCCGGCGCTTTCCACGTCAGGCGGCACATCGGACGCGCGTTTCATCAAGGATTATTGTCCGGTGGTTGAATTCGGGCTTGTCGGACAGACCATGCACATGGTTGACGAACGTGTCGCCTTGTCTGATCTTGAAGGTCTCACACAGATTTACGAACGATTCATCGCTGATTTTTTTGGCTAGAGGAACGCCATGCCCAGTCTGGATGATGTTTTCAGATATTTCACGGGCGTCTGGAAGATGATGCTTGGCCGCAAGGACGGCCTCGCATATCTCGACATCTCCGCAGAAGATTTCTGGACATCTTTCTATGCGATTGTCGTCGCTCTTCCGCCGCTTTTAGCAACATGGGTTGCCTATGCGGCGGATCTGACCGCAGGGAGCGATGAGGCAGGCATACGCCTTGCCATCGTCATGCGCGCCGCATTTGTGGATGTTGCCGCATGGGTCATCCCACTCGCAATCGTCGGGATGCTTGCCAAACGGATTGGCATTGCAAAGCGCTATGCAGCCTATGTAATCGCCATCAATTGGGGCAGCGCCTTTCTCGCATGGCTTTTCGCGCCAATCACACTGCTGCAGCTGTTCTTTCCGGGTTTTCTTGATATCGCGACACTGTTTGCGCTGGTGCTCTTCACCATCTCGATCATCCTGAGCTACCGGCTGACCTTTATCGTGCTGCAACGCCCACACGCTTATGTGGCCCCGTTCTTTGCCTGCATGTTCTTCGGCTCACTGTTTATCACAGTGTTCCTGCAACAGCTTTTTGGCATCGGGATTGGTGCGAACAGTTTTTAAAACGGAAACGGGTAATCAACGCCGATCAGATAGAGGCCATAGGGCGGCGCGACCTGACCACAGGCTTTGCGATCTTTGGCCTCGAGTGCGGCCTGCAAATCATCAGCCGTCCAGCGGCCAACCCCCACTTCCATCAGGCTTCCCGCAAAGGAGCGCACCTGATTATGCAGGAACGAACGCGCTGAAACGCGCATTTCGACATAATCGCCATTGCGCGTGACATCGAGCCGGTCAAGCGTTTTGATCGGGCTTTTTGCCTGACATTGCGTTGCGCGAAATGTCGTAAAATCATGTTCGCCCAGAAGCCGCTTGGCAGCCTCATGCATCGCTTCGTGGTCAAGGCGTTTCTGCACCCACCAAACGCGCTGATAATCAATCGCCAGCGGCGCACGACGATTGTGAATGCGATAAAGATAGTGCCGGGCACGCGCCGAAAAACGCGCGTCAAAGGCATCCGTCGTCTTCTCGACATTGAGAATGCTGATGCGTTCATCAGCCATCACCAGATGCGCATTGAGCGCATCGCGCACTTTCGCAGCACCCCAATCTTTTGTCAGATCGACATGAATGACCTGCGCGCTCGCATGAACGCCTGCATCAGTGCGGCCTGCCGCGCTCAACGTGAGATCTTCGCCGCAGAACTTTTTAAACGCCTGCTCAATTGCGTTCTGAACAGCATGGCCATTTTCCTGCCGCTGCCAGCCGACATAAGGCGTGCCGTCATATTCGACAGTGATCTTGTAACGAGGCACCGCTCAGAGAACCTTCGTCACTGTTGCACCACGCAAAAACTCCTGCGCAGGCAAAGGCTTACCGCCTGAACGTTGTAGCGTGACGAGCCGCACAGCACCCTCGCCGCACGCGATCGTCAGGCGATCGTCAAGTACAGTGCCCGGAGCGCCGCTTCCCTCGCCCAATGTAGAGCGCTGGAGTTTGACACGTTCAACCGCGCCGTTGATTTCCATCTCGCACCAGGCGCCCGGAAATGGTGAGATGCCGCGGATCGTGTTGTGAACGTCCTTCGCAGGCTTCGACCAGTCGATACGCGCCTCGGCCTTATCGATCTTGGCGGCATAGGTCACACCTTCCTCAGCCTGCGGCTGAAGAGTGAGACTTTCGCGCTCAAGCGCACCAAGCGCACGCACCATCAGATCGGCACCGATCATGCTGAGACGATCATGCAGCTCACCAGCTGTCATGTCCGGCGTGATCGCAACTTTTTCGGCCATGGCGACAGGACCGGTATCAAGCCCCGCATCCATTTTCATGATCATCATGCCGGTTTCAGTGTCGCCCGACATGATGGCGCGCTGAATGGGAGCCGCTCCCCGCCAGCGCGGCAGAAGCGAGGCATGACCGTTGTAACATCCAAGGCGCGGCGCATCGAGAATGGCCTGCGGCAGCAGCAGGCCATAGGCCACGACGATTGCCACATCCGCTTCAAGGCTCGCAAAGACGTCTTGCTCTTCCGCGCCTTTCAGGCTTTTCGGCGTGAAGACCGGAATGCCGAATTCCTCGGCCTTTTCATGCACCGGCGACTTTGTCAGTTCCAGTCCGCGACGGCCAGCCGGACGCGGTGGCTGCGAATAAACCGCAACGACATCATAGCCCTGTCCGATGATGGCTGTGAGGATTGGCACGGAGAAATCCGGCGTCCCCATAAAGATAATCCGCATCACAAAGCCCTGTTTGACGCGCGCTGGCTGGCGAGCTTCTTGAACTTCTTGATGACCATATCGCGCTTGAGCTTGGAGATATGATCGATAAACAGTATGCCGTTGAGATGGTCGATTTCATGCTGCAAACAGGTCGCCATCAGCCCATCGGCTTCTATCGACTTTTCCTTGCCGTCCGCATCGAAATAATTGACCGTGATACTCGCAGGCCGCTCGACCTCCGCATAATAATCCGGGATCGAAAGACAGCCTTCTTCATAGACGCTGCGTTCGTCTGATGAGGCGACAATCTCCGGATTGATGAAGACATGCGGCGCCTTGGGCTCGTCTTCCTTGGCAAGATCAATGACAAGCATCTGCAGAGGTTCGCCCACCTGAATGGCGGCAAGGCCAATGCCCGGCGCATCATACATCGTGTCGAGCATGTCGCCGGCAAATTTGCGCAACTGATCGTCAAAGCGCTCGACAGGCTTGGAAAGCTGGCGCAGGACGGGATCGGGAAGGATGATGAGCGGTTTAATAGACATGCGTTTCACGTAATCGCTTGCGCAAGAATCGTCAATTGTAACTTGCAAAATGTTCTTGTTTTGATCTCATCAAGACGACACGAATCAGTTAAGCTTGTGCAATGGAAAACCAGAATCTCTTGAACGAACCGCTTTTGCAGCTTGGTGCAACCTCTTTCACGCTGGGAAATATTCTCCTTGCGGGCATTGTTGTGCTGGTCATTTGCCTCGCTATTTTTCTCATTGCGGCAGCGCGTTCTGCGCGTCTCAGAGCTGTTGCGGAAGCGCAGGCTGAAGACCGTGCGCGCGATGCGGAATATCGCATGGCGGAGATTTTGAAGGCACAATCCGAAATGCAGGGCCGGATGCAAACCATGGCCGAAGTTTTTGGCTCACGGCAGGCAGAGCTCAACCAGTCGATCCGCGAACGGCTCGACGGCATGACGCATCGCATCGGCCAGACCATGACCGAGCAAACCCGTTCGACCCATGAAAACCTCGCAAAGTTGCAGGAGCGTCTGGCGGTTATCGACACGGCGCAGAACAATATCCAGTCGCTTGCCGGTCAGGTCGTGCAGTTGCAGGCAATCCTTGCCAACAAGCAGACGCGCGGTGCCTTTGGCCAGTCGCGCATGGAAGCGATCATTGCCGATGGTCTGCCGCAGGGCGCTTATGAGTTTCAGGCGACACTGTCCAATGGCACGCGCCCCGATTGCCTTGTCAGGATGCCAAACAACGCGCCATCACTGGTCATCGACGCGAAATTCCCGCTTGAGGCATGGAATTCCATGCGCGAAACGGAAGCGCCGGAAGCACGCAAGACAGCCGTTGCACAGTTCCGCCGCGATATGGAAGTGCATATCAAGGATGTTTCCGATAAATATCTGATTACCGGCGAAACACAGGACACGGCTTTCCTGTTTGTCCCATCGGAATCCATTTTTGCCGATATTCACGAGCATTTTGAAGCGCTGATCCAGCGCGCGCACCGGGCGCGGATCGTCATTGTCTCACCATCACTCCTGATGCTTTCCATTCAGGTTATTCAGGCGATCTTAAAGGATGCCCGTATGCGCGAACAGGCGCATGTCATTCAGGGTGAAGTGATCCGCCTGATGGAAGATGTGGGTCGCCTTGATGAGCGTGTGCGCAAGTTGCAAACCCATTTCTTGCAGGCCAACAAGGATATTGATGACATTCTGGTGTCTTCCAATAAAGTCACCAAGCGCGGTGCAAAGATTGAAGCGCTTGAATTTGGTCCGGCACCGGCTGAAGAAACACCGCGCAACCCGGCACGCTCAGCAGAGAACTCTGGCAGTCAGCTGCATCTTCGCGTTGTTGACGAAGATTAGGACACTTCCAGCAAAACCGTTTCGCGCTTTTACGGAGGATAATGCGTAAAAGCAGGCAGATAGGACATAAGTCCTGTCGGCGTGAAACGAGAATCGATGAAGCAATGCTTCAAGTAAAAGGGGCATGTGAACACGTTCACATGCCAGGTTTTATGGAAGTGCACCCCTGCTCGAAGAATGGCATTCTCACCCACCGCATGATCGGCGCGGTGGGTTGAGATTATTCGGTTGAAATCAGGTGAAACTCTCTCAGCAATGCCCCAATCTCGGTAGAGTCGAGCTTTTTTATCAATAGCTTTCGGAGAAATTCGGGACCGGGAATACCGACCGGTTTGCCGTCTCTGAGCGGACCAATCGCGGCCAGCAGCGTGCGAATATCATAAGTCGAGTTAAAGACCTCAGGCACACCACGTTCGACATTGAGCAATGTATAGACTGCCTCCATGGGGGTGCGCACAGAATATTCCGTCGTGAAAACGCAGTCCCGCTGCTTTGATTCAGAAAACTGACCGATGAATGCGAAGTTGACCGCCCCCTCCGGCACCACATCCGGCCGGTCTCCGGCCTGACGTGGCATAAAGAACGCGGTGATATAAGGCATCATCACCGGCACAGTCCGTGCGCCTGTTGCAGCCAGTTCCGGGATATCCTCGACCGGCACACCGAGGTGATAGAGCCATTCCTGGGTAATTTCTTCACCCGTACATTCCTGCATCGGCTTTTTCACATAATCGCCGGGCCGATCAACAAACAACGCATAGACCCAAGCAACAATCTGATCCCTGGGTTGTTTTTTGAAATGCGGCTGGCGGCTCACGGTCCAACTCATCAACCAACTGGAATCCTTGACGGTCACGATGCCAGCCGTCACGACCTTGCCGCTGAACGGATCGCGCTTGGCGATCTTCGCAATATATTCAGGAATGCGTTTATCCAGCGTGGTGACTGTCGCCGAGGCCCATTTGGTTTCGGGGATATGGCCCCCAAACACATCCGGGCGTCCGAAGGCGGAATCCTTGGCCGCTATGCGCCGCCAGAGATCCCAGGCCGGAGCTGGCCCCTCGTTCAACTTCGCCGGGGTCTTGTGATCCCCATCATCGGAATTCTCCGTCAGCGAGCCGATGGTGATGAAAACGAGATCGTCAGCCCCAAGATCAACACCGCCTTCAACACCCTTTTCGATCCAGTGGATCCGCGTTGCCTGTTTGCGGGCCGGCTGAATATCGAAATCGACATCCGTGACCTCAACGCCATAGCGAAATCTGACGCCCTGATCCGTCAGCCACTTCACCAGTGGCAGAACCATGGATTCATATTGGTTGTAGCGATTGAATTTAAGGGAGGAAAAGTCTGACAGACTTCCAATGTGATGGATGAAACGGTGCAGATAAAGCTTCATTTCCAGCGCTGAATGCCATTCCTCAAAGGCGAACATGGTGCGCCAGTAGAGCCAGAAATTACTCTTGAGAAAATCTTCACCCAAGACTTCATTGATACGCTTGTTCTCTACTTCTTCGCGCGTCGCCAGAATGATCGAGATCAGCTCTCTCTGTGCCCTGTCGTTGAGCGTCAGCAGTGCTTTGTCGGGGACATCCTGCCCCTGTTTCTGGGTAACGCGTTGCAGCGAAAAATTCGGATCGTCCTTGTTGAGCCTATAGAATTCATCAAGCACGCTGGCATCTTCAATTTCCAGCGACGGGATGGAACGAAAGAGATCCCAAAGGCATTCGAAATGTTCCTCCATCTCGCGACCGCCGCGGATGACGAACCCCTTTTCGGGTACATCAAGCCCATCAAGTGCGCCACCGGGCAAATCAAGTTCCTCAAGAATCGTAATACGCTCACCGGCGATGCCACCATCCCGGATCAGGAAGGCCGCCCCCGCAAGCCCGGCAAGACCGGAACCGACAAACCAGGCCGTCTTCTTATCCGCGCCTTCGGGCTTGCGGGGACGAACGAAGGCTTCATAGTTTCCGCTGCTGTAATGCATGGTAGAGTATTCCTTCTCACTTGTGTCTGTTGGGTGACGTCAGGCCTGTATCCTTGCGGTGAAAGGCAAAGCACGGTTATCGGGGAGACACCACATGTGTCTCCCGTTCGGCGGCATCAATAAAGCTACGCAAAAATAATGTGATTGTCGCTGCAATGAGCGGCGGACGTTCCATGCTTTCCTGCACGGCCAGCCCGTTCGCCAAAGCCATAAAACCGGCAGCCAATTGCGCGCAATGCGCTGGCGCAACTTTACCGGCGCGGTTGAACGTGCGCCTGATCAGTTCGGCGATACGCTTCTCATGCTCCAGCCAGAAGTGAGCATAGCTTGCCGCAAATGTCGGACTTCTCAATGCATGAAGTTGAAGTTCGATTGCCAGGATCGACCAGTTGCGGTCTTTGTCAAATTTCTCGCACCAGAGTTCCAGCGCATCAAGAACTTGCTCGATACTGTGATCTTCGTTTCCGACGATGGCTTCAAGCTCCTCGTCTTCAAATGCGGTATGCCTTTTCAGAATCTCAAGGAGCACCGCCTCTTTGCAGGGAAAATTCGAATAGAAGGCACCTTGTGAATAGCCCGCCTCCTCAGCAATATCCCGCAGTGAAGTCCCCGCAAAACCAGATTTGATAAAAAGCTGTGTTGCGGATTCGATGAGCCGCTCCCGCGTCTGCATCTGGGCCTCCTGTCGGCTCAGTCTCTTTTTTCTGGGTGTCGGTGTTATGGTGTGCGACCTCGCTGTAACAAAAAGAATATTCAGTAAATACTAATATCAAACGCTATCTGAATTGCCATTGATTTTAATCAATGTACTTGGCCATTAAAACGGTCTATCTTTCGCTTGCAGTTCATACTGGAAGGCTGAGCGAAACGATAGCGGGGCAGGCAATGGCGATCCAGATAGCAGTGCTCAGAGAAACAAAGCCCGGAGAAAAACGCGTTGCCACGGTGCCGATAGTCGCCACGCGGCTCGCACGACTGGGCGCAGCGGTAACATTGGAATGCGGCGCAGGCCATAACGCGACCTTCGCGGACACAGCCTATCAGGATGTGACCTTCGCGGATAGCGCTCAAGCTCTCGTGGCAAATGCCGATATTGTGCTGGCTGTCCAGCCGCCCACGGTCGAAGTGGCAAAAGCCATGAAGCCGGGCGCGCTGCTCGTCTCTTTCCTCTACGCAGCCGAAAATCCGGACCTTGTCACAGCCTTGCGCGAAGGCAAGATCACAGCCTTCGCGATGGAACGCATCCCGCGCATCAGCCGGGCGCAATCAATGGACGCACTGTCTAGTCAGGCTGCGCTCGCGGGTTATTATGCACCGCTACTGGGCGCGGTGCACATGCCGCGCATCCTGCCGATGATGACGACCGCCGTAGGCTCGCTGCGCGCAGCAAAAGTTCTGGTCATGGGGCTGGGCGTGGCTGGGCTTTCGGCGCTGGCGACCGCACACCGGCTCGGTGCCATCACCGAAGGTTATGATGTCCGTCCCGAGACCGCCGAACAGGCGCAGTCGCTGGGTGCGAAATTCGTTGATACCGGCATTGATGCACGTGGTGAAGGCGGCTATGCGCGCGAATTGACGGCGGACGAAAAAATGCAGGTGCGCCAGGTCGTGTCACGTCACATCGCCGAGGCTGACATGATCATCACGACGGCAGCGGTACCCGGTCGGCGCGCGCCAATCCTGATCGCGGCAGACCAGATTGCGGCGATGAAGCCGGGTGCTGTGATCGTCGATCTCGGCGCTGAAAGCGGCGGTAACTGTGAAGGCACGCAGCCCGGCCAGACGATCAGCGTGGGGCCGGTGACAATTCTGGGGCCGCTTAATGTGCCTTCGGCGCTCGCCCAGCATGCCAGCGAACTTTACGCCAAGAATATCCTCAATCTCGTTACGTTGCTTGTGAAAGACGGGGCTATCTCGCTTGATTTTGAAGACGAGGTCATCGCCGGTGCCGTTGTGATCCATGACGGAAATATCCGCGATGCCACGCTGCAACAGGGGACAAACGGTGTGGCTTCACCCAGCGCGGAGACTGCGAAATGACCATCGACACATCAATGACCTGGCTGATTGCACTCTATATTTTTATGCTGGCGGCGTTCACCGGCTACGAAGTCATCAGCCGTGTCCCCTCAATCCTGCATACCCCGCTGATGTCAGGTTCGAACTTCATCCACGGCATCGTTGTCGTCGGTGCACTCCATGCGCTGCTCAATGCGACCACGCCTTTCGCACAAGTCGTCGGCTTTCTCGGCGTCGCGCTCGGTGCGGCCAATGCTGCTGGCGGCTATATTGTGACCGACCGTATGCTCGCCATGTTCAAGTCCAGTGGAAGCGGGAAAAACTGACATGCTTATTCAGCACATCCTAGGGCTGAGCGGATTGGCCGCCGCTGGCTTGTTCATTTTCGGCCTCAAGCGGATGTCCTCACCGGTGACAGCGCTCTCTGGCATCGTTGTAGCTGGCATCGGCATGGTGGTGGCAGTCGCAGCCAGTTTCCTGACAATCTTTGAAATCTCGCCCGAGGTCGCACCGCACCGCGGGGTCAATCTGATCCTCGCCGTTATAGCTCTGTGTCTGGGTGGCGGCTGGGCTTACCTGCGTGGACGTAAGGTCGAGATGACAGCCATGCCGCAGATGGTCGCGCTCTACAATGGCATGGGCGGCGGCGCAGCGGCCGCAGTCGCTGCGGTCGAACTGTCGCGGCACGGAGCGCCGGCACCGGTGATCCTGTCTGTGACCGCTGCTGGCGCGCTGATCGGCTCGATATCGCTGACGGGATCAGTGATCGCCTGGGCAAAACTCGACGGCAAGATCAACAAGCCCTGGCGTTTTGGTGGGCAGCGCCTTGTCAACGGCGCGCTGTTTCTGGCCACTCTTCTGCTCGGTATTGCCCTCGTGGTGTTCTTCAACACGTCGTATTTACCCCTGCTGGCGGTGCTGTTCTTCCTGGGCGCACTGGCATTCGGCATCATGATGACGCTGCCGATCGGCGGGGCCGACATGCCGGTGGTAATCTCGCTTTACAATGCTTTCACGGGTCTTGCCGTGGGGCTTGAGGGCTACGCGCTGCAAAATCCATCGCTGATGATCGCGGGCATGGTGGTCGGCTCAGCCGGCACATTGTTGACCGTGTTGATGGCCAAGGCGATGAACCGCTCGCTGACCAATGTGCTGTTCTCGAATTTCGGCGATGCCGCAGTTCAGGGCAATGCCGAAACCCACGGCGAAATGAAAAGCACTGATGCCAGCGATGCCGCCATCGCCATGCGCTATGCCTCCAGCGTCATCATCATCCCCGGCTACGGACTTGCCGTCGCTCAGGCGCAGCAAAAACTCTACGAGTTCGTCAAGCTGCTTCAGGCGGCAGGTGTCGACGTGAAGTTTGCGATCCATCCAGTCGCAGGCCGTATGCCCGGGCATATGAATGTGCTGCTCGCTGAAGCCGGTGTGCCCTACGATATCATCTTCGACATGGAGGACATCAACGCCGAGTTTGCCAACACCGATGTCGCGCTGGTTATTGGTGCCAACGATGTGGTCAACCCCGCAGCCCGTACTGATAAGTCCTCGCCGATTTACGGTATGCCCATCCTTGATGCCGACAAGGCTCATCAGGTCTACGTCGTCAAGCGTGGCCAGGGAAAGGGCTACTCGGGCGTGGAGAATGTCCTCTTTTTCAACGAGAATTGCAGCATGGTCTACGGCGATGCGCAGGCCGTGCTGACGCAAATGGTTCAGGCGGTGAAGGATCTTGGCGCCTGATCTCTTAAAAGAACGCAACACCCTCACTCACAATGGAGAATGGCAATGGCATATGCAACCATAAATCCCTACACTGGAGAAACCGTTGCAACGTTTCCCGACGCGACCGATGCGGAGGTCAATACGGCCCTCGACAAGGCGGATGCAGCCTTCCTGAAGTGGCGTGACACGCCATTTGCGGAGCGTGGGCGCATTCTCCAGAAAGCTGCCGACATTTTGCGGCGCGACAGCGATGCCTTTGCGAAATTACTGACGCTGGAAATGGGCAAGCTCATCTCCGAAGCGAAGGCGGAAGTTGAACTGTCGGCCAAAATCTTCGAATATTACGTTCGTCACGCCGAAGAATTGTTGAAGCCCGAAAAGCTGCCGGTGCTTGATCCCGCAGAAGGCGATGCAATACTGGTGCATGAGCCGCTGGGCGTCCTGCTGGCCATTGAGCCGTGGAACTTCCCCTATTACCAGATTGCGCGCATTCTTGCGCCGCAGCTCTCGGCTGGCAACACGCTCATCCTCAAACATGCGTCAAACGTCCCGCAAAGTGCGGCAGCCTTCGAAAAGCTGATGATGGACGCAGGCCTGCCGGAAGGCGCTTTCAAGAACCTCTATGCAACACGCGATCAGATCAACAAGATCATCAACGATCCGCGCGTTCACGGCGTGGCGTTGACGGGGTCAGAAGGCGCTGGCTCCGTGGTCGCCGCCGAGGCCGGCAAGGCGCTCAAGAAATCGACAATGGAATTGGGCGGTGCCGACGCCTTTGTCGTTTTGGCCGATGCCGACATGCCCAAAACCATCGACTGGGCGGTGTTCGGCCGCCACTGGAACGGAGGGCAGGTCTGCGTTTCTTCCAAGCGCATGATCATCGTTGACGAGGTCTATGACACTTTTCTGGATGGCTATCGCAAGGGTGTTGCGAAGCTTGTCACCGGCGACCCGTTCGACCCAAAAACCACACTCGCACCGCTGTCCTCGCAAAAGGCGGCAGACGATTTAAAAGAACAAATTCGCAAGGCGGTCGAGCTGGGTGCGAAGGCCGAAGAAGTCGGCCCGGCAGTGCCCAATCATGGTGCCTTTGTACAGCCAACCATTCTCACCGATGTCCATGAAGGCAATCCGGCGCGCTACTGGGAGTTCTTCGGCCCGGTTTCCATGCTGTTTCGCGCGAAGGACGAGGAAGATGCCGTCCGCATCGCCAATGATTCACCCTTCGGACTGGGCGGTTCTGTCTTCACCTCCGACCCCAAGCGGGGCGCGGAAGTGGCAAAACGGATTTCAACCGGCATGGTGTTCGTCAATCACCCGACCAAAGTGGAAGCTGATCTGCCATTCGGCGGCATCCGCCGTTCGGGCTATGGCCGCGAATTGCTGGGTCTCGGCCTGAAGGAGTTCGTGAACCACAAGCTGATTGATGTCGTCGATATCGACGCACACTTCTAAGCCCGATCTGCCGACACGGCAGTCCATCCATTCAGACTGCCGTGTCAAACGTCAATTCAAGGAGAAGCACCATGTCACTGGACAGCAAAAAAATTCTCGTCACCGGCGCAGCACAGGGTATAGGCCGCGGCATCGCGCTTAGACTGGCCAAGGACGGCGCTGACATCGCGCTTGTCGATCTGAAGGCCGACAAGCTGGAAGCAGTAAAGAAGGAAGTGGAAGCGCTCGGTCGCAGGGCAAGCACCTTTTCTGCCGATGTCAGCAAGCGAGATGACGTCTACGCTGCGATCGACGATGCCGAAAAGCAACTCGGCGGCTTCGACGTCATGGTCAACAATGCCGGCATCGCCCAGGTCAACCCTATCGCAGATGTTCTGCCGGAAGAGGTAGAGCGCATCTTCAAGATCAACATTGAGGGCGTGCTCTGGGGGATTCAGGCGGCAGCGGCCAAGTTCAAGGCGCGCAAGCAGAAGGGCAAGATCATCAACGCCTCTTCCATCGCTGGCCATGACGGCTTTGCCATGCTCGGCGTTTATTCGGCGACCAAATTCGCGGTGCGCGCCCTGACACAGGCGGCAGCCAAGGAATATGCCAGCGCTGGCATCACCGTAAACGCCTATTGCCCCGGCATTGTCGGCACCGACATGTGGGTTGAGATTGATGAGCGTTTTTCCGAACTCACCGGCGCGCCAAAGGGCGAGACCTACAAGAAATATGTAGAAGGCATTGCGCTCGGTCGGGCGCAGACGCCCGAAGACGTCGCGGCTCTCGTCAGCTTCCTGGCCAGCAACGATTCCGACTACATCACCGGCCAGGCGATCCTGACCGATGGTGGTATCGTTTATCGTTGATATAACGCGCGGAGGTTGCCATGCATGCAATGGTCCTGAATGCTATCGGCACGCCACTCGTCTGGACCGAGCTTCCAGATAGGAAGCCCGGCCCGGGTGAGATCCGCGTGAAGGTTTCAGCCTGCGGCGTCTGCCGCACGGACCTGCATGTCGTGGATGGAGAACTGCCCGATCCACATATCCCCATCATTCCGGGCCATGAGATCGTCGGGCGGGTTGATGCGCTCGGTGAAGGTGTAACAGGGCTCACGATCGGCGAGCGAGTCGGCATACCTTGGCTTGGGCACACCTGTGGCGTGTGCCCATATTGCCGTACTGAACGGGAAAACCTCTGCGATGCACCGCAGTTCACCGGCTACACACGTGACGGCGGTTATGCGACCGCAGTCGTGGCCGATGCGCGCTTCGCCTTTTCGCTGGGCGAGGAGGGTGAGGATGCTTCCCTCGCGCCACTGCTTTGCGCAGGTCTGATTGGCTGGCGCTCGCTCGTCTTGGCCGGCAATGCGAAAACGCTGGGCTTATACGGCTTCGGCGCCGCCGCTCATATCATCGCACAGGTCGCACGCTGGCAGGGACGCCGTGTTTATGCCTTCACCAAAGCGGGCGACACCGCCACGCAGGATTTCGCCAGAAAGCTCGGGGCCGTATGGGCTGGCTCATCCGAAGACAGCCCACCGGAGCCTCTGGATGCCGCGATCATATTCGCTCCCGTTGGCAGCCTCGTTCCGGCGGCGCTGAAGAATGTGCGAAAGGGAGGCCGTGTCGTCTGCGCTGGCATTCACATGAGCGATATACCAAGCTTTCCCTATTCTCTGTTGTGGGAAGAACGGCAGGTTGTCTCGGTCGCCAACCTCACGCGGCAGGACGGCATCGATTTCCTCGGGATTGTCCCGAAAGCAGGCATCGTCACCAACGTCACCACCTATCCGTTGCGCGAAGCGAATAAGGCGCTCAATGATCTGCGCGCCGGCCGTTTCGAAGGCGCCGCTGTGCTCATTCCCTGAAAACGCGGTCGAAAGAGCCTGTCATGCTTGAACAACGATTGGATGCACTCAGAAAAGCGATTACAGTGCTTGATCGCGGCGAGTTCCATTTCTTTGAGATCTACGGTGAAGGGTGGAATGATCTATATGTCGGTACAAAGGTGAAACTCGGCCGGGAGTTTCTTGATCGCGTGCGCAACGGGCAATTCGAAGGCGTCGAGGACACCGGCAGGAAAGAAGCGGGTGGCCGCATCTATCGTAAAATTTGAGAGTTAGGCGCGTTCCCAATGATCCAATCAAAACAGGAAATGCTTTAATCGGAGCAAGTCCATTGTATTTACTTCGATAACGTGAGAACCCGCCGCTTATGCGATAGGGGTGTTGGTATCGTGGGTTGCAGGACACGCAACATCCGATACCGACCTTCACTGGAGGTTTCAAATGAGCCGCTCTTTTCACAGCAACCGCATCTTGAAAGAAAATTTTCGCAAATATTCAAGACATTGATGCCATCACCAGCGACTTATCACACGGCCAGAAAACCACCATCGACTGGTAAAGTAGCCCCTGTGACCATTGCGCTGTCGTTGCTTAAAAGAAGCGCAATGGCCTGCGCAACATCTTCGGATTGCGCAAAACGATTGACCGGATGGCGCACCATCATGGGTGCGCTTTTTACAGGGTCGCTCCAGGCTTCAACCGCTAGTTCGGTCAATGTGATTGTGGGGGCCACCGCATTGACACGGATACCATGCGGTCCCAACTCCTTAGCGAGAACTCGCGTTGCACCTTCAAGGCCTGCCTTGGATGCGGCATAGCACAAGTGATCCTGAAAACCGCGATGGCCGGCAATAGATGTAATATTGACGATGGCGCCACCGCCGCCTGCTGCCACGCGCATACGGGCAAACTCCTGACACGCAATCAGCGCTGCGCGCAAATTGATGCCCATAACAGCCTCATAACCGGCATCCGTCATATCAAACACGCTTTCAAGCACATTGATGCCTGCGCTGTTAATGAGATAATCACATGCTCCCGCCTCGCGGATCGCGTCACGCGCAGCCCGCACATCAGACAGATCAACCCGTATCGAACGCCCTCCGATTTCACCAACCAAACTATCCAGATCAGACTGGGTACGGCTCAGTGCGACCACTTCCGCGCCACGGCTGGCCATCAACTGCGCACATGCACGACCAATACCTTTGCCTGCTCCTGTCACAATGACGGATTTTCCAGAAAACTGCATAGAAATAACCTCTTCGGCGTGATTTTACCGCCTGATGTTGAATAATGGATTATGCAGACAGCGCTTGTGCCATGCTCTGGCGTATGTCGCGCGCGCTGCTCTGCAATGCCAGAAAAGCCCTATAACGTGCATCGTGCACGGCACTGATGCGCACTTGCGGGAGGCACTGCGTGCCAACGCGCGACATGGTCGACATAGCCGTTTCCATATCTGCAAACAGCCCTGCGGCCATTGCGCCCAAAATTGCCGAACCAAGCAGGACCGGCTCTTCACAATCGATCACCTCGACAGGCAGACCTGACGCATCAGCCAGAAGCTGACGAATGAGCGGATGGGTACCTGCGCCACCGCTGACACTGATGGCTTCGACCATTGCACCATTTTTGCTTTGCGTATCAATGATCTGACGCAGGCCATAGCCAAGGCCGCAAAGACCCGCAATATAAAGTGCAACAAGGGAATCCACCCCTGTCTCCATGCCCTGCCCGACAATAACAGCGCGCGCATGCGGGTCGGCAAAGGGCGCACGATTGCCCAGAAATTCCGGCACCACATGCAATGTATCAGCGAGCCTGACGGCCTCGCTGGGCGAATTTGCCAGCATCAATGCTCTGTCGCCAAGCCATTGCGGCAAGGATTTGCCTTCGGCTTTTGCGAGCATGCCTGCTTCAAGTGCTGCCGGATGACATTGCACAAGATGATCAATCGCTGCCCCCGCAGCCGATTGTCCACCTTCATTCAGCCATTTGCCTGGCAGCATCGCCGAATAATAAGGCCCCCATACGCCGGGAACGAATGCCGGTTCAACTGTCGTTGTCATGGTGCACGAAGACGTGCCGAACACATAAGCGAGACATTTCACAGGATAAGCAACGCCATCCCGTGCTCCCACTGTTCCCACGCCACCGGCATGGGCATCGATCAACCCTGCCCCAACAGCAATGCCAGCGACAAGTCCCATCGCGGAGGCGGCCTCTGGGCTCAATCCGTGACCAAGCGGCGTGCCGGGCGCAACGATCGTCTGTCCTATACGGCTAAAACCATCGTCTGCCAGATCACCCAGTCCGATAGCACGGAAATATTCCGCATCCCAGCGCCCTTCATGCGCGAGATAAGTCCATTTACATGTGACGGTGCAGGATGAACGCTCAAGTGCACCGCTTGCCTTGAATGTCAGAAAATCCGTGAGATCGAAAAAATGCCGTGCCTTCGCATAGGTGTCGGGATTGTTTTCCCGCAGCCACAGCAATTTAGGTGTCTGCATTTCAGGCGAGATACGTCCGCCGACATATTTGAGCACATCATGGCCGCCTGCATTAATCCGCTCAGCCTGTCCGAGCGCGCGATGATCCATCCATACGATAACATCGCGTTCGCTCTCGCTGCTCACTGGCAGCGTTTTCTCACCTTCGCCAAGAACGACAAGCGAACAGGTGGCATCAAAACCAATGCCTGCCACCTCACCCGGATCGATAGCGGCGCTTGCAACACTTTCACGCACGCTTTCACAAACGGCACGCCATATCTGCTGACTTGATTGCTCGACGAAGCCGCGATCATCCCGATAAAGATCGAGCGGTCGTTTGGCTGTCGCCAGAAGCTTGCCTGAGCGATCAAAAACACCCGCACGGGCGGACCCCGTGCCGACATCCACGCCAATCAGATATTTTGGGACCATTGGAAACACCCTCCGTGAAACGCGATTATACCCGATCAAAGTTGGTCGGCAGCACCAGCATATCGCGAATCGTGACTGTGCGCTTGCGTGTCAGCATATATTCAACCGCATCCGCCACCTCACTCGGATCGATCAGGCTGCCCGATTCCTTGGCCTTGCGCAGGTTTTCCTCAGGCCAGTCGGCCAGCAGGGCCGAAACCACTGGACCCGGCGACACCTGAGCCACACGGACGCCATGCGGGATCATCTGTCGGCGCATTGTCTGCACAAAGCAGGTCACCGCCCACTTGGACGATGCATAAACCGGCTCCCAATAGGTCGGGTAATGGCCTGCAATCGAGCAGGTCACAATGATGTCACCTGTCTTGCGTTCAATCATATGCGGCGCGACAGCATGAACATTTTTCATGACCGCATTGACATTGAGATTGAGCATCTGATCAATGGCTTCTGCGGTTGTCTCTGTCAGATCACCACCAATATAGGTGCCTGCATTGCAATACAGAATATCGATATGGTCGACCTTTTTCAGGATTTCAGGCACCATCGCAGCGCAGCTTTCGGCATTCAACAGATCCGTCACTTGTACGATAGCCTTCTCGCCCAACTCACCCACCAACGCATTCAGCGCTGCTTCATTGCGGTCCACCAGAACGACCGTGGCTCCTGCGGCAAGCAACGTTTTGGTCGTAGCCAAACCAATACCCGAAGCAGCCCCCGTAATGACTGCAATCTTGCCTTGAAGCGATTCCGCCATTTTATTCTCCTGTGTATGCACCGGACTGTTTCCGGCAAATTTCATAATGATTAGCGCCACTCGCGCCCGATATAGATCGCAAGCAGGATGATGCCGCCTTTGATCACATCCTGAAGATACGGATTGATGCCCATCAGGTTGAGGCCATTGTTCAAGATACCCAACAGGATCGCGCCAATCAGTGTGCCAAGCACCAGACCACGACCGCCGGCAATCGCAGTGCCACCTAAAACAACTGCCGCAATGGCATCGAGCTCGAAACCCATGCCCGCATTCGGTTGACCACTCATCAGACGCCCGGTCAGAATAACTGCGGCGAGAGCCGATGTGAGACCAGAGATCGCGTAGACGGCAAGTTTCACGCGCAATGTTTTCACGCCCGAAAGCCGCGCTGCGGTCTCATTGCCGCCCAGCGCATAGACATGGCGACCAAAAGCAGTGCGTTCGAGCAGCACCCATGCAATCGCGTAGATGATAAACATAATGATAACCGGCACAGGAATCATGCCGATGCGCCCCACACCAAACCATGACACCCAGCTCGGCAGGCCGCTGATCGGATAACCGCCGGAATAAATAAGACCAAGACCACGCGCCATGCCCATAGTGGCAAGCGTCACGATAATTGCCGGCATTCGCCCCCATGCAACAAGGACACCATTGATGGTGCCAATCGCAAGCCCGATGAGCAGGCCAAGACCAAGGGCAGCACTTGCCGGAATCCCGGCATGCACCATGAGGCCCGATGCAAGCGTTCCAACCAGCGCCATGACCGCGCCAACGGACAAATCGATACCGCCAGTGAGGATGACAAAAGTCATACCGACCGCCAATACAGCGACGATAGAGACCTGCCGTAACACATTGAGGATGTTCGGCACGCTGAAGAAATTGTCGCTGGCAAGTCCCATCAGGACGGAGACGACGATCAGGCCCGCCAAGGGCAATATGAGCGGCGAATGCAGCCAATGGCGCAGTGAAAAGCCGCTCTTCTTTTCAGCTGTGGCAATATTTGCATCATTGGACATAGTGCGGCTTCCCCGTTGTGGCTTGGGTCATGATTTCCTCAGACGTGATTTTTTCACCTTCGAGCGTTGCGACGATACCGCCGGAACGGAACACGCAGACCCTGTCTGACATGCCGATGATCTCCGGCAGTTCGGAAGAAATCATGATGATCGAATATCCGGCATTGGTGAAAGCGCGCATGAGGGCATAGATTTCTGCCTTCGCACCGACATCAATACCGCGTGTGGGTTCGTCAAAAATCAGCACGCGCATGTCATGATTGAGCCAGCGCGCGATGACCACTTTCTGCTGATTGCCCCCCGACAGCGTATCAATGCGCGCATAAGGTCCCTGCGCCTTCACCCGCACCTGCTGCATGGCAACTTGTGTGGCTTTGAGCTCTTTTTTAAGGTCGACAAACCAGTGCAGGCGGCGATATTTGCCGTAATTGTTGAGGGAAATATTTTGCAGGATCGAGAAGCTGGTGATCAGCCCTTGCTCTTTACGGCTTTCCGGCAAAAGCCCGATACCGTTTTCAAGCGCCTGATCAGGGCCGGAAAGCCGCGTCGCCACGCCATCCAATTTCATCTTGCATTGAACAGACGCATGTGCGCCGAGCATGGCCAGAACGCTTTCCGTCCGGCCTGAGCCGACCAGCCCGGCAAAACCCAAAACCTCGCCCTTGCGCAGGCTAAAGCGCGAAACGGGTCCGCCTTTACGCAATTGTAATTCTTCCACATCAATGATTACCGGCGCTCTCACATCAATGTCGGCTTTGGGTGGAAAACCGGCTTCCAGACGACGCCCGACCATCATCTCGACCAGGCGGTCATTATCGACATCACAGACATCACAGGAATTGATATAATTTCCGTCGCGCAGAACCGTAATCCGGTCGCAGATCTCAAAAATCTCTTCAAGATGATGGGAGATAAAAATAATTGCCACGCCCTGACGGCGCAACTCGCGCATCACTTTGAAAAGGTGCTCAACTTCGGATGGCGTCAATGTGGCCGTCGGTTCATCGAGAATAAGAATGCGCGCATCAAGTGCCAGTGTTTTGGCGATTTCGACAAATTGCTGTTCTGCCACAGAAAGCCGGTTGATCGGCACGTCGAGCTGCACATCCACGCCAAGCTTTGCCATAATTTCGCGCGCACGGCTGCGCATGGCCGCCCGGTCGAGAAGCCCGAGGCGATTGCGCATTTCACGCGCCAGAAACATGTTTTCGACTGCATCGAGATACGGAATCAGGCTGAATTCCTGAAACACAATACCGATGCCAGCTCGAATGGCATCGTCGTTGTCGGCGAAATGGCGCTCTTTACCGTCAACCCGGATTTCACCCTCGGAAGGGCGCAGGATACCGGAGAGTATCTTCATCAGTGTAGATTTGCCCGCACCGTTCTCCCCGAGAAGGGCGTGAACTTCACCAGCACGCACATTTAGATCCACACCGTGGAGAACCTCGATCCGGCCAAAGCTTTTTTTGATGCCTTTCAGCTCAAGCACGATTTGTTCCTAACCAATAAGTGGCTCCCGTCCCACGTGCGCCCTTTCGGGCGCAGCGGCTTTTCGCATTCTTCTCAGCAAAAGCGTTTCACACTTGTGCTGCCAATGCATTGAACCGGAACGGGAGCAGGGAGGATGATTACCAGCTGAAACCTTCAGCGTTCTTGGCATCGATCACCATGACGTCGATCGGAACTTCCTTAGGAACAACGCGAGCACCCCATTTCTGCGCCAGCGCCATCGCAAGACCAACGCGCACCTGATCACGCGGGAACTGTGCCGTTGTTTCGATGAAAGGCGTGCCGTCCTTGATGGCTTGAACAGCTTCTGGCGCGCCATCGACAGAAGTCAGCTTAATATCACGGCCTGAGCCCTGAATTGCAGCCAGAGCGCCCATAGCGCCACCATCATTGACCGAAAAAATGCCCGTGAGATTAGGGTGGGACTGGATCATGTTTTCAACAACACCAAGCGCCACTGATCGATCCTGACGACCATTCTGTGTGTCGACCAGTTTGATGCCCTCGAACTCTTCAAGCGCTGCCTTGCAGCCTTCAACGCGCTGAAGGATAGGAACAACCGGAATGCCATCCAGAATGGCAACCTCGCCCTTGCCGTCAAGGCTTTCGCCAAGATACTTGCACGACTGGTAACCCGCATCGCGGTTTTTGGAGCCAACGAAAGTATCAACCGGACCATTGGCGTTGGCATCGACCGCAACGACGATCACGCCTTTTTCCTTGGCGGCAACGACGGCTGCTTCAACACCAGCGCTGTCGGTAGGATTGAGCAGCAGGATGTCGATGTTCTGCTGGAGCATATCTTCCACGTCGGAAATCTGCTTGGCGACATTATGGCCAGCGTCGCTGACAACAACGTCAGCGCCAATGCTTTCGGCTGCACCGCGGAGCGCTTCCTGCATCGAAACGAAATAGGGATTGTTCAGTTCCTGAAATGTCATCCCGATCTTGAGCTTTTCCTGCGCAATAGCAGGGGAAGCCAGAAGAGCAAGAACAGTGCTCACAGTTAAAATGGCTTTTTTCATTGAGATTTACCTCCCGTTACAGATTGACAGGCAACGCCTGCATAGTTTGGGCAGAAACCCGCCCGCCCAAATTGCGAATAACCGCATCCTCCGGCTCTGTTTGATCTTGCATGACCAGAATTTTGTTTGCGGCAAAAGTGGTACGAAACTGCGAAGGAGACATGCCCTTGAACTTGAGAAAATGCCGGTTGAAATTGGACAGGTTGGAGAAGCCGATCTCGTAGCAAATATCGGTGATCCGCACTTCCGGCATGGTCAGCAGCATCTGGCAGGCGAGATCGACACGCAACTGGTTGCGATAGCGCACCAGCGTCGTCCCTGTATGGCGCTTGAAAGCGCGGGAAAACGCACTCTGACTCTGCCCAAGCATGTCAGCGAGTTCCGTTTCCTCAATCTGCTCGGTCAGATGTTCTCGCAGATAAGCAAGGGCGCGATTGATCCCGCAAGGGCTGAAACGTGTTACATCAAGCTCATAACTCAGGCTCGCGAGCACTTCCGGCTCAGACGCATTTGAGAGCAGATCCAGAATTTCCCAGAAAAGCGCAATTCGCGTCAGTCCCTGCGCCACGATGAGACGCTCCATGAGAGGGCGGATTTTGATGCTTGTTTCGTCATCGAACAACAATCCGCGACGGCTGCGCTCCAGTAAGGGCCCCAGATCACCCATTTCCGGCATGATTGCGAGCGCATTTTCAATAAAAGCTTCCGGGAATTGAATCACCATGGAACGTGTGGGTACTCTTTCACCTCGCTCGATCTCACTAATCCAGTTATGTGGTAGATTAGGGCCAGTCATGATCAATTGCCCCGGAGCAAAACGCCCGACATGATCGCCCATATAGAAGGTGCCAGAAGTTGCCACCACGAGATGGATTTCATATTCGGGATGGTAATGCCAGCGCACAGTGCGAAATGGATAACCATGCATCCACGCCGCAAAGGACTCTCCTTTGCGGATATGCACAAGCTCCAAATCTGGTTGCATGACATCCTCCCTGACGCAGATCATGATACAGTTGCAAGGCCTGGGCTCCTCTGCTCCAGGCCATGTCTCATGATCAATGCATTCTGGGTGGTGTGAACGCCAAGGGCTACATCACAACATAGAATATTATGATACTTTTTTTACATACAATTTCAGTGATTTGAGAAAGTCGGAGCACCAAACAACCCTGTTTCTGTGCATCGGCACCTTATTTTTCCGGTCTTCGCGGCATAAAAACCCCATATTATCGAGCTTTTTGAACGTGAGACTGCAATATCAACAAAGCTTTCAGGCGCCGATAAGCGACATGGTTGTCTTCATATTTTTTAGCATGCGCTGATACCAGTTTGGGATCAGATACTATTTCCGCACACAGTTTTGGCGGCGAGAAAATGTCTTCTGATCGATGTTCTATGGCACAGCCATCAATGGATGCACCGAGAACTAATCGACGCTGCTCGCTCAGAGCAAACGCCGATGTTCCAACGTATATGGTTTTCCTTTATTGTGGAAAGGTGACCTGAAGCTTCACATCATTTTCCCGTGCTTCGACTGCTCGATCAAAGCCACGAATGCTGTCTTCAAAAGGCAATGTAGCCGTTATCAGCGGCTTGAGATCAACTTTTCCCGAAGCAATTAACGCGATGGCGCGGTCATAGACATTTGCATAACGGAAAACTGTCTCAAGGCGCAACTCGCGGGCCTGAAGCCCGACAATATCCACCGGCACAGGATCAACCGGCATGCCGACAAGCACAATCGCGCCTCCTGGTCGCGCCAAGCTTGCCATATTGAGAATGGCAGATGCGGCACCAGAACATTCGAAAACCAGATCGCAACCCCAGCTATCGGTATGGTCTGCGATGGCTTCCGCAAGACTGCGTTCTCGAATATTTACTGCTACAATACCGTCATAGGCAGCGATGATATCCAGTTTGGGCTGGGCCAGATCGGCGACGATCACTTTTGCGCAACCTCCGGCAAGTGCCGCCAGCGCTACCATCATGCCAATGGGACCTGCCCCGGTAACAACAGCCACATCGCCGGGCTGAATGCGTGCACGCAAGGCCGCCTGCATCCCAATGGCAAAAGGCTCGACCATTGCACCCTCACCAAATGAAACATGATCCGGCAGCTTATAGGTGAAGGCAGCGGGATGGATCACTTCCGGCACAAGGCAGCCATGAACGGGTGGCGTCGCCCAGAAACGAACGGCCGGGTCCACATTATAGATACCGAGTTTCGATGCGCGCGAGGTCGGATCAGGAATGCCCGGCTCCATGCAGACACGGTCACCCACAGCGAGATTTGTTACATCTTCACCCACTTCAATTACGGTTCCCGATGCTTCATGACCAAGAACCATCGGTTCGTTGACTATGAAATGACCGATACGCCCATGAGTGTAATAGTGCACATCTGATCCGCATATGCCGACTGTGTGAATCTTGATGCGCACATCCTTGCGTCCAAGCGTCATCGGCATATCGAATTCTCTAAGCGAGAGCTTTCCCTTTTCTTCGAGAACAAGTGCTTTCAAAGCTTCCTCCTGAGCGTCTACTGGAACATGCGCGCTATGAAAGGGTAATTTTGTAGAAAGTAAAGTCGACGTATGAGCAAAGTGGAATCTTTGAGTTTGGCGCGCAAAAACCTATCAGCAGAATAGAAAAGGCGTATAGGTCCTGGGATTTGAATGACGATCCAGAGGGATTTACATCCGAATCGCAAAACAGTCATGAACGCCCTTGTTGCGATCGACGACAATGGCTTTGAGGCTTTTTTAGCCTGATGAAATTATGCGATAGAACCCGCAACAGCTGGCTCGCTATCACCGTTCGCCATGCTTCAAATAGTTGGTCATACCCTCTCGTACTCGACGAAAGAGCACTATGGCTCATTTTCTATCTGTTTGTGTTTAATTAAAGAAACATACAGTGCAGGCAGGAAAACCAGTGTCAAAAGCGTTGCAACAAGTAGCCCTCCCATAATCGCGAATGCCATGGGTCCCCAGAAAACCGTGGGCGCAATAGGAATCATGCCCAGCACAGTGGAGACTGCCGTTAACATGATCGGTGTGAAACGAGCTGAAGATGCGTCGAGGACAGCCTCCTCAATGGGCTTGCCGGCTTTCCTTTCCGCCTCAATCTGCCCAATCAAGATCACTGCATTCTTGATGATCATTCCGATAAGCGCGAGCACGCCCAGAATGGCAACAAAACCCAACGGGCGACCGGATACGAGCAACGCAAGAACCACCCCGATCAGACCGAGCGGGGCCACACTGACGACCAGCAGTGTCAGTGAAAAGCGCCGCAGCTGGAACATGAGAACGACAAACATTATCAAGATCATGGCAGGGACAACGGCCTTCACTGAAGCAAGTGACGCAGCACTTTCCTCGACAGTTCCGCCAATTTCGATGTGATAATCCGGCGGCAGATTTTGTTCCAAATCCGCAATCGCTGGCGCTAACTGCTGAACAACCGTTTCGGGTAGCGCACCTGCGGCGATATCGGCCTGAACGGTCAAACTTGGGGTTCTGTTACGCCGCCACACAAGCGGATAGGTCTGTTCGTACTCGAAACTCGCAAATTGACTAAGTGGCACAGTTCGACCGTCCCGCACCGGCACCTGAATAGTTCGCAACGTATCAAGCGAGACACGCTGTTCATCTGTTGCGCGCAAAACGACATTGACCAGATAGATGCCATCTCGCACCTGCGTAACCGGTGCGCCCGTCACCACCGTATTCAGCACACGACCAATCGTTTCGGTAGACAATCCCAGCAATCGGGCCTTGTCCTGATCAATCTGAATACGAATTTCGCGTGAGGGCACCGCCCACTGGTAATTGACGGTTTTGGTCAAAGGATTTTTAGCAATAACCTCGGCCAATTGATAAGAAATATCTCGTATTTGGCTTAAATCTGGCCCAAGCACGCGGTACTGAATTGGCCACCCAACCGGCGGTCCAAGTTCCAGTGGTGAAACTCGGCTGACAATATTTGGAAAGTCCTCTTCAAGCAGTTTTGTCAGCTTTTCCTCTAACCGAATACGGGCCTCCACATCTTTGGCAACAACAACTGCCTGCCCAAAAAAGTCGTTGGGAAGTTTCGCATCCAATGGCAGGTAAAAACGCACCGCTCCGCTTCCAACATAGCCACTCCATCGTTCGACGTCTGGATCATTTTTTAATATGGCGTCCAAGCGCTGCATTGCACGCTCGGTCGCGTATATCGATGCGTTTTGTGGCAACTCGAGATCAACAAGAAGCTCGGGCCTGTCTGATGAAGGGAAAAACTGACGCGGGATGAGCGGCAAAAGCAGAAGCGAAATAATAAACAAGCCCAGCGTGAGCGCGATTGTGATCCACTTCCCCTTGAGGGCAATTGAAAGAAAATGCCGATAAGATCGCATGACACGGCTGGGTTCACGCCCGGTCTTTATTGGCGCCTTGAGCACATAGAGCCCTATGAGTGGCGCAAAGACGACGGCAACAAACCAGGACACCACAAGCGCGATACTCACCACAGCGAACAGGCTGAACGTGTATTCACCCGCTGAACTCGCTGCAAAGCCGATCGGTACAAAGCCTGCTATTGTTACAAGTGTGCCGGCAAGCATCGCAAAAGCATAAGTCTTGAAGGCATAAACCGCCGCGATTTCCTTTGTCTCTCCTATGGCCAGTCTGCCCAATGTTGCATCGGTTGTCGTCATGGCATCATCGACCATCAGGGCCAATGCAATGATCAAGGCTCCGAGCGATATGCGTTGCATGTCAATGTTGAACAGCCACATGATGGCAAAAACAGCAGCGAGCGTCAGCGGGATTGTGATGGCGACCATCAGCCCCGCACGGATCCCGAGAGCGATAAAGCTGACAATGAGTATAATGACGACCGCCTGTCCAAGGGACGTCATAAACTCGCCTATGGCACTACGTACCGTAACCGACTGATCCGCCACCAGATGCGGCTCAATTCCATGCGGCAAACTCGCGGTGATTTTTTGCATTTCGGCATTGATATTCTGCCCAAGCCGGAGAATGTCACCACCTTCACGCATGGCAATTGCCATGCCAATTCCCGGCTCGCCATTTACGCGAAACATTGGTTTCGGAGGATCAGAATAGCCGCGTGTAACAGTTGCGATATCTGCCAGCCTTATCATGCGGCCATTCACGGCAAAGTTGATATTTGCAATGTCCTGTTCCGTTCCAAATCCACCGGAAACATCGATCGCTAGATTCTCATCGCCAGTGATAATGGTGCCAGAAGGCTGCACGACGTTCTGCGCTCGCAAGGCTGCAATCAATGCCGAGCGATCTATGCCAAGATTTGCCAGCTCCCGCATCGAAAACTCAACGAATATTTGTTCGTCCTGCTCTCCAAGCAGCTCTATTTTTGCGACATCTGGCACTTTAAGCAATTGAGAACGGGCGCTTTCGACATAGTCGCGCAGCTGACGGTGCGTAAATCCATCGGCTGTAAACCCGTATATCAAGCCGAAAGTATCGCCGAACTCATCATTAAAACCCGGCCCCACGACGCCTTGAGGTAACGTGTGACGCATATCAGCGACACGCTTACGCACCACATACCACGTATTTTCGACCTCCTTGGCACTCGCGCTGCCATCAAGATTGACGAATATGGTGGCGACACCCGGACGCGTAAAACTGCGAACATTATCAAGGTGCGGCGTCTCTTGCAGCGTTCGCTCAAGTCGCTCGGTTACTTGCTGCAATGTATCAGTCATGTTGGCGCCCGGCCAAGCCGCCTGCACAACCATTGTTTTGATAACAAAGGACGGGTCTTCTGCGCGTCCGAGACGGCTATAAGCAAACAAGCCTGCACCCAGAACGACCATCATCAGAAAGATGACAAGTTGCCGCTCGCGAACAGCCCATGCGGAAAGATTGAAACGCATTATTCACCCGCCGAATTGAGCAAACGGACCTTCTGTCCAGGATACAAAGCCTGCACGCCTGCGGTAACGACAATATCGCCAGCACTCAAACCAGAGGCTACCCCAACGGAAACATTACCAAAGCGGCCAATCTCAATATTCTGTAAGGCAACCGTATTCGTTTCGGGATTCAACACCCATACTGCTGGTGCATTGTTCACCGCAGTCAGTGCAGTGGCTGGAATTTCAATCATGGCATAATTCTCAATGGTCACTTGCCCATTGATAGTCGAGCCAAGGCGCATCGCATCCGGCGCATTATCAAGACCAACCCGAACACGGAATGTACGGGTAATCGGATCTGCTTGCGGCGCAACTTCACGCACGCGCCCTGTAGCTTTGATCGATGGATCATCGGCAAGCGAGACAGTAATAACGGAATCCGGCGCAGCTTCCCTAAGTACCGATGCAGGTACATCAAATACGCCATCTCGCCCGTCCTGGCGCGCGAGTTGCACGATCATTTGTCCTGCCTGAACAATTTCACCGGGTTCAGCACCGCGCGCCGTCACAGTGCCAGGAGCGTCAGCAATCAGGTTTGTATAACCAAGATTATCCTCGGCGATTTTCACCTGCGCCTGTGCGCTGTCAACGCTCGACAAGGCAGTATCCATTGCAGAGCGCGCGGCATCGTGACTGGAACGCGTCGTGAAACCATTGCGAAGCAACTGATCTTGACGGTTAAAAGCATTTCTTGACATTACGAGCTGGCTTTCCGCCGCAGCCAGCGCCGCCCGAGCAGAGCGAAGTGTATTCATCGCATTTTGTGAGTCCAAACGTGCGATGACTTGCCCCGCCGTGACCCTGTCGCCAATATTAACAGCGCGTTCTATCATTCGTCCCGATACGCGAAACGCCATAGACGCCTCATCCTGCGCCTGTATTTGACCGGTGAATGTTGATGTTTGCCCAGCTGCGCCGCGCTCAACCGTCGTCACTCGAACAGGTCTTACTTGGGAGGGCGTCTGTTCAGGCTCTTGCGAGCAGCCAGCAAGCAAGACAGCAGCTGAAACCAGCGCGATACGAGCCGATAATGCCGCTCTGCCTTCAAATACTGAATGTCGGCGAACAGAGTTATTTGAAATCCCCACAACCACTTCCTTAATCCGCTTCATCGTGCCTCTAACTCTGCTATAGCTCATGTCGACCCACCAAGATTGACGCGAAAAGTATCCACGGTGCCACGTAGTCAACGGATCGCAAACGGGGCCGAACCTAGGAGCCAATGCCGTCTGGTCGTCAATTCATGCTTTTCGCGTACTGAATGCGCTTCCAAGATAAGCAATCCCTGCAATCAAAAGAGCGATCCCGGCAATTGAACCAGACGGAAGACTCTTTGTCAGCGGCAATTTAAGAACAAGAATAACACTCGCGGTGAGTGCAATAAATCCAGAAAGCGTGAACCACCACCAACCACTCTCCGATCTGATCTTCAGGGACATTGCAACTTGCAGGAAACCATGGACGAGCAAGACGATGGCTATCAGAAGCGTAATGGCGAGCGCACCTTTGAGTGGATTGAGATAAATCATGACGCCGCCAACCAGCTCGACCGCCCCTGAAAGCTCCTGCCAGACAAAGCCAGACCAGCTTTTTATCCAAAGCGACTGAATGATCTTGACGCCCCCAATCCCCATGAGCACAACGCCAAAAATTGTGCTGGCGGCAAACTCAGAGAACACCGGCAGCCATAAACACAGAGCGCCCCCCGATATCAGAAGGATACCCAACGCCATAAAACCCACCCATTTTCGCTGTTCAGCGATTTTGCGGTTCATTTTCAACAGCTGCTGATCATCCATTGGTATAACCCAGAATCCAAAAACGTCTCTTCATAATCCTTTAAGGCGTAATCCTTTGAAGACAAGAAAGAATACAATTCTTTCCAATTATAAAAGTCAGGCAATGTGCAGATCATTGTGCAGGCAGATGGTTTTCTTCTTCAAGCTTTGCCCAGCTCGTTGATACAATATTTAACCGCAAGCTCAACTGCGTCACCACCCCCTCGACCATGCGGTCCCCCTCTTTGCCCGCAAAAAGCGTTGTTTCCACCTCCACATCATTGCTTCCCTCCAGTCGATGACTTCG